>JAJYTY010000133.1 GCA_021792835.1 Pseudomonadota bacterium
CGACGAGCACGCCGGCGACTGCGGCGTGGTGTATGCGCTGTCGCGCAACAGCGTCGAGGAAGTGGCCGCGCTGCTGGCCGCGCAGGGCATCAAGGCGCTGCCCTACCACGCCGGGCTCGCCGCCGAGACCCGTTCGCGGCACCTGCGGCGCTTCCTCGACGAGGACGCGGTCGTGATGGTGGCGACCATCGCCTTCGGCATGGGCATCGACAAGCCCGACGTGCGATTCGTCGCCCACCTGGACATGCCGCGCTCCATCGAGGGCTACTTCCAGGAAACCGGACGTGCCGGCCGCGACGGGCTGCCGGCGCAGGCCTGGATGGCCTACGGGCTGGCCGACGTGGTGCAGCAGCGCCGCCTGATCGAACTCGGCGAGGCCGACGACGCGCACAAGCGCCTGTCGACCGCCAAGCTCGACGCGATGCTGGCGCTGGCGGAAGCGGCGGACTGCCGGCGCGTGCGTCTGCTGGCGTACTTCGGCGAGACCTCGCAGCCCTGCGGCAATTGCGACAACTGCCTGCAGCCGCCGGAAATGGTCGATGCCACCGAGGCCGCGCAAAAGCTGCTGTCCACGGTGTATCGCTGCCGCCAGGCCAGCGGCATCAGTTTCGCGGCGACCCACGTGATCGACGTGCTGCGCGGCAAGAGTGGCGACAAGGTGCTGCGCTTCGGGCACGAGAGCCTGTCGACCTTCGGCATCGGGGCCGACTGGCCGGAGCAGGACTGGCGGGTGCTGCTGCGCCAGCTGGTGGCACAGCATCTGCTGGAGGTCGACTCGGCGCACTTCAACGTGCTGCGACTGACCGACGGCAGCCGCGAGGTGCTGCGCGGCACGCGGCGCGTCAGCCTGCGCCGCCAGGCGCCCGCCGCGGCACGTCGGCGCCGCGGCGCGTCGGCGGCAAAGCCGGTGCTGCTTGCGCAGCCCGCCGACGCGGCCTTGTTCGAGACCCTGCGCACGTGGCGCGCCGAGGTCGCGCGCGAGCACGGGGTGCCTGCCTACGTGGTGTTTCCCGACGCCACGCTGCATGCGATCGCGGCGTCGCGCCCGCGCGATCTCGACGCGCTGCGCAGCATCTCCGGAGTCGGCGACAAGAAGCGCGACACCTACGGCCCGGCGCTGGTGCGCCTGATTGCCGAACAGGCCTGAGGACGCTCAGCGCGCCCGATCCGGCTGCACGGCGCGCGCCGCCCCCGACTCCTGCACCGCCAGCAAGGCGCGCGCGGTATGGCGCAGCGCCATCGACACCGCGCGGTCCAGCAGGTCCTGCGTGGCCTGCGCGTAACCCGCCGCGTCCTGCCGCGCGACGCCATGCGAGGCGTCGAAATCCCACGCCGCGGCCAGATCCCCGTTGCGCACGTCGAGCAACTGACAGCTCAGTCCGAGGCGCACGCTGCGCGCGTACACGTCGTGTTCCAGCCTGTCCAGATGGCAATCGACGGACCAGCCGGCGCGCCCCGACATGGCGTCGCCCTGCACCGCGGCGACCCACGGCTGGCGCGCCAGCGCCTGGCGCAAGGCCGAGGCGATCATGTCGGCCGGCGGCGCGACCCACCGGCTGTCGCGGTACGGCATCAACTGCAGCGGCTGCTCGCTGTACAGCATGGCCACGCCGCCCAGTCCGGGCGCGGCACCTACCCCTCCCACGCGCAGCACCACCGGATGCAGGCGCGCGGCGTCCTGTCGCACGCTCGGCGGCAGCAGCCGGTACTCGGTCTGCGCCGGACGCTGGGTCACCCGCGGCAGCGCACACGCCGCCAGCGACAGCGCGCACAGGCCGCCCAGCGTCGCGCGCACGAGGCGCCTGCGCATGCAGGAGGACTTGTTCATGGCTTCAATGCTCTCCCGGCCCGGGCGGCGGCGGCGGCGCCCCGAACAGCAATTGGTTGGGGTTGTGCTGCAGGCTGTGCCCGAGATCGCTGAGCTGCCGGCTCAGGCGCTGCAATTGCCCGCCGAGGCGATCGAACTCGGGCAGCGTGCGGTACTGGAACTGATGCACTGCCTGCGTCCCCGCGTCGCCCAGCCGCGCGGCGCTGCCGCCGGCACGCTGCCACTGCTGCGCCACCTTGTCGAGCTCGTCCAGGCTCTGTTGCGCCGCCTGCGCGCTGCGCTGCACCTGCCCCAGCACCACGTCGGCATGCTCGCCCAGGCGCTGCCCCTGGGCGCCCATGGCCGCCAGCTCGCGGCTGCTGCGCCGCAGATCCCGCAGCGTGGCCCCGATGTCGTCGCGCCGTGCGTCGATCACCGCGGCGGTGCGATCGATGTGGCGCAAGGTCTCGCTGATCGCGCGCACATTGGCCGGACTCAGCAGTTCGTCGAGACGGTTCGCGATCTTCGACAAGATCACGGTCGCACTGTTGAGTCCGCCCTCGAGGCGCGAGAACACCGACGGCACGTAGCGGATCACGGCGTAGCGGTGCCCGGGCTGCGGCAGCAGCGGCTGCGAGGAATGCCCTCCACCGAGGTTGATCACGGACAGCCCGGTGACGCCGCGCGGCATCAGCTGCGCCACCGCGTCGGTGCGCACCGGCACGCTGCTCTCGATGGCCACCGCGATGCGCACCAGCGCCGGGTTGCCCGGATCGATCTCGATGGACCTCACGCGGCCGACGTTGACCCCACGGTACAGCACCTCGCTGGCCGGGTTGAGGCCGTTGACGTTGTCGGTGGCGTAGATCAGGTAGGTGGTGGTGTCGTTGCGGCGCTCGGCGCTGCTGAGCCACCACACGGCACCCGCCAGCGCCATCATCAAGGCGATGACGAAGGCGCCGACTGCCGTGTAGTTGACCTTGGATTCCATCGTCGGGTGGGATGCGCGTGGCTTGGGCGAGACGCGGATTCAGGAGCCCTCGCCGCCGCCAGGGGCGTGGCCCGAGCATAGCTCGGCGGGCGGCGCGGCGTCGCGCGCACGGGCGAGGAAGCCGGCCGAGCGTCCATGCCGGAGATACTCGATCAGTTCGGGTTCATCGCGCTCGGCCAACTCCCCCGCACTTCCCACCGCCAGCACGCGCTTGCGCGCAAGGAACGCCACCAGATCGCTGCCATGCCAGATCGAATCCAGATCGTGGGTCGCCTGCAACACGGTGAGCCCGAGCAGATCCCGCAATTGCGCGATCAATTCGTCGAAGTCCGCGGCCGCCACCGGATCGAGCCCGGAGGTCGGCTCGTCGAGCACCAGCAGCTCGGGGTCCAGCGCCAGCGCACGCGCCAGCGCGGCGCGCTTGACCATGCCGCCGGACAGCTCGGACGGGTACTTGTGGGCCGCGTCGGCCGGCAGTCCGGCCAGTCCGATCTTCAGCATCGCCACCTCCGGCATGCAGCGCGGCGCCAGCGCCGAATGCTCGCGCAGCGCGAGCACCACGTTCTCCAGCACGCTCAGGCCGGTGAACAGCGCCCCACCCTGGAACAGCACGCCGATGCGCGTGCGCAGCAGGGTACGCCGTTGCGGCGGTGCCGTCAGCGCCTGCTCCCCGAACAGCTCCAGCGTCCCTGCCTGGGGTTCGCGCAGCAGGGTCAGCGTGCGCAGCAGCACGGACTTGCCGCTGCCCGAACCGCCGACCAGCGCCATGATGCATCCGCGCGGCAGGTCGAGGTCGAGCTGCTCGTGCACGCGGGTGTCGCCGAAGCGGTTGGCGATGCCCCGCGCGCGCAGCACGCAGTCGTCGGCTCGGCTCACGTCGAAGGCCTTCATAGGCCGAGCATCTGGTAGAGCACCGAGAAAGCGGCATCGATGACGATGACCAGGAAGATCGACTGCACCACCGCGCTGGTGGCGGCGCGCCCCACCGCCGCCGCGCTGCCGCGCACGCGCAGCCCCTGCATGCACCCGACGAGGGCGATGACCACGGCGAACACCGGGGCCTTCAGCAGCCCGAGCATCAAGGTGCGCACGTCGACCACCTGCGGAATTCGCAGCAGGTATTCCCGCCACGGCACACCGAATCCCAGCGAGGCGACCATGCCTCCGCCGAGCAGGCCCATGGCGTCGCCCAGCAAGGCGAGCAGCGGGAGCGCGACGACCAGTGCCAGCACCCTGGGCAGCACCAGCATCTCGAACGGCGACAGCGCCAGCGCGCGCAGCGCGTCGATCTCCTCGGTGATGCGCATGGTTCCCAGCTGCGCCGCGTAGGACGATCCGGTACGCCCGGCGACCAGGATCGCCGCCAGCAGCGGCCCCATCTCCCGCAGCGTGATGATGGCCACCAGGTTCACGATCAGCACGTTGGCGCCGTAGGTCGCCAGCGTCGCTCCGCCCTGGTAGGCCATGACCATGCCGATCAGGAAGGACAGCAGCGCGACGATGCCCACCGCGTGCAGACCGCCCGCCTCCAGCTCGGCGGCGACCTCGCGCCAGCGCACGCGCCGCGGGTGCAGCAGCAGCGGCGCGCCCAGCCAGATCGTCTCGCCCAGCATGGCGAGGAAGTCGCGCCCCGCGCGCAGTCCGGCGAACGTGCCACGGCCGATGTCGCCCAGCAGGCCCGCATGGGGCGGGATCCCGACCAGCGGCAGCTCCAGCGCGCGCTCGTCGACCAGGCGCAGCAGCCGCGCCGCGGAGTCCGGCAGTTGCGAGCAGTCGACCTCGATGCCGGCCGCGCGCAGTTCGCGGATGCGCTGCAGCAGCAGGCGCGCTCCGGCCGTGTCCAGGCGCAGGTCCTGCGGGTCGGCAAGCAGGCGCACGCCGCGGGTTCCGGCCGGCGCCGCGGCAGCCGGCGCCTCGGACAGCTCGCGCACGGTCCAGGCGCCGCCGATGCGCAGTCGCGGCCCGGCGGCATCCGCCGCCTCCCAGCGCGCATAGGCCGCCTGCATCCGCTGTTCCACGACGACTCAGCCCTGCGGCGCCGGAGTCGCGCGCAGCACCTCCTCCAGCGCGGTCAGACCCCCGGCGACCTTCAGCGCCCCGGCCAGGCGCAGCGGACGCATGCCGTCGCGCACGGCCTGCGCGCGCAGGGCATCCAGTGCCGCGGCGTCGCCGATCAGGGTGCGCAGCGCCGGGCTCACCGCCAGCAGTTCGTACAGGCCCACGCGCCCCAGGTAGCCGGTGTTGCGGCATTCCAGGCAGCCCACCGCGCGACACGGGCGCACCTGCGCGCTGGGCCTCCAGGGCGCGACGGCCGCCTCGAAACTGCCCTGGTCGAAGCCCTCGTCGGGCTGCCGGCAATGCGGGCACAGGGTGCGCACCAGACGTTGCGCCAACACGCCCAGCAGCGTCGCTCCGAGCAGGTAGGGCGCGACGCCGAGCTCGATGAGGCGCGTGATGGCCCCGGCTGCGTCGTTGGTGTGCAGGGTCGACAGCACGAGATGCCCGGTGAGCGCGGCCTGCACGGCCATCTCGGCGGTCTCGCGGTCGCGGATTTCCCCGACCATGATGATGTCCGGGTCCTGGCGCATCAAGGCGCGCAGGCCGTCGGCGAAACCCAGGTCGAGTCCGCTTTGCACCTGCATCTGGTTGAAGGCGGGCTCGACCATCTCGATCGGGTCCTCCACCGTGCACACATTGACTTCGTCGGTGGCCAGGCGCTTGAGGGTGGAGTACAGCGTGGTCGTCTTGCCGCTACCGGTGGGCCCGGTGACCAGCACGATGCCGTGCGGCCTCGACGTGAGCTCCTCCCAGCGCGCCGACTCCGCGGCCGGAAAGCCCAGCGCGGCGAACTCGCGCAGCACGACGTCGCGGTCGAAGATGCGCATCACCAGCTTCTCGCCAAAAGCCGTGGGCAGGGTCGACAGGCGCAGCTCGACCTCGTCGCCGTCGGGCCTGCGGGTCTTGATGCGCCCGTCCTGCGGACGCCTGCGCTCGACCACGTCCATGCGCCCGAGCAGCTTGATGCGACTGGTCATCGCGTTCATCACCGACGGCGGGACCTGGTAGACCACGTGCAGCAGCCCGTCGATGCGAAAACGGATCACCCCGAGGTCGCGCCTGGGCTCGAGGTGGATGTCGGAGGCACGCTGCTCGAATGCATACTGCCACAGCCAGTCCACCACCTGCACGATGCCGGCGTCGTTGGCGTCGATCGCGCGCCCGCTGCGCCCGAGCTCGACGAGCTGCTCGAACTGGTTGGCGCCGCCCGGCGCAAGCGCGCCGTCGCGTTGCGCCTCCCGGACCGAGCGGGCCAGGCTGAAGAACTCCGCGGTGTAGCGCGCGATATCGGCCGGATTCGCCACCACCAGGCGGATCGGCCGACGCAGCATGCGCTCCAGCTCCGGGAGCCAGCCGATGTCGAAGGGCTCCGCGGTGGCGATCACCGCGCCCTGCGCGTCGGCGGACACCGGCAGGATGCGGTGACGCTCGGCGTAGTTGCGTGACAGCAGGTCGCCGACGCGCCCGATGTCCACCTTCAGCGGATCGATGCGCAGCAGCTCGAGGCCCGCGCGCTCGGCAAGCCACGAACTCAGCAGCTCGAGGTCGAGCAGCTTGGCATCGGATTTGCGCGCCAGCGAGGCGGCCGCGATGCGCTGCAGCGCGTGCAGCCTCGCCGAGGAATGCGCGCAGCGGTCGAGCCCACGGTGCAGGTTTTCCTGGTCGATCCAGGCATCCTCGAACAATTCGTGGAGCACCTCGCGCCACTGCAGCGGACCGCGCAGCGCGCGGCGCGCCGGCGACGCCGCAGGAGCGGCCGGGGCTGCGGCCGGCGCGGGCTCGGGAGACGGACGCGGTGGCATGCGCCCAGTGTAGAACGACGCGGCCGCGCGCAGGAAGCCCGGCGCCCGGTCCCGGCCAGGTGGGCCGGCTGGCGTGGCCCGGGGCGTCAAAGCAGGCCGCACTGCGCGAACACTTCGCGCCACGCGGCGAGCTTGCGCTCGAAGCTCCACGAGGCATTGGCCGGGCTGCTCGACGGCAGGCGCCAGCAATGCGCTGCCAGGCCGCGGGTCAGGCGCATCGAACGTGCCGACTCACCGCCGTTGTGGGCGATGCCGCGCAGCCGCGGCAGGTCCGCCACGAGTTCGGCCAGCGGATTCGCGCGCGCCTGGCGGATGTTCGAGTCCAGGCTGCCCTCGCGCTCGCAGGCCGCGTAGACATCCCAGATGCCCAGGCCGCGGCGCTGCACCTCGAGCAGACGCTGCGCGTAGGGCATCGCGCGCAGCTCGACGCCGAACAGCCGCGAAAGCAGCGGCCAGAACTGGTTGCGCGGGTGCGCGTAGTACTGCGCGGCAGCCAGCGACGCCTCACTGGGGAAGCTGCCCAGCAGCAGCAGGCGCGTGCCAGGGCCTGCCACCGGAGCAAGACCCCGCAAGGCCGGCGGGGAATCAGATGAATGCGGCACGGACATGGCGGAGGAACGCGGCTCGGCGGCTTGTAGTCCAATAGTAGGGGTAGATGGCGGGTCCCCGCCGCCACGGAGCCCTCCCGATGAGCCTGAGCATCCCCGCGCCCACTCGCGGCGCCCCGCGCAGCCGCCTGCCCCAGGTCGGCACGACCATCTTCACCGTGATGTCGGCGCTGGCCCAGTCCTGCGGGGCGATCAACCTCGGCCAGGGATTCCCGGACTTCGAACCCGATGCGGCGCTGCTCGACGCCGTCACGCGCGCGCTGCATGGCGGCCACAACCAGTACCCGCCGATGGCTGGCGTGGCGGCGCTGCGCGAGGCCCTGAGCGACAAGATCGACTCGCTGCACGGCCGCCGCTACGACCCCGCCGACGAGATCACGATCACCGCCGGGGCCACGCAGGCGCTGCTGACGGCGATCCTGGCGGTCGTGCATCCGGGTGACGAGGTGATCGTGCTGACGCCCGCCTACGACAGCTACCTTCCGGCCATCGAACTGGCCGGCGGCATCGCACGCTGCGTGCCCCTGGACGCGGATTTCGGCCCCGATTTCGCGGCCATCGCGGCCGCGCTGGGCCCGCGCACCCGGGCCATGCTGGTCAACTCCCCGCACAACCCCAGCGGCCGCGTGTGGAGCGCGCAGGACATGCACCGTCTCGGGCAGCTGCTGGCCGCGACCGACGTCGTGCTGATCAGCGACGAGGTCTACGAGCACATGGTGTACGACGGCGCCCGCCATGCCAGCGCCGCCGCCGAGCCGCTGCTGGCCGGGCGCAGCCTGGTCGTGTCCAGCTTCGGCAAGACCTACCACGCCACCGGCTGGAAGGTCGGCATGGTGGCGGCGCCACGCGAGCTCAGCGCCGAGTTCCGCAAGGTGCACCAGTTCAACGTGTTCACCGTCAACACACCGATGCAGTGGGCGCTGGCCGCCTACCTGCGCGAGCACCCCGAGGCGCACCTGGACCTGCCGCGCTTCTACGAGGCCAAGCGCGACCGTTTCCGCGCCGGGCTGGCGTCCACGCGGCTGCGCCTGCTGCCCTGCGAAGGCACCTATTTCCAGTGCGTCGACTACTCCGCGGTCAGCGACCTGCCGGAAGCCGAGTTCTGCAGCTGGCTGACCCGCGAGGTCGGCGTCGCGGCAATCCCGCTGACCGCCTTCGAGCCGCAGCCGCGCCTGACGCGGCGCAGCGCGCGCTTTTGCTTCGCCAAGCGCGACGAAACGCTGGACGCCGCGCTGGAACGCCTGCAGCGCCTTTGACGGGCTGACGGGCTGACGGGCTGTAGCCCGGATTCGGCTCGTGTAAACTCTCGCCTCTCGCGGGTGTAGTTCAATGGCAGAACGGCAGCTTCCCAAGCTTCATACGAGGGTTCGATTCCCTTCACCCGCTCCAGTACATCCCCACGCGCAGCGCGCAGCTTCGCGTCGGCACGTCGAACCGACCGGCCCGGCCGGTTTTTTTTCGCCTGCAGCGGGTGACCGCGATGTCCGACCCTTCAACCCCCGACCCAGCCGCCGCGGACGCGTCTTCAGTGCCGGTGCGGCACCGCGGCCTGCGCTCCTTCGTGCTGCGCACCGGGCGCCTGACCTCGGGGCAGGCCCGCGCGCTGGCCGAACTCGGGCCGAAGCTGGTGCTGCCCTACGCAGCCGCGGTTCCCGACTGGGACGCCGTGTTCGGACGCGCCGCGCCGCGCGTGCTAGAGGTCGGATTCGGCATGGGAGAGGCCACCGCGCAACTGGCGCAGGCCCAGCCGCAGC
This sequence comes from Pseudomonadota bacterium, assembly GCA_021792835.1. GTDB lineage: Bacteria > Pseudomonadota > Gammaproteobacteria > Burkholderiales > Burkholderiaceae_C > Thiomonas_A. The sequence goes on from JAJYTY010000133.1 coordinate 9,021, forward strand.
GCGACTTCATCGGTGTCGAGGTGCATACCCCGGGCGTCGGCGCCCTGCTCTTGCGCGTGCGCGACCTAGGACTGCGCAACCTGCGCATCGTGCAGCACGACGCGGTGGAGGTGCTGCGCGACATGGTCGCCCCGGCCTCGCTGGACGCGCTGCACGTGTACTTTCCCGACCCGTGGCACAAGAAGCGTCACCACAAGCGCCGCCTGATCCAGCCGGAATTCGTCGCGCTGGCGGCCTCGCGCCTGCGCCCCGGCGGGCTGCTGCATTGCGCGACCGACTGGCAGGACTACGCCGAGCACATGCTGCGGGTGCTGGGCGCCGAGGCCTCGCTGCGCAACACCGCGCGGGACTACGCGCCGCGCCCGCAATGGCGCATGCCCAGCAAGTTCGAGCAGCGCGGGCTGCGCCTGGGACACGGCGTGTGGGATCTGCTGTTCGAGCGCGTGCCGGGCTGAGCCCCCCTGGGCCGTGCCCGGCCCCGCCGCCACGCCCCGCGATACCCGGGTTCAGCCGAACGCGCCGCTGATGCCGCCGTAGACGCCCAGCGCCGAAGTGGCCACGACCACGATCAGCACCACCCACAGGTACCAGCCGCGCAGCCGGTGCTCGGGCGGCAACGCCTTCAGCGCCAGCGCGACCAGGAAGCCCAGCACGATCGGCAGCATCAGCGCGTTCATGACCTCCACGCCGACCGACAGCGCGACCAGGTCGGGGGCCAGCGCGACGACCAGCGCGCCGCCGATCACCCCGGCCGAGAACACGAGGTAGAACCAG
>JAJYTY010000134.1 GCA_021792835.1 Pseudomonadota bacterium
AACTACAACATCACGTATGTCAACGGCAGCCTGGCGGTGACTCCCGCGGCGCTGACCATCACGGCGAGCAACCAGAGCAAGGTCTACGGGCAGACCTTCACGTTCAGCGGTACCGAGTTCACGGACAGCGGCCTGGTCAACGGACAGCGCGTGGTGTACGTGAACCTGGCCAGCGCCGGGGCCGCGGCGACGGCCCCGGTGGGAACGGGCTCCTATGTGATCACGGCGTCCAACCTGAGCGGGGCCAGCGGCTTCGTCGCGAGCAACTACAACATCAGCTATGTCGACGGCACGCTGGACGTGACACCCGCGCCGCTGGGAATCAGCGCCACCGGAATCTACACCGGAACGACCGAACTCATCCCGACCCATTACACGATCACCGGGCTGCTCAACGGGGACACGATCGACTCCCTGGCGTCGATCGGGGTCAACAGCCCGAACGTCACCACGGCCGATCGCGTGGTCGGGATCGTGATCGCCAACGGCACGGCCGTGATGAGCAACTACCAGCTCGACGCAGCGGTCGACACGACGCCGGGCAGCAACGCCACCAACACCTTCACGATGACCCCGGCACCGCTGACGGTGACCCCGGACAACGCGGCGGTGTTCGTGGGCCAGAGTCTGCCGTCCGCCTACAACGTGTCCTATCAAGGCTTCGTCGACGGCCAGACCGCAGCGAACGCAGGATTGACGGTCGGCGCGGTGACCAATACCGCCACCAACGGCTCGCCGGCGGGCAACTACAGCCTGAGCGGCAGCGGGTGGTCGGCGTCGAACTACCAGATCAGCTATGCACCCGGCAACTTCACGGTGGTCCCGGCCAACGAGCTGCTGGTCCAGACAGGCGCCTTGTCCAGCACCTATGCAAGCGCAGCGACATTGGTGCCGGCCACCGTGCAGTACCTCGCGCAAAATGGTACGGGAAGCCAGCTGCTGATCAATCTGAGCCTGGTTTCTTCGTCGGGCGACAGCTATGTCTACACCGATTCCCGAGGCGGAACGGTCACGTTCACGCTGAACACCACCCATCCCACCTACAGCACAGGCGGCAACCTGCGCGCCGGCAGCTACCAGGTCGGCGGCCTGCTGAGCAACGTCACCGGGTCGAATTTCAACGGAACCGCGGTGTTCACGGGTTCCATCGACGTGGCCCCGCTGAGCATCACACCGACGTTCACCAACGTGTCGAAGGTGTACGACGGAACCACCGCGATGACGGGCCTGAGCATGGGATCCAACCCGTCCGTGGCCGCAGGCGACAGCGTGACCCTGTCGGGTTGCGGCTCATTCTCGCAGAGCAACGCCGGCACCGGCATCGACTATACGGTGACGGGGCTGATGTTGTCGGGAGCGGATGCGTCGGATTACGTGCTCGCGGGAGGAACCACGCAGACCGGCACGAACGGCACCATCACGCCCAGGGTCGTCACGCTGACCCCGCAGGCCGGCACGAAGGTCTACGACGGCAATACCGGCTACACCCCCAGCGGCGTCGACCTGGCCTACCTGAGTTCCGAGCTCGGCGTGGCGTCCGACACCATCACGGTCGCCAACCTGAGCTACAGCGACCCGAATGTCGGAAGCAACAAGACCCTGAGCCTGAACTCGGTCACGATCCTCGACGGCAACGGCAGCAACGGCAATTCCAATTACCTGCTCACGCTGGGCGCGAACTCCTCCAGCAGCATCACTCAGCTCGGTTCGGTGACCTGGATCGGCGGCAACAGCGGCAACTGGTTCGATCCGGCCAACTGGGCCGGCGGTGCGGTCCCGGACCTGAACAATGTCGCCAACGTGGTGATACCGACCGGCGTCACCGTGCAGTTCGGCAACACGGCCGTCGCGCCGGCCGAGCTCGGTCCGGTGCGGATCAGCAGCCTGAGCGGGGGCAACCTGCAGCAGACGGCGGGCAGTCTGGCGGTAGGCTCCGGCAGCGCCGTTCTGGGCACGCTGAGCCAGCAGGGAGGCAACTTCAGCTGCGCGGGCCCGCTGGTGCTTGGCAACTACAGCCAGAGTGCCGGCACGACGACCAGCAGTTCGAACATCAGCGTCAGCGGCAACTACGCGCAAACCGGCGGCAACACCGGCAGTGCCGGCAACCTGAACGTCAACGGGAGCTACACGCAATCCGGCGGCGGCACCAGTGCCGGCGGCAACGTCACGGTGGGCTCTGGCTATACCCAGAACAATGGCAGCCTCGCCGCCGGGGACAACATCGTCGTGGGAGGCAACTACAGCCAGGGCGGGGGCAGCACCAGCAGCGCGGGCAACACCAGCGTGGCGGGCAACTACACGCAAAGCGGCGGATTGACCAACGTCAGCGCGACCCTCGCGGTCAACGGGGCCTATGCGCAGAGCAACGGCACGACCATCGCCGGATGTCTCTCCGTGGGCCAGGGCTATGACCAGATCGGCGGTAACACGTCCAGCGCCGGCAACATCGCGGTGGGCGGCAACTACAGCCAGAGCGCCGGCAACACCAGCAGCGGCGGCAACGCCAGCATCGGCGGCAACTACACGCAAGGCGGAGGAACCACCAACATCAGCGGCACGCTGGGCGTGGCCAACAACTACACGCAGAGCAACGGCAGCACCCATGCCGGCTGCATCACCATCGGCGGCGGCTATGCGCAGACCGGCGGCAACACCAGCACCGTCGGCAATTTCAGCGTCGGCAACATCGCGCAAGGCGGCAGCTCGAGCAGCGTCGGCGTGGCCGGCCCGGGCGGAGGCTTCTTGCAGCGCGGCGGCAACCTGAGCATCGGAGGCAACGGCTCGATCGGCTCGTCCGGCAACGTGACCCTGAACCATGTGTCTTCCACCGGCGGCCTGCAGGTGGCCAGCGGCGGCGGAAGCATCCAGAGGACGGCCGGCGGAAGTATCTCGACGGGAGGTTCGGCGACCTTCACGGCACCATACGGAACGGTCTCGCTGGGCAGCGGCAACAGTTTCGGCGGCAGCCTGGCGGTCACGCAGGGCGCGTCCCGGACCTCGGGCCAGACCACTGCGACCACGACCACGTCCGGCGCCGGTGGCTGGGTGTTCCAGCAAGCCATGCTGGTGCCGCTGGGCAAGCTCTCCGGGGGTCTGCCGGTACTGCTCGACGACCACGGCACGCCGGCCTGGGTCTCGCTGGTCCCGGGCGTCAAGCAGCGCGTCATGGGGCTTGCGCTGCCGTCGGTGCGGGTGCGCGGCCGCAGGAACCCACTGTACGACCAGGACGTGCAGCGCAGCGACGGTCGGCTGCTGATCGTCGATCTGCAATCCGACGCGGCGTCCGGCGGCGCTGCGCATGCTCAACCCTCCCACCCCACCCCGGAACAGCCATGACCTTCCAACTCGAGGAATTCGAACACCTGGCGTACACGCGCCAGCACGAACCTGCCGCGCGCATGCTGCTGGAGCTGCTGGGCACGCTGGACAGCCAGTACGGGGTGCCGGGAGACGCGTTTCGCGCGCGCCCGCTGGACGCGCTCGACGCCGGCGACGCCCCGACCCACATCGGCGTGCGCCTGGCTTCGGCGATCTCGTGCCTGTTCGCCGACGGCAACTTCCAGTTCTCGCCCGGGGGGCTGCAAGGCCTGTTCACGCTGCAGCGCTGGCTGGCCATCCTGTTCGGCGCGACTGCGTTCATCAACGCCGACCATGTGGTGCGCGCGCTGAATCTCGGCGGGCGCGGCGATCTGGACCGCCTGGCGCTCAGACCGCAGGACCTCGCGAAGTTCTGCCTGCTGTACCTGCCGGAATCGGAGATCAGCCTGGAGATCGACACCATCTGGGATGCCGACCCGAAACTGGCCGCGTCGCTGGGCATGGCGCTGCTGTCGCCGCGCTTCCTCGGTGCCGAGGTCGCGCACGACAAGCGCGAGACCTTGCTGCCCTGGCTGGCCGAGCGCCTGCCGTCGATCGACAGTCTCGATTCGCTGCCCTTCGGAATCCTGCATGACGTGTACATGCATTGCAGCTACGCCGACCGCGCCGACAAGCACGCGATCAAGAAGTCGATCAACGTGCTGATCCAGCGCTGGCTGGAGCGCAACGGGCTGCGCCCGCTGCACACGCCGCGGCGCATCGAGCCCGGGGTCAAGCCGGTGATGCTGGTCGTGCTCGAATGGTTCAACGCCGGGCATTCGATCTACCGCACCCATTCACGCACGATGGAGGCCGCGCGCGAGCGCTTCCACGTCATCGGGATGGGAATGGCGGCCGCCACCGATGAGGTGGGGAGGGCCGTGTTCGACGAGTTCATCGAGATCACTCCCGACCCGCTGGCGCAGCAGCTCGGGCAGATCCGCGACGTCGCGGCCCTGCGGGCGGCGCAGGTCCTGTACATGCCCAGCGTGGGCATGTTCCCGCTCACCATGATGCTGTGCAATCTGCGCGTCGCGCCGGTGATGGCGATGGCGCTGGGACATCCGGCGACCACCCACTCGCAGGCGATGGACGTGGTGGTGGTAGAGGAGGACTACGTGGGCGACCCGGCGTGCTTCAGCGAAAGGCTGCTGCTGCTTCCCGGCGACGGCATGCCCTACCGCCCTTCGGGGCTGGCCAGCGCACAGCCCGAGGCGCCGCAGATCCGCGAGCAACCCGATGTCGTGCAGATCTGCGTCGCCGCGTCGGCGATGAAGATCAACCCCGGGTTCCTCGAGGCCTGCCGGCGCATCGCCGAGACCTCGAAGGTTCCGGTGCATTTCCATTTCGCGGTCGCGTTCGCGCAGGGCCTCGTGCACGAGCAGGTGCGGCGCGTGGTCGCGCATGCGCTGGGCAGCCGCGCGACCGTGCACAGCCATCGCGACTATCCGCGCTACATGGAGATCGTGCGCGACTGCGACATGTTCATCAACCCCTTTCCCTTCGGCAACACCAACGGCCTGATCGATTGCGTGATCGCCGGACTGGTCGGGGTTTGCAGGAGCGGCCCGGAGGTGCACGAGCACATCGACCAGGGCCTGTTCGAGCGCCTGGGGTTGCCCGACTGGCTGGTCGCTCGCGATACCGAGGCCTACGTGGCGGCGGCCGTGCGGCTGGCCGAGCAGCACGAGACGCGCGTGGATCTGCGTCGAACGCGCAGCGGCCCGGACAAGGTCGAGCGCCTGTTCGAGGGGCGCCCGGAGATCATGGGGCACAAATTGCTGGAACTACTGGAGGAAGCCGATCATGAGTCGAGTCAAGAGCACGTTGCGCGTACGCGCCCCCGGAGCGAAGCCGCCGCAGCAGCCTGAGCCGGGTCCGGCCGGCGCGCGCTCGGTGTTCGGCGTGCGCGCCATGGGCCAGTCGGTGGTCGTGGAGACGCTGTTGCTGCGCGCGGACGGGCAGCTGCAGCAGATGCCGGCGGTGTTCCCCAGCCGCGAGTACGCGATCGAGCAGATTCAGCAGCTCGGGCAGATCGTGCTGCAGCACTTCGACCAGATCGAGCGTCCGCAGCCGGCGCCGGCCCAGGTCGAGGACGTGGCGACCTGAGCCGCGCGAGCGGGCCGGGGCCCGTTCGCCCTCTAGAACGGGATGTCGTCGTCCATGTCGTCGAAGTCGCCGGCCGCCGGCTTCGCCGGCGCGCTGCCGCGCGGCGCCGCCGCGCCGCGCGCCGGGGCCTCGCGGCCCTCGCCGCGCGAGGTCTCGCGGCTGCGGCTGTACGACGAGCCTTCGTCGTCGCCGCCGTCACGCGAGCCCAGCAGCTGCATCTCGGTGGCGATGATGTCGGTGGTGTAGCGCTCCACGCCTTCCTTGTCGGTGTACTTGCCGTACTTGAGGCGGCCTTCGACGTACACCGGACGGCCCTTCTTCAGGTACTCGCCGGCGATCTCGGCCAGGCGGTCGTAGAACACCACGCGGTGCCACTCGGTTTCCTCCTTGCGCTCGCCCGACTTGTCCTTCCACTGGCGCGTGGTGGCGATGGACACGTTGCAGACGGCGGCGCCCGACGGCGCGTAGCGCACCTCGGGGTCGCGCCCCAGGTTGCCCAGCAGGATGACTTTGTTGACGGAGGCCATGGCTAGTCCAGGTGAAGGGGGCGCGCAGCCGGCATGGCGCGCGGCCGGGATGGAACGTGAAGGATAGCGCGAAGGCGCAGCCGTGGGAGGCGAAGCCGCGTTGCCGGCCGGGGCGCCAGAGTCGCCCTGGCGCCCCGCGCCTGCCCGCGGTCCTGCGTCGGCCTATAGTTACAAGTTGCGCCGGATTTCGCCATGAACCCCCACGACCCCGCCGACACGTCCCTCGACGCCATGCCACGCCCGCCGCAGCCCGCGCCGGCGCAAGCCGACGGCGGCACGCCGAGCATTCGCGTGCGCGGCGCGCGGACCCACAACCTGAAGAACGTCTCGCTGGACATCCCGCGCAACCGCCTGGTCGTGCTGACCGGCCTGTCGGGATCGGGCAAGTCCTCGCTGGCCTTCGACACGCTGTACGCCGAAGGCCAGCGGCGCTACGTGGAGAGCCTGTCGGCCTATGCGCGGCAATTCCTGCAGCGCATGGAAAAGCCCGACGTGGACCTGATCGAGGGTTTGGCGCCGGCCATTTCCATCGAGCAGAAATCGGCCAGCCACAACCCGCGCTCGACCGTCGGCACGGTCACCGAGATCCACGATTACCTGCGCCTGCTATGGGCGCGTGCGGGGACCCCGCACTGTCCGCTGCACCCGCAGCAGCCCTTGCGCTCGCAGACGGTGTCGCAGATGGTCGACGCGCTGCTCGAGCGCCCGCCGGGACAGCGCCTGGCTCTGCTGGCACCGGTGGTGCAGGCGCGCAAGGGCGGGCATGCGGAGCTGCTGGCGGCGCTGCGCGCGCAGGGCTATGTGCGCTTTCGGGTCGACGGCCACGTGCTCGAGGCGGAACAGTTGCCCGCGCTCGACGACGGTTCGCGGCATGACGTGGAGGTCGTGGTCGACCGCGTGCGCACCGGCGGCGAGCTGCGCCAGCGCCTGGCCGAGAGCCTGGAGGCCGCGCTGCGCCTGAGCGACGGACGCGCGCTGGCGCTGGACCTCGACAGCGGCGAGCTGCAGGCCTTCAACAGCCGCTTCGCATGCCCCCTGTGCGGAACTTCGCTGCCCGAGCTCGAGCCGCGCCTGTTCTCCTTCAACAACCCGGCCGGCGCCTGCCCGGAATGCGACGGACTTGGCCATGTCGAGGTGTTCGACCCCGCGCTGGTGGTCGCGCATCCGGAGCTGGGCCTGGCCAGCGGTGCGATCCGCGGCTGGGACCGGCGCAACCGCTTCTATTTCGAGCAACTGCAGGCGCTGGCCGCGCACGACGGCTTCAGTCTCGAGGCGCCGTTCGAGCAATTGCCCGAGGCGGCGCGCCAGCGTGTGCTGCACGGCACCGGCGACGAGAAGATCGCCTTCGCGGCGATCGACGCCAAGGGGCGTGCCAGCACGCGCCGGCACCCCTTCGAGGGCGTGCTGCCGAACCTGCAGCGACGCTGGCTGGAGACCGAGACGCCGGCGGTGCGCGAGGAGCTGGCGCGCATGCGCAGCGTGCACGCCTGCCCGGCCTGTGCCGGCACGCGACTGCGCCAGGAGGCACGACTGGTGCGGGTGGCCGGGGCCAGCCTGCCCGAGGTCTGCGCGATGACCCTGCAGCAGGCGCAGCAGTGGTTCGATGCGTTGCAGCTGGACGGCGCGAAGGCCGAGATCGCGGCGCGCATCCGGCGCGAGATCGCGTCGCGCCTGCGGTTTCTCAACGACGTCGGCTTGCGCTACCTCAGCCTGGAGCGCAGCGCGGACACACTGTCCGGCGGCGAAGCGCAGCGCATCAGGCTGGCTTCGCAGATCGGCTCCGGGCTGACCGGGGTCATGTACGTGCTCGACGAGCCCAGCATCGGGCTGCACCAGCGCGACAACGACCGCCTGATCGCCACCCTGAAGCACCTGCGCGACCTGGGCAACAGCGTGCTGGTGGTCGAGCACGACGAGGACATGATCCGCGCCGCCGACCACGTGGTCGACATGGGGCCGGGCGCCGGGGTGCATGGCGGCGAGGTGGTGTCGCAGGGCAGCCCGCAGGCGGTGGCCGACGACCCGGCCTCGCTCACCGGCAAGTACCTGAGCGGGCGCCTGCGCGTGGCCGCCACCGGCGCGCGCCGCGCCCCCGGCGAGCGCTGGCTGGAACTGCTGGGCGCGCGCGGCAACAACCTCAAGCAGGTCGACGCGCGCATTCCGCTGGGCCTGCTCAGCGTGGTCAGCGGCGTATCGGGATCGGGCAAGTCGACGCTGGTCAACGACACGCTGTACGCGGCCGCGGCCGCGGCGCTGAACGGCGCCCACACCGAGCCGGCACCCTTCGACGCCCTGCACGGCCTGCAGCACCTGGACAAGGTGATCGCGGTCGACCAGTCCCCGCTGGGGCGCACCCCGCGCAGCAATCCCGCCACCTACACCGGGCTGTTCACGCCGCTGCGTGAACTGTTCGCGCAGACCAACCTGGCGCGTGAGCGCGGTTTCGACGCCGGGCGCTTTTCCTTCAACGTCAAGGGCGGGCGCTGCGAGGCCTGCCAGGGCGACGGGCTGGTGAAGGTGGAGATGCACTTCCTTCCCGACATGTACGTGCCCTGCGACGTGTGCCACGGCAAGCGCTACAACCGCGAGACCCTGGACGTGACCTGGCGCGGCCTGAACATCGCCGAGGTGCTCGAGCTCAGCGTGGACCAGGCGCTGGAGCAATTCCGCAGCGTCCCGGCGATCGCGCGCAAGCTGCAGACCCTGCGCGAGGTCGGGCTGGGCTACATCCGCCTGGGGCAGAGCGCGACCACGCTGTCCGGCGGCGAGGCGCAGCGCGTGAAGCTGGCGCTGGAGCTGTCGCGGCGCGACACGGGGCGCACGCTGTACATACTGGACGAACCGACCACCGGACTGCACTTCGCCGACATCGACATGCTGCTGGGCGTGCTGCTGCGCCTGCGTGACGCCGGCAACACCATCGTGGTCATCGAGCACAACCTGGACGTCATCGCCAGCGCCGACTGGATTGTCGATCTCGGCCCCGAAGGGGGAGCCGGCGGCGGTCGCATCGTCGCCTGCGGCACGCCCGAGCAACTGGCGGCGCAGGCGGAGTCGGCCACCGCGCCGTACCTGGCCAGTGTCCTGCGGCAGCGCGGCGCGCGCTGAAGGCCGCGGCGGGGGCCAAGGGCCCGGCGCGCGACGTATTCCGCTTGTACCATTCGACGCAGCACGCGCGGCCACCGGGTGGCGCGTCGCCGAGCCGGGCGCGCCACGGCGCCCGCGGCCCTGGCGGGGGAAGGCGCGCCGCGCGCCCACCGCCCTCCCGACAACGATCCCACACAACCCTACGGAGAATGGCTCATGGGCAAGACCCTTTCATTGCAGACCCAGGACGGAACCCGTATCGGCGCCTACCTCGCCGAGCCGGCCGGCAGCCCCAAGGGCGGGCTGGTCGTGGTGCAGGAAATCTTCGGCGTGAACTCGCATATCCGCAGCGTCGCCGACCGCTACGCCGCGGCCGGCTACCTGGCGATCGCGCCGGCGCTGTTCGATCCGGTGGAAACCGGGGTTGAACTCGGTTACGACCAGCAGGGCATGCAAAAGGGCCTCGAGCTGGTCGGCAAGCTCGGATTCGACCGTGCGCTGGCCGCAGTCGACGCGGCGGCGAAGGAAGTCTCGCGTGCCGGTCGTGTCGGCGTGGTGGGGTACTGCTGGGGCGGCACCGTCACCTACCTGGCGGCGATCCGCCTGGGCCTGCCCGGGATCAGCTACTACGGCGGGCGCAACGTGATGTTCGTCGGGGAA
>JAJYTY010000135.1 GCA_021792835.1 Pseudomonadota bacterium
GCAGGCCCGCGCCTACAAGGACAGCGTGGTCGCGCAGGCGCAGGGCGACGCCGCGCGCTTCGACCTGATGTATCGCGAATACCGCAAGGCGCCGCAGGTCACGCGCGAGTCCATGTACCTGCAGACCATGCAGCAGATCCTGTCCAGGGTGACCAAGGTGCTGGTGACCACGCACGGTGCCGACCAGTTGCTGTACCTGCCGCTGGACAAGCTGCTGCAGCAGGCGTCCCAGGGTGCCGCGTCGTCGCCGGCCTCCGGATTGCCGCTGCAGCGCGGGGCGCCGGTGTTGCCGGCGCTGCCGGCCTCGGCGCCGCAGGGCGGCGGATCGGCCAGCCAGCCGGCCGCCGCGGCATCGGCGGCCCCGGCGAGTTCCGTACGCGGCCAGCGCGACACGCTGCGTGAGCGCGATTCCCGATGATCGCCTGCCTCCTCGTCCATTCCTGAGCCGATGAACCGTATCGCCGTTGCCGTCGTCGCCGCCGTGCTGCTGCTCGCGGCAGCCAGCTCGAGCCTGTTCGTCGTGCAGCGCGGCCAGGCCGGCGCCGTCTATGCGATGGGCCGTGTCGAGCGCGTGCTGCAACGGCCCGGCCTGTACCTGAAATGGCCGTCCCCGGTGGAGAACGTGGTGCTGCTCGACCAGCGCATGCTGACCCTGCGCAGCGGGCGCCCGGACAGCTTTCCCACCGCCGACAAGCATGACCTGGTGCTGCGCTGGTTCGTGAAATGGCGCATCGCCGATCCGTCGTCGTACCTGCGCAGCTTCGGCGACAGCGAGTCGGCGGCCGACGACCGGATTGCCTCCGCGATGCGCACCCAACTGGGCGCCGAGATCGCGTCGATGAGCCTGCAGTCGGTGCTGCGCGAGCAGGACGCGGGGATCCCTCGGCAACTGCGCATGCAACTGTCGAAGACGCTGCACGCCAGCGGAATCGAGGTGACCGACGCCGGCCTGACCGAGGTCGACTACACCGCCGACGCCACCGATTCGGTCTACCGTCGCATGGCGTCGGCGCGCAAGCTGGTGGCCGGGCAGATCCGCGCCGAGGGCCAGGCGCAGGCCGACAAGATCCGTGCGGAGGCCGATCGCCAGCGCGAGGTGCTGCTGGCGCAGGCGTATCGCAAGGCGCAGACCCTGAAGGGCGAGGGCGACGCGCAGGCGGCCAGCATCTATGCGGCGTCCTTCGGGAAGGACCCGGAGTTCGCCGCCTTCTACCGCAGCCTGGAAGCGTATCGCGCCAGTTTCGACAGCCGTCGCGATGTGATGGTGCTCGACCCGTCGAGCGACTTCTTCCGCTTCATGCGCAACCCCGACGGCAAGCCGGCGGCCGCGCCGCGATCCCGACGCTGAGGCGCGCGGCGCGCCAGCGCCGCCGATTGCGCTGCCGCCGGCAAGTTCCCAGGCCCTAGAATGCGGGCTGGTTTTTTTCGGACCCCATCGTTTCGCCCCGCATGACCGCCTGGTTGCTACCCGAGCGCTTTTCCGACGTGCTTCCGCGCGAAGCCGCGACCATCGAGAAGCTGCGCCGCACCCTGCTCGACCACGCCTGCGCCTACGGCTACGAGCTGGTGATCCCGCCCTTGCTCGAATTCGTCGACTCGCTGCTGTCGGGGACCGGGCAGGACCTGGAACTGCAGACCTTCAAGCTGGTCGACCAGGTCTCCGGGCGCACCCTCGGGCTGCGCGCCGACATGACGCCGCAGGCGGCGCGCATCGACGCGCACCTGCTGAACCGCCAGGGCGTGGTGCGGGTGTGCTACTGCGGCAGCGTCGTGCACACCCATGCGCAGGGCGTGTACGCGACGCGCGAGCCGATGCAATTCGGCGTCGAGCTGTACGGCCACGCCGGCATCGAGGCCGACCTGGAGGTCCAGCAGCTCGCGCTGCACAGCCTGCGCCTGGCCGGTTTCGAGCGCCTGGCGCTGGGACTGTCGGATGCGCGTGTGGTGCGCGGGGTGCTGGGCGGGCTGGTCGCCGGGCCGCTGAAGCTGTCGGCGATGCTCGAGGCCTTGTCGCGCAAGGACGTGCCGCGCCTGGAGGAGCTCACGCGCGAGCTGCCGAAGGCGCAGCGCGAACCCATCCTGGCCCTGACCGAGCTGTTCGGCGACATCTCGGTGCTGGCCGAAGCGCGCCGCGTGCTGCCGCAGCGCGACAGCGTGCTGGGAGCCCTCGACGACCTGGAGTGGCTGGCGCGCGTGCACGCGCAGGCCGGTTGCAACGTGCAGATCGACCTGGCCGACCTGCGCGGCTACCACTACCACAGCGGAGTCATCTTCGGCCTGTACGCCGGGGACCGCCCGGACGCGCTGGCGCGCGGCGGGCGCTACGACGAGATCGGCGCCAGTTTCGGGCGCTCGCGCCCGGCCACCGGGTTCTCGCTCGACCTGCGCGAGCTGGTGCGCGCGGGTACGCTGGCGCACCCGCGCGCGGCAGTGCGAGCACAATGGTCGGACGATCCCGACTACGCGCGGGCCGTGCGCGCGCTGCGCGAACAGGGGGAGGTGGTCATCGAGTTGCCGCCCGGCTCGCGCCTCGAGGGCGACGGCTTCCTGCTCGACCGCGAACTGGCCTGCGTCGGCGGACGCTGGGTGGTGCGCGCCTGCGAGAGCGCCGCCTGAGGCATACGGCGTTTCATTCCCCTTATTCATTGATGACAAGAGGTGTCGTGAGCACAGGACGTAACGTGGTCGTCGTCGGCAACCAGTGGGGCGACGAAGGCAAGGGCAAGGTCGTCGACTGGCTGACCGAGCAGGCACAGGGCGTGGTGCGCTTCCAGGGCGGCCACAACGCGGGGCACACGCTGGTCATCAACGGCCACAAGACCGCGCTGCAGCTGATCCCGTCGGGCGCGATGCGCCCGGACGTGGCCTGCTACATCGGCAACGGCGTGGTGCTCGATCCCGAGCATCTGATGCTGGAGATCGCGCGCCTGGAATCCGCCGGGGTGGAACTGCGCTCGCGCCTGCGCATCAGCGAGTCCTGCCCACTGGTGCTGCCGTCGCATGTCGCGCTGGACGTGGCGCGCGAGGCCAGCCGCGAATCGCGCGGGCTGGGCAAGATCGGCACCACCGGCAAGGGCATCGGGCCGGCCTACGAGGACAAGGTCGCGCGCCGCGCGGTGCGCGTGCAGGACCTCAAGCATCCGTCGCGCCTGGCCGACAAGCTGCGCGAAACCCTGGAGTGGCACAACTTCGCGCTGCGCGAGTACCTGCATGCGCCGACGGTGGATTTCGACGCCACCTACGAGCGCCTGCTGCAGCTGGCCGTGCCGATCGCGCCGCTGCTCGACGATGTCGGCTACCGCATCCACCTCAGTCACCTGCGCGGCGACCGGTTGCTGTTCGAAGGCGCGCAGGGCACGCTGCTCGACGTCGACCACGGAACCTATCCCTTCGTCACCTCGAGCAACTGCGTGGCCGGCAATGCGGCCGCCGGTTCCGGCGTCGGCCCGCGGGAGATCGACTACGTGCTGGGGATCACCAAGGCCTACACGACGCGCGTGGGCAGCGGGCCGTTCCCGTCGGAGCTGCCGATCGATCAGCCGGGCACCGTGGGGCACCATCTGCACACCGTCGGACAGGAGCGTGGAACGGTCACCGGGCGCCCGCGGCGTTGCGGCTGGATCGATACCGCGGCCCTCAAGCGCGCCAACATCATCAACTCCACCACCGGGCAGTGCATCACCAAGCTCGACGTGCTGGACGGATTGTCGGAAATCCTGCTGTGCACCGGCTACAGCCTGGACGGGCGCGACATCGACATCCTGCCGCTGGACGCCGACGACATCGCCCGCTGCCAGCCGCGCTACGAGCGCATGCCGGGCTGGAGCGAGACCACCGCCGGGCTGACCCGCTGGGAGCAACTTCCGCGGCAGGCGCGCGCCTACCTGGAGCGCGTGGCAGAGCTCAGCGGCACGCCGATCGCGATGGTGTCCACGGGGCCCGACCGCGACCACACCATCGTGCTGCAACACCCCTTCGTCGCCTGACCCCCGCGGCGTCGGCCCCCGTCCATTCCAGTACCCGCAAGCACCAAGGCCATGCTCAGCGAAGACGGCAAGAACATGTACGTGTCGTGGGACGAATACCACGCATTGATCGAGAAGCTCGCGCTCAAGATCTACAAGTCGGGCTGGGAGTTCGACCAGATCCTGTGCCTGGCGCGCGGCGGCACGCGCCCCGGTGACGTGCTGTCGCGGGTGTTCGATCGTCCGCTTGCGATCATGTCGACCAGTTCCTACGGCGCCGGCGCGAACGCCGAGCGTTCGCGCGTGGAGATGGCCAACTACATCACGATGCCGCGCGGCGAACTCAGCGGGCGCGTGCTGCTGGTCGACGACCTCGCCGATTCCGGCGAGACCCTGCGCGCGGTGGCCGACCGGCTGCGCGGCGGCACGATGAAGATCACCGAACTGCGTACCGCGGTGATCTGGGTGAAGGGCATCTCCACCGTCCTCCCCGACTATTACGTGGAAATGCTCCCGTCGAGCCCGTGGATCCACCAGCCCTTCGAGGAATACGACACGCTGCGCCCGGCCAAGCTGGCCGAGCGCTGGAAGTTCTAGGCGCCTGTCGACCTGCCGGAAGGAGTCGCGGCCGTTCAGCGAGCGCGGCGCCGGCCCGGCGCGCGTGGCCGCGGCGGCGCCCGGGAGGACTGCGGTGTCCGCGCGGGCGGCTGTTCCTGCGGTTCCGGCGGCCCCTTGGTCGTGGCCAGCTGCTGTCGCAGCTCGCGCACCTCGCCGCGCAGCGCCTTCATGTCGCGGTAGATCTCGTGCTGCAGTTTCTTCTCGTTCTCGCCGACCAGGAAGGCCGCCACCGACGCCGTGATCAGCGAGAACACCGCGTACCCCACCACCACCACCAGCACCGCCAGCACGCGTGACGCGGTGGTCGTCGGCACGATGTCGCCGTAGCCGATGGTCGCCGCGGTGGTGAAGGCCAGCCACAGCCCGTCGTCGAAGGAATGCGCGGTCGGCTCCAGCCAGTAAAAGCCCAGGCCGGCCAGCAGCACGGCACCGGTGCCCAGCGCGAAGGCATAGGGCACCGCGTTCGACGTGAGCATGCGTCGCAACCCGCTGAGCATGCGCGCGAACACCAGTCCGACGTAGGTGGCGCGCGCCAGGCGCACCAGCGGGATCCATTCGCTGTCCAGCCCGGCCAGCGCGAGCCCGGAGGCCAGCACGATGAACAGGTTGAGCCAGTTGTAGCGCAGATAGCGCAGGCGCTGCCGGCACAGCAGCGTCATCACCAGGGTCTCGAGCGAGAAGGCACCGAAGATCAGCGCGTCCATCGCCACGCCGATCACGCGGTGCGGGTGCCCCGGCTGCAGATCCTCCAGGTAGAACGACGGGATCGCCAGCAGCGCGATCGCGATCATCAGCGGGTTCAGGCGCTTTTCCAGGTCGTACACGCGTGCGTGCTCCCCCGGCGGTGCGCCGTTGAGTCCGAACCAGAAGACCAGGTCGACAGGCATGGCAGCGGGGGCTGGGGCGCGGCAGCGCGCCGTGCCCCTGTGCGATTGTCCCGCGAGTCGGGAGCCGCGCGGCGGGCGCGCCGCGCCGCGCCGCGCACCGCGCCTGCGCGAGATCAAGCCGGGCCCGGATCAGGCCGGCGTCACGCGCTGCCGCGGTCGTCGCCGCGCGGCGGCAGGCATTGCAGCGCGTGCTCGGCCAGCGCGCGCAGCACGATCGGGCTGTCGCCGGCCGCCGTGCCGAGTTCGATGCGCATCGCGGGATGGCGTTCGCGCGCGGCGCGCAACTGCTGCTCGACGTCGCGCGCCAGGTGCGCGCCGTTGCCGAGGAACAGCGGCACCACCAGCACCGCGCCGCGGCCGCAGGCGGCCGCGGCGTCCAGCGCCTCGGGTAGCAGCGGCTCCATGGATTCGAGAAAGCACAGCTCGACGTCGAGGCCCGCGTCGCGCGCGCGCAGCATCTCGCGCAACTGCTCGAAGGGACTCGCCCACTGCGCGCGACGCGAGCCGTGGGCCAGCAGCAGCAGACGTGGCGCGGCCGGTGGGCCGGGGGTAGGGGCGGTGGGCGTGGAAGTCATGGGGCGCGTGCGACGGCAGGCAAGGCCCCATTGTGCCGGTCGAGGCCGTGCACGCGGAATCGATGCTGGGCGAGCCGTTCAGCTACACTGCGCGATGTAGTGAGATGTAACCGTTGCGGGCTGTCGAAGCCCGGGCCCGGGAACATGCTCACGCCGCGCCGCGCAGCGCCTCACCGACAAAGAGGCGCGCGCGTGCCGCGTGCCCAGGCCGGCGCGAGCCGGCGCTGCGACACGTGCAAGCGGCACCATCCGATACGTTGCGGGGGGCTGCCTTGTCTGCAAGGAGTCCATCATGCGCTTGTCTACCGGCACGGGCCGCGACCCGGCCGATCTGTTGCTGGCCGCCACGCTGCTGTTCGCGGTGGCGTTGCTGTTCTATCTCGGTCTGGCGCGCCATGCGCTGCACCCGCTGCTGCAGATGCTGCACGGGCACGGCTGGCGCCGCCTGATCCTGGAGCCGGCGGTCGCGCTGGGCTATCTCACGCTGGGTCTGACCGCGTTGCGCGTCGTGCAGTGGACCCTGTATCGCCCGCACGCCTTGCCCGCGCATGCGCAGGCACCCGCGCTGACCGTGGTCATTCCCGCATACAACGAAGGGGCGATGGTCGCACGCTCCATCGACTCGGTGGCCTGTGCCGACTATCCGCGCGATCGGCTGCAGATCATCGCCGTCGACGACGGCAGCCGCGACGACACCTGGGAGCACATGCAGCGCGCCGCCGCGCGCCACCCGGAACTGGTGCGCACCGTGCGTTTCGCCGCCAATCGCGGCAAGCGCGCGGCGCTTGCCGCCGGATTCCGCCAGGCGCGTGGCGACGTGGTCGTGACCATCGATTCCGACAGCGTGATCGACAGCGGCACGCTGCTGGCGATGGTGGCCCCGTTCGCCGACCCCAAGGTCGGCGCCGTGGCCGGCCGCGTGGCCGTGCTCAACCGTTTCTCGGCATGGATCCCGCGCATGCTGCATGTGCGTTACGCGGTGACCTTCGACTTCCTGCGCGCGGCGCAGTCGACGCTGGGCAATGTGTATTGCTGCCCCGGCGCGTTGTCGGCCTACCGGACGAGCGCGCTGCGCAAGGTGCTGCGACCCTGGCTGGAGCAGACCTTCCTCGGCCAGGCCTGCACCATCGGCGAGGACCGCGCGCTGACCAACCACATGTTCGCGCTGGGCTACGACGTGCGCTACCAGAGCAACGCGGTGGTGCACACCATCGCGCCGGTGACCTATCGCGGGCTGTGCAAGATGTTCCTGCGCTGGAGCCGCAGCCAGGTGCGCGAGGACCTGCGACTGCTGGGACTGCTCGGTGCGCGCCCATTGCCGGCGCGGGTGCTGGCGGCGCTGGACCTGTTCGCGGCCAACATGGGCCATGTGCTGGGAGTGGGCGCGCTGGCGCTGAGCCTGCACGCGGCGTGGGGGGACCCCAGGGTGCTGGGCTACGTGGGGCTCGGCGTCGGACTCGGCGCGGCTCCCGGCGCCCTGTACTTCCTGCGGACCGAGAGGTCCATGGAATTCCTGTACGGGGTGGCCTACGCCTTCTACTCGGCGGTGGCGCTGTTCTGGATCCTGCCGTACGCGGTGGTGACGGTGCGCGCGAAGGGTTGGCTCACGCGCTGATCGACACGCGCCCGCCCAGGCGCTGCGTGATCCGGGCCGCGGCATCGCGCACCGCGGCCGCGCTGGCGCTGTCCCAGGCCGCGTCGAGGCGTTCGTGGTGGTCCAGCGCGGTGATCACCAGCACGGCCTCGCCCTCGTGGTCGAAGGCTGCCGCGCTGAAGGCGTTGACCCCGGGGATCGGACTGCCGGCGGCGCGGCTGGCCCCATGCTCGCGCAGCTCGGCGCGGATGCGCTCGAGTTCGGCGTCGATGTCGAGCCCGGCCGGCATCGCCGCCTGCGCCGGCGCGAGGCCGCGCAGTGGCTCCGCCGCCGCCGCCAGCAGCCGGTCCCGCGGCAGGCACGCGGCGAAGGCGCGGCCGGTGGCCGTCTCGAAGATGGACATGACGCTGCCCACGCGCAAGGCCAGGTGCAGCGGGCGGCGCGCCTCGATCAGGCGCACCACCGTGGGCCCGAAGTTGCCCCACACGGCCAGCGCCACCGCGTGGCCGGTTCGGGCGGCCAGCTCCAGCATCACCGGCTCGGCCGCGCGCAACGGGTCCAGCTGGTGCAGGCAGGCCAGCCCGATGCGCAGCGCGCCCGGCCCGAGGGCGTAGCGCCCACCCAGCGGATCCTGCTCGACCAGCCCGACGCGGGCATAGCTCACCAGGTAGGGGTGGGCGCGCGACGGCGTCAGCCCGGCGCGCGCCGCGAGTTCCTTCAGCGGCAGGGGGCCAGGCGCGTCGGCCAGTGCCAGCAGCAGCCTGGAGCCTACCTCGACGGACTGGATGGCGCGCTGGGTCTTGTCGTCTTCGGACATCGGGTGGATCCGGGCAAAAGGCGGAGCGCCAGGCCGGGGCGGCATGGCCGGAAGTGCGCGTATGGTAAATCCGTTTGACAGAGGCGAACAGGGCTGGCTATGCTGTCCAAGGATTTCGCAAATTGCTTTGCGATCGTTGAATTCCGCGCGCCGACCACGTTCGGGCGGCGTGCCTATGCGGAGATGCCATGAGCACCAAGACCTTTGCCTCGCAGGCCGACCTCGAAGACAAGAAGGTGAGTTTCACGCGACTGAGCGAGAACGCCTACGCGTACACCGCCGAGGGCGACCCGAACACAGGGATCATCATCGGCGACGATTCGGTGATGGTGCTCGACACGCAGGCCACGCCGTCGATGGCGCAGGACGTGATCCGGCGCATCCGCGAAGTCACCGACAAGCCGATCCGCTACGTCGTGCTCAGCCACTACCACGCCGTGCGGGTGCTGGGTGCCAGCGCCTACGGCGCCGATCACGTGATCGCCAGCCGCGACACCTACGACCTGATCGTCGAGCGCGGCGAGCAGGACAAGGCCAGCGAGATCGGCCGCTTCCCGCGCCTGTTCCGCAATGTCGAGACGGTGCCCGCGGGGCTGACCTGGCCGACCATCACCTTCCAGGGCGCGATGAGCATCTGGCTGGGCAAGCTCGAGGTGCAGCTGCTGCAGCTCGGGCGCGGCCATACCAAGGGCGACACGGTGGCGTGGATCCCGTCGCAGCGCATCCTGTTCAGCGGCGACCTGGTCGAGTTCGACGCCACCCCTTACGCCGGCGACGCCTACTTCCAGGACTGGCCGCACACGCTGGACCGGCTGGCGGCGCTGCAGCCGGTGGCGCTGGTGCCCGGGCGCGGCGCCGCGCTGACCACGCCGCAGCAGGTGGCCGCGGGGCTGGCCGGCACGCGTGCCTTCATCGCCGACATGTGGGACGCGGTGAAGGCCGGCGTCGACTCGGGCAAGGACCTGAACGCGGTGTACCGGGAGGTCTACGCGAAGCTGCAGCCCAAGTACGGCCAGTGGGTCATCTTCGACCACTGCATGCCCTTCGACGTCACGCGCTGCTACGACGAGGCCACCCGCTACCCCGATCCGCGCGTGTGGACCGCCGAGCGCGATGTGCAGATGTGGCAGACCCTGGAGAACTGAGCAGCCGATTTCCTGCAAGGAGCCGAGATGAAGATCGATCGCATCCACCACGTGGCGTACCGCTGCAACGACGCCAGGCAGACCGTCGAGTGGTACGGCAAGATGCTGAACATGGACTTCGTGCTGGCCATCGCCGAGG
>JAJYTY010000136.1 GCA_021792835.1 Pseudomonadota bacterium
CCAGATCTGCCGCAGCCCCAGCGCGTCCAGCGCGCGCAGCGCGGCGTACAGGGCCTGCGCGTAGCCCTGCGGATCCGCCGGCAGCGCCAGCCAGTGCGCATGCGCACCGGCAACGGCGGCGCGGCGCGCCAGCACCGCGGTGTGCGCGCAACTGCGCGGCCACTCGGTGTCGATGTCGGCAGCCTCGCGCAGGCGCAGCGGGGTGCGCGGCGCGTAGTGCGAGGCCAGCGCGCCCGGGACCCGCGGCGCCGGCGCCGCGGCGTCGGCCCGCAGGCTGTGCGGTTCCACCCCGAGCACCTCGGCCAGGCGCCCGGCCGACAGCCCGCCCGGACGCAGGATGCGCGGATGCTCCGAGCTGCAGTCGACGATGGTGCTTTCGATGCCGACGCTGCAGGGCCCGCCGTCGAGCACCATCGCGACGGCGTCGCCGAGTTCGGCCCGCACATGCTCGGCCAGCGTCGGGCTGATGCGTCCGAAGCGGTTCGCCGACGGCGCCGCCAGCCCCCCCTGGCCGCCGTGCAGCGCGGCCAGCACCGCCTGCGCCAGCGGGTGGTCGGGACAGCGCAGCGCGATCGTGTCCTGCCCCGCCGCGCAGACCTGCGCCACGCCCTCGCGCCGCGGCAGCACCAGGGTCAGCGGTCCGGGCCAGAAAGCCTCGATCAGGCGCCGCGCCGCGTCGGGCAACTCGCGCGCCCAGCGCAGCGGGTCGGCATCGCGGTGCAGGTGCACGATCACGGGATGATCGGCCGGACGCCCCTTGGCGGCGTAGATCGCGCGCACAGCACTGTCGTTGGCCGCATCGGCGGCCAGGCCGTATACGGTCTCGGTGGGCAGCCCGACGAGCCGGCCGGCTTCCAGCAGCCGCACCGCGTCGCCGATCGCATCGTGGTTCATCGCAATCCGTCGAGACTTGCCGGGACCCGTCGCGTCCGCGCGGCTCAGCACGCGGGCCATTCGTCGACGCCGGGCACACGCAGCCCCAGGCGTTCGCAGGCCTGCCGCGCGGTCTCGCGCAGCTCGCGCAGCCCCGGTGCGGTGAAGGTCAGATGGCCCATCTTGCGGGCGCGTCGCGGCTGCTGCTTGCCGTACAGGTGCAGGTGCGCGCCGGGCAGCGCCAGCACACCCCCCCAGTCCGGCTCGCGGAGCGTTTCGGCGGAGTCGAACCACAGGTCGCCGAGCAGGTTGAGCATCAGCGCGGCGCTGTGCCGGCGCGGCTGCGGCAGCGGCGCGCCCACCAGGCAACGCCACTGCAACTCGAACTGCGACACGTCGCAGGAGTCGATCGTGTGGTGCCCCGAGTTGTGCGGGCGCGGAGCCATTTCGTTGGCCAGCAGTTCGCCGCCGCGGGTGACGAAGAATTCCACGCACAGCACGCCGACGTAGCCCAGCCCCTTGGCAATGCCGCGCGCGGCGCGCACCGCCTGCTCGGCCAGCGCGTCGCCGATCACGCCGGCGGCCGCCGTGCTGGAGAACAGGATGCCGTCGCGATGCACGTTGCGCTGCGGCGGGAAATGCACCGTGGCCCCGTCGGCACCGCGCGCAAGCACCACCGACAGTTCGAAATCGAGCTCGAGGCGACGCTCCAGCACGCAGTCCACGCCACCCAGCGCCTCCCACGCCGCGCGCAGCTGCTGCGCGTCGTGCACCGGCTGCTGGCCCTTGCCGTCGTAGCCCATGCGCGAGGTCTTCAGGATGCCGGGATACAGCGGCAGGGCGGCGGCGGCGCCGCAGGCCGCGGCGCCGTCGATGCTCGCGTGCGGCGCGCAGGCCACGCCCAGGCGCGTGAACAGGGCCTTTTCCTGCGCGCGGTCCTGGCACACCGCCACGGCCGGCGCGTGCGGCGCCAGGCGCACATGCTGGTCCAGCCACTGCAGCGCGGCGGCCGGCACGTTCTCGAATTCGATGGTCACCGCACGCGCGGTGCGCGCGATCTGGTGCAGCCCGTCGGTGTCGTCGTAGTCGCTGGCCACGTGGCGCGTGGTCACCAGCGCAGCCGGCGACGCGGGCTGCGGCTCCAGCACCACCACCTCGTAGCCGGCGGACTGCGCGGACTGCGCGAACATGCGCCCGAGCTGGCCGCCGCCGAGCACCCCGAGCACGGCGCCCGGAGCGATGAATCCATCGCGTTGCTGACTCACAGCGACACCCGCATCGCGCTGGCCTGCGCCGTCTGCTCGGCGCGGAAGCCCTCCAGGCGCTGCAGCAGCGCGGGGTCGGTGGCGGCCAGCATCGCCGCGGCGAACAGCGCCGCATTGGCGGCGCCCGCTTCGCCGATGGCGAAGGTGGCCACCGGGATCCCCTTGGGCATCTGCACGATCGACAGCAGCGAGTCGCGCCCCTGCAGGTGGCGCCCCGGCACCGGGACGCCGAGCACCGGAACGGTGGTCTTGGCGGCCAGCATGCCCGGCAGGTGGGCGGCGCCGCCGGCGCCCGCGATGATCGCCGCCAGGCCCCGCGCGCGCGCTTGCGACGCGTACTCGAACATCGCGTCGGGCATGCGGTGCGCCGACACCACGCGCGCCTCGAAGGGGATCTGCAGGCGCTGCAGCATCTGCGCCGCATGCTGCATGACGTCCCAGTCGGAACTCGAACCCATGACGACGCCGACCAAGGCCATTTCGGGACCCCCACGTGAAAAACACCCCATTTTACCGGCGCCGGTATGCTTCATGCGTCAGCGCCTACGGACTGGAAAACGGCGCAGCCGACCCCAACTGGGTGTTTTGGAGAATCATTCGCCATGATCGACGCAACCATTGCCAATTTCGAGACCGAAGTGGTCGAAGCCTCGCGCAGCCTGCCGGTCGTGGTCGACCTGTGGGCGCCGTGGTGCGGCCCCTGCCGCACCCTCGGCCCGATCCTCGAGAAGCTGGAGACCGCCTACACCGGGCGCTTCAAGCTGGTGAAGATCAACACCGAGGACGAGCAGGACCTGGCCGCGGCCTTCGGCGTGCGCAGCATCCCGATGGTCGTGCTGCTCAAGGACGGGCAGCCGGTGGACGGTTTCGTCGGCGCCTTGCCCGAGGGACAGATCCGCCAGTTCCTGGACCGCCACGTCCCGCCGGCCGACGAACAACCCGAGCCGGCCGCCGAGGTCGAGGCCCCGCTGGAGCCGGGCGCCGCGCTGGAGCACGCGCAGCAGGCCCTGGCCGCCAACCCGGCCGACGACGCGCTGCGCACCGAATACGTGACGCAACTGCTGCTGCACGAGCGCCTGGACGACGCCCGCCGCACCTTCGAGCCACTGCTGGGCAAGCTGGCGATCGAGCCGCGGGCGAGCGCGATCAAGCACTGGATGGACGCCATCGAGGCCGCGGCGCAGGCGCCCGCCGACGAGCAGCTGTCGGCGCGCATCGCTGCCGACCGCCGCGACTTCGACGCTCGCTTCCTGCTCGCGCAGCGCCGCATGGCGCAGCGCCAATGGACCGCGGCGATGGATGAACTGCTGGAGATCCTGATGCGCGACAAGTCGTGGAACGAGCAGGCCGCGCGCAAGGCCTACGTCGCGGTGCTCGAGCTGATGGCGCCGCCGATGCCCAAGGGCGCCGACGGCCAGCCCCCGGCGGTCGACCCGACCGTGGAGTCGTACCGCCGCCGTCTGAGCATGACGGTATTGAGCTGAGAACGGGTCGCGCATCGGGGGCGCGCCGCGGCGCGCCCGCCGGTCACACCGGCCGGGTCAGGCGCTGCAGCGCCTCGCGGTAGCGCGCCGCGGTGGCTTCGACCACCTCGGACGGCAGCGTCGGCGCCGGAGCCTGCTTGTTCCAGCCCGGAACCTGCTCCAGCCAGTCGCGCAGGTACTGCTTGTCGAAACTGGGCGGGGAAATGCCTTCGCGCCATTGGTCGGCGGGCCAGAAGCGCGATGAATCCGGGGTCAGCGCCTCGTCCATCCAGACCAGGCGTTCCTGCGCGTCCAGCCCGAACTCGAACTTGGTGTCGGCGAGGATGATGCCGCGCCCCTGCGCATGCGCGGCGGCGCGGTCGTAGATCTCCAGGCTGATGTCGCGGATCTGCGCCGCCACTTCCACGCCGACCATGCGCACCATGTGGCCGAAGTCGATGTTCTCGTCGTGCTGGCCGGCCTCGGCCTTCATCGCCGGCGTGAAGATCGGGTGCGGCAGGCGTGCCGCCTGCTGCAGCCCGGAGGGCAGCTGGATGTCGCAGACCTTGCCGCCGGCCTGGTAGTCCTTCCAGCCCGATCCGGCGAGGTAGCCGCGCACCACCGCCTCGATGGGCAGCGGGCGCAGGCGCTTGACCACCAGCGCGCGCCCGCGCACCTGCTCGCGCTCGTCGGGCGCCACCACCGACTCGGGGTCGATGCTGGTCAGGTGGTTGGGAATCACGTCCTCCAGCAGGTGGAACCAGAAGCGCGAGATCTCGGTCAGCGTGCGCCCCTTGCCCGGGATGCCCTGGTCCATGATCACGTCGAAGGCGGAGATGCGGTCTGTGGCGACCATCAGCAGCAGATCGTCGCCGACCGCGTAGTTGTCGCGCACCTTGCCGCGGCCGACCAGCGGGAGGGAATGGATCGAGGTGCTCAGCAGTGGGGTATCGTTCATGCGCTTGCGTCGGGCCTCGGGCCGGGCGGGCGCTCGCACGCCCCGGCCCGCCGCCCGGGGTCGGGGCTGCGGGAGGAATCGCGCCGCCGGCGCGAAAAAGCCTTCGCCCGCGACGTCGTGTCGCGGCGCCACGGGCGGCGACGCGACATTGTAGGCAGTCCGGGCCGGCGCGGGATTTCAGGCCTGGCCGGCACGCGCTCGGCGCGCGCGCACGGCGGCGGCCAGCTCGTCCATCAGGCGCAACGAATCGTCCCAGCCGAGGCAGGCGTCGGTGATGCTCTGGCCGTAGGTCAGGCCCGCCGGATCGTGCTGCCCCGGGGCGAACTTCTGCGCCCCGGCGACCAGGTGGCTCTCCGCCATCACGCCGAAGATGCAGCGCTCGCCGGCACGCAACTGCGCGCCGATGTCGTGCGCCACCGCCAGCTGGCGCTCGTGCTTCTTCTCGCTGTTGGCGTGCGAGCAGTCGATCATCAGGCGGCACTGCAGCGAAGCCGCGTGCAACTGCTCGCAGGCGGCGCGAACGCTCGGCGCGTCGTAGTTCGGCTTGTGCCCCCCGCGCAGGATCACGTGCGTGTCCTGGTTGCCGCGGGTCTGCACGATCGACACCTGCCCGCTCTTGTGCACCGACAGGAAGGAATGCGGACGCCGCGCCGCCAGGATGGCGTCGATGGCGATGCGCAGGTTGCCGTCGGTGCCGTTCTTGAAGCCGATCGGCGCCGACAGCCCCGAGGCCAGCTCGCGGTGCACCTGGCTCTCGGTGGTGCGCGCCCCGATCGCCCCCCAGGAGATCAGGTCGCCGATGTATTGCGGCGAGATCACGTCGAGGAATTCGCTGCCCGCCGGAACCCCGATGCGGTTGAGGTCGATCAGCAGTTCGCGCGCGATGCGCAGCCCGTCGTCGATGCGGTAGCTCTGGTCCAGGTAGGGATCGTTGATCAGGCCCTTCCACCCCACCGTGGTGCGCGGCTTCTCGAAGTACACCCGCATCACCACCTCGAGCTCGCCGGCGTGGCGGCGGCGCTGCTCGAGCAGGCGCTGCGCATAGTCGCGGGCCGCCCGCGGATCGTGGATCGAGCACGGCCCGATGATCAGCAGCAGCCGGTCATCCTGCCCCTGCACGATGCGGTGCACGGCGCGCCGGGTCTGGCCGATCAGGGCCTCCACCGCGGTCCCGGCGATCGGCAGCTGACGGATCAGCTGCTCCGGGGCCGGCAGCGGGCGCACGTCCTCGACACGCTCGTCGTCGGTGGACGAGGTGCGCTCGGCGCTCGGCGCGGCACGGCCGGCCTGCGCGGCGGCCGCGCGTTCGGGGGCGAAATCGGGACTGGCGGGATCGAGCATGGACATCTCCTGGCGCTCCTGGTTCGGGGGTCCGTCGGGGCCCGGGGCGAAAAAAAACCGCCGGGCTCGGCCGGCGGTTTTTTCGGGAATTTCGTGGGGTTCAGCTCAGACTCTACCCTCTCCCTCCGCCGGCGCGGTGCGAGAACCAAAAAAAGCCGTAAAACCACAAGCGCGAGCAGGGCATGGCAGGAAAGAGTTTCGCCGTGCAGTATAAGCCTGCGCGTTGCATCGCGCCAAGCAGGCCATGCGGGGCGCGATGCGCACCGGCAACGCAGGGCGGTCCGCTCGCGCGGCCGGGCTCAGCCCTTGCGCGGCCACATGCGCCGCAGCGTGTCGTCGCGCAGCACCACGCCGTGATAGAGCGCCCCCACCACGTGCAGGCCGATGGCGCCGAGCAGCACATAGGCGACCACCTGGTGCACGTTGCCCATCTTGTGGGCCCACACGGCGCCGCTCGGAGCCAGCGCCGGCAGGCCGACCACGCCGGCCAGGTGCACCGTCCAGCCGCGCGACGAGGCATTCGCCCAGCCCAGCAGCGGCAGCACCAGGAAGCCCGCGTACAGCAGCACGTGCACCAGCTTGGCCAGGTGCTGTTGCCAGGTCGGCCCCGGCAGCAGCGCCGGCGCGCCGCCGACCCCGCGCCACAGCAGCCGCAGCAGCATCAGCACCAGGATGCTGGTGCCGACGCCGATGTGCCAGGCGATCAGGCCCACGGGCTGCGTGCCGCGGTGCACGTCGGGCATCAGCCATGCGAGCGCGAACTCGATCGCGATCAGCAGCACGATGCCCCAGTGCAGGGCGCGTGACAGCGGGTTGTAGACGGTGGAGGACTGTGGCATTGAAGGACCCTGGGCGCAGCTGCGATGCCCCCATTCGAGCAGAAGAAACTGAGGCGGAACTTAGCTTGCCCACCCCGAGGGCCCGGACAGGCCCCGACGACCATCAGCCGCCGGTCCCGCCCACGGTGACGCGGTCGATGCGCAGCGTCGGCTGCCCGACCCCCACCGGAACGCTCTGCCCTTCCTTGCCGCAGGTCCCGACCCCGGGGTCGAGCTGCATGTCGTTGCCGATCATGCTGACCCGGGTCAGCACGTCCGGACCGTTGCCGATCAGGGTCGCGCCCTTCACCGGGTACTGCAGCCGGCCGTTCTCCACCCACCACGCCTCGCTGGCCGAGAACACGAACTTGCCGCTGGTGATGTCGACCTGGCCGCCACCGAAGTTCACCGCGTAGAGCCCGCGCTCCAGGCTGGAGACGATCTCCTGCGGGTCCCTGTCGCCGCCCAGCATGTAGGTGTTGGTCATGCGGGGCATCGGCGCGTGCGCGTAGCTCTCGCGGCGCGCGTTTCCGGTGGGCTTGCGCTTCATCAGGCGCGCGTTCAGCGAGTCCTGCATGTAGTCGACCAGGATCCCATCCTCGATGAGCACCGTGCGCTCGGTCGGGTGGCCCTCGTCGTCGATGTTCAGCGAGCCGCGGCGCCCGGCCAGGGTGCCGTCGTCGAGCACGGTGACGCCGGGTGCTGCCACGCGCTGCCCGATGCGACCGGCGAAGGCGCTCGAACCCTTGCGGTTGAAGTCCCCCTCGAGTCCATGGCCGATCGCCTCGTGCAGCAGGATCCCGGGCCAGCCGGAGCCCAGCACCACGCTCATCTCGCCGGCAGGCGCCGGGCGCGAATCCAGGTTCAGCACCGCCTGGCGCACCGCCTCGTCGACATGGTGACGCAGCGTCGCCTCGTCGAAGCGGTTCAGCGCGTAGCGTCCGCCACCGCCCGACGAGCCGGTCTCGCGCCGCCCCGCGTGCTCCGCGATCACGCTGACGTTCAGGCGCACCAGCGGGCGCACGTCGGCCGCCAGCAGGCCGTCGGCGCGCATCACCAGCACGACGTCGTACTCGCCGGCCAGGCTGGCCATCACCTGCACCACGCGGGAGTCGGCGGAGCGCGCCATTTCGTCGGCGCGCGCCAGCAGCGCCACCTTCGCCGCCGAGTCCAGCGCCTGCAGCGGGTCGAGGCTGTCGTACAACTGGTGGCCGCCGCCGATGCGCGGCGCGTCGCCCACGCGCACGCGCCCGCGGCCCTGGCGCGCGATCGCGCGCACCGTCGATGCCGCCTGCATCAGGCGCTGCGCGGAAATGTCGTCCGAATACGCGAAGGCGGTCTTGTCGCCCTCGATGGCGCGGATGCCGAATCCCTGCTCGATGCCGAAGCTGCCGCTCTTGACCAGCCCCTCCTCGAGGCTCCAGCCCTCCGAGCGGGTGTACTGCAGGTAGATGTCGGCGTCGTCCAGCCGGTGCTCGAAGGCGCTGGCCAGCGCGCGCTGCAGCGTGGACTCGTCGATGCCGTAGGGCTCGAGCAACAGCCGCCGCGCCTCTTGCAGGCGCAGCA
Source organism: Pseudomonadota bacterium (assembly GCA_021792835.1). Lineage (GTDB taxonomy): Bacteria > Pseudomonadota > Gammaproteobacteria > Burkholderiales > Burkholderiaceae_C > Thiomonas_A. The sequence continues at coordinate 8,285 of JAJYTY010000136.1, forward strand.
GTGCGGGTTCGGTGGCGGTGTTCATGCCCCGATTGTAGGAGCCGCGGGCGCGCGATGCCCACGGCTCCCGCCCGTGGCGGCGGCCCGGCCCGGCGCCCGGTGCACCGCCCTGCACAATCCCTGACGCTCACAGGTGGTAGTCAGGGAATGGCCCTGGCCGCCAGCGACGAGCGCGGGGAAGGCATAGCCTGCGGGCTTTTCGGCTCCGGCGCACCCGCGACCCCATGCGACGACATCACATCCGCCTCGGCGACACGACCACCGCGGGTGGCGTCGTGGTCAGCGCGACATCGAACTTCAGCATCCTGGGCCGGCCCGCGGCGGTCGAGGGCGACACGGTCGAATGCCCTGCCTGCAAGTCCACCGGCGTGATCCGTTGCACCGGGCCGCGCCACCAGGAGACCTTCGGCGGCCGCAACAGCGCGCTCGAAGGCGACCTGTGCGCCTGCGGCTGCCCCGAGCCGCCGCAACTGGTGGCCGGCGAGCAAGGCAGCTTCCACACCCTCGATGGCCTCGGTGCCGACCCGTTGCCCGGAGCGGCGCCGCATGAGGCGCTGTACGGCGCAGGCGGCCTCGCCGCCGTCGAGCCGGTGCGCGACAGGCCGTGGATCGGGTTCCGGCTCGACGAGGCGGCGAGCTGCGAGGGTGTGACGTGTCGGCTGGTATACGACGACGGGTCGCACGCCCACGCCATGTGCATGCGCGGCAACCGGCTGCGCGTGCATGGCGTAGAGGCGCGCAGCGTGCAATGGGTCGAATATCGCCTCGCCGAAGTCGACACCGTCGCGTCCCTGACCGCGTTCCTGCTCGGGAGGATCGCGCCGTGAGAACGCCGGCCTCGGCTCCTGGCGAGCCGGAACACCAGCTGCCGGGCCTGGCAGGTCCCTTCGCCGTGGGCCAGGAGCACGAACTGCCCGGTCCGCTGAAACTGGCTCGCGACGAATTCGAGGCCGCAGGCAGCCGCTTCGCAACCGACGCCATTCGCGACGCCAGATTGCGCGAGCTGTACCAAAGCAACATCCAGCGCATCTCGCGCGAGGTCCAGGCAGAGGTCGACGCCGGGCGCGTCAGCGTGGTGGAAGGCGCACGCTTTTGCCAGCGCATGCGCAACCAGATCATGGAGGAGACGCGCGCGGCGTCTTCGGCGCAGGGACGGGCGTACGCTCAAAAGGTCAAGCCGACCGGACCGACATTGGAATTGCTCCTGGACAGATACGCGAGCAGCCTCTTCAAGCGCCCCTTTGAGTCGCTGTCCGACCTGCAGAAGAACCAGGTCTTCTACTCGATTGTCGAATCATCCGCACGTGACAATCTGGATATTTCAGCGCAAACACGCCGGCTTCGCATTTTGGGGAAGGTCGGGCTGCTAGCAGGCTGTTGAAATACCGGAGGGGGCCGCGCGCAGGCGCTGCGGGATGAGCTGCAAGGCGCCCAAGCCAAGGCCAGGCTG
>JAJYTY010000137.1 GCA_021792835.1 Pseudomonadota bacterium
CCACCATGCGCCGGCCCAGCGCAGTTGCGCCAGCTTGCCCGACAGCGCCTGCGCGATCAGGTACAGGATGAAGATGATCAGCAACGCACCGAACAGGAAATCGTCGGTGCTCCTGCCCGACCAGTAGATGATGAAGTTGGAGATGATGAAGGCCAGCGGCGCCCACAGCTCGGCGCCGCGCAGCGTGAACGGGCGCTTGTATTGCGACACCGGCATGGTGCGCCGCAGGGTCATCAGGGTCACCGGGCCGACGCCGTAGCCCAGCACGGCCGCCGACGAGATGAAGGTGACGATCTTCTGCCAGGATGGGAAGGGCAGGAAGAACAGCAGGCCGACGATCCAGGTGATCCACAGTCCGGCCGCCGGTACCCCCTTCTTGTTCAGCGAGGCCAGCCACGAGAACGCCAGTTCGTCACGTCCCGCCGCGTAAACCACGCGGCCGGTCGTGCCCCCGTACACCAACCCGGTGCCGGCCGGCGAGACCACGGCGTCGATGTACAGCAGCACCGCCAGCCAGCTCATGCCCACCAGCATCGCGAGCCCGGCGAAAGGACCCGCGGAACCGGTGAAGTGCAGCTTGGTCCAGCCGTTGGCCAGGTCGGAGGGGTTGATGGCGCCGACGAAGGCCACCTCCAGCCCGATGAACAGCACCGCCGAGATCAGCACCGCGCCGAGGATCGCGATCGGCAGGTCGCGCTGCGGCCGGCTTGCCTCGCCGGACAGTTCGATGGCCTGCCGAAAGCCCAGGAAGCTGAATACGATCCCGGAGGCCGCGACCGCGCCCACGATGCCCTTCATGCCCATCGGGGCGAAGCCCTGCGACGTGAAATTGGAGCCGTGGAAGGCGACCCCCAGCAGCATGAGCACGGTCAGCACGGGGACGATCAGCTTCCAGATCATCACCGTGTTGCCGACCCGTAGCAGGACCTTCACTCCCAGCGCGTTGATCAGCACGAAGGCCCCCAGCAGCACCACGCTGGCGGCAAAGCCCATCGGGGTCAGCAGGTGGCTGCGGGCGTGCACCATGCCCGGGATGTAGTTGTTCGCATAGGTGACGACCGCCAGCACTTCGGCTGGCGCCACCGTGACGTAGCCGAGGAACACGACCCAGCTCATCACCGCCGCCATCAGGCTGCCGTGGCTGAGCTTGGGGAAGGTGATCACCGCGCCCATGCCGGGGAAAGTGGTGGTCAGCTCGGCGTTGACGAAGGCCAGCAGCAGGATGGCCACCGCGCCGATGACCCACGAGAAGATGCTCGCCGGCCCCGCCTGCTTGGCCGCGTTCAGCGGGGCGAACAGCCAGCCCGAGCCGACGATGGCGGTGAGGCTGGCGAACAGCAGGCTCCAGATGCCTGCGACTTTGCGAATCCGATGCGGGTTGTCAGGCGAAGCCGCCGACTGCGCGGGAACACTGGCCATGATCGTCTCCTGCAGGGTTGTAGGGCCCGTCGGGATCGCGGGCCTCTTTCCGACATGGCCGGTTTTACCGGCATTCGCGCCAAAGTAACGTGATAAATCGTTTCAGCGGGCTCCCGCGGGCGCCCGCTGCCGCCGTGCCCGCACGGGGCCCGGGAATCACCTGCGCTTCAGGCGGCGACGAATTCCGCCTCGATGTGCAGGTGCACCGTGTCGCCCACGAGCCCCGGCCAGGCCTTCAGGTCCAGCTGGCTGCGCGAGAATTCGCCGCGTGCCGAGAAACCCAGAGTCGGGGCCCCGGTGACCGGGTCGATGCCGTAGCCGTTGAAGCGCACGTGCAGCAGCAGCGGGATGCTGCGGCGACCCAGCGTGAGCATGCCGGAGACGTCGCCGCGCCGCGGCCCGGTGGCGCGCCAGCCGGTGGCCCGCCAGCGGATGAAGGGGTTGCGCGAGGCGTCCAGCATCGCCGGTGAGCGCAGCTCCCGGTCCAGCAAGGGTACGTTGGTGTCGATGCTGTCGCTGCGCACGCGGGCATCGACCACGGCCGCCGAGGCGCCGGCGCGCGGCCACTGCAGCGTGGCCCGCACATGGTCGAAGCGCATGATGAAGCGCGAGAACCCGAGATGGTCCACCGAGAACACCACGCTGCAATGCTCGGGATCGAGCCGGTAGCTGCCGGCCGGCACGGCCGCCATGTCGCGGTCCTGCATGCGCAGCGCGGAACGCAGGTCGGCGCATCCGCCCAGATCCAGCATTGCGGCAAGCCCGCCCAGCAGCAGCAGCCGGCGCCGGCCGGAGCTGGAGCCTGGCGTGCGGCAGCGTCGCAGGCCCGGTGCGCGGGATGCGCGCTGCGGGTCCCTGGCGGGGGGCGTGGTCATGCCTGTATTGAACGACGTTTGCCACGCATCGGGCAGGCCTGGGGCTGCTGCAATATTTCGTGACATCTGCCTGCGCATCGCTGTCGCGAATGTCCCGCCGGCAGCCGTTTCCAGGCCACATGCACGCGACTGCGCCGTGCCGAGCCTGCCGATCCGATCCAGGGAGCAACATGTCACGACGGAGCTTCGCGGTGCCGGCCCTGTTGGGGGCCCTGCTGTGTGCCTGCTTCGCGGCGCGGGCCGCTGTGGGTGGAGGAGGTTCCGCGCCTGCCGCCGCGGCGGCGTCGGCGGGCCTCGACGCCGCGGCGCGTGCCCACCCCGTGGCCTTTCTCGATCGCCTGGGCTGGGGCGCCGACGGCGCGCAATTGCGCGAACTGCAGGACATCGGCGCGACGCGGTTTCTGGATGCGCAGTTGCAGCCGCCCGCGCGGCCCGCCTTGCCCGCGTCGATCGCGCGATCCCTGGCCGGCCTGACCGTGGATGCGCCGCTGCAGCAGTGGGTTCCGTCGCTGGTGGCGCAGCAGCGGCGCATCCGCATGCAGGCGCGCGCGGATGGCGGCAGCCCGGTCGCGAGCCAGGCGCAGGCGCAACTCGCGGCGGTGCGGCGACGGCACGCCGCGCTGACCCGCGAGGCCATGGCGCAGCAACTGCTGCTGGACGTGTACGCGCCGGACCAGCTGCAGCAGCGGCTGAGCTGGTTCTGGATGAATCACTTCAACGTGTTCCGTGGCGGATTCATCGGGCCGATGATGGCCGACTATGCACAACGGGTGATAGCGCCCCACGCGCTCGGGCATTTCCGCGATCTGCTGCGGGCGACCATGTTCTCGCCGCAGATGCTGCTCTACCTGAACAACGCGCAGAACGCGCGAGGCCACATCAACGAGAACTACGCGCGCGAAGTGATGGAGCTGCACACCCTGGGCGTGGGCTCGGGCTACACCCAGGCCGACGTGACCCGCCTGGCGCACGTGCTCACCGGGTTGGGGGTCGACCTGCAAGGCCGGCCGATCCGTGTTCGACCGGCCCTGCGCGGGCTGGTCTGGCGCGAGGGGCTGGTGGTGTTCAACCCCGCGAGACATGATCCGGACCCCGAGGTCGTGCTGGGGCGCGTGCTGCAGGGTCCGGGCGTGGACGAGATCGAGCAGGTGGTCACGCTGCTGGCCGACTCCCCGGCGACCGCCAGGCACGTGTGCTTCGAGCTGGCGCAGTACTTCGTCGCCGACCGGCCGGATCCGGCGATGGTCGGGTCGATGGTGCGCACCTGGCAGCGCAGCGACGGCGACATCGCCGCGGTGCTGCGCACCATGTTCACCAGCCCGCAGTTCATCGCCAGCCTGAGCCGGCCGCAGTTCAAGGACCCGATGCGCTACGTGATCTCGGCCGTGCGCGCCAGCCTGCACGGGCGCACGATCCGCAACCCGCGACCGATGCTGGGCATGCTGGCGCGTCTGGGCGAACCGCTGTACGGACGCAGCACCCCGGACGGATATCCGATCGAGGGCGCAGCCTGGGACAGTGCCGGGCAACTGGGCACGCGCTTTCGGGTCGCGCGTCAACTGGGGGCGGGGGCGCCCGCGATGTTCGCGTCCGCACCGCGTGGCCGCATGCGCGCTCCCGAGCTCGCGCAAGGTGCCGTGTACCTGGCTGCCCGGCCCTCGCTGCGGCCGGCCACCGCGGGAACCCTGGCGCGGGTTCGCGCACGCGTGCAGTGGAACGCGCTGTGGCTGGCTTCGCCGGAATTCATGAACGACTGAACGGGAGCCTCGGCACCGGGGAGAAGGGGATCATGCAACGTCGAGCATTCATGCAGTCGGCCGCGGCGTGTCTGGCGCTGCCCATGGGCAGGCTCTGGGCCGCACCGTCGCCGGGAGGGCCGAAGTTCATCCTGGTGTTCCTGCGCGGTGCCTACGATGCGACCAACCTGTTGGTTCCCCACGCCAGCGATTTCTACTACGAGGCGCGGCCGCACATCGCGGTGCCGCGTCCGGGCAGCGGCGACGACGCGGCGATCGCGCTGGATGCCGACTGGGCGCTGCATCCGTCGCTGCGCGACAACATGCTGCCGCTCTGGCGGGCTGGGGAACTGGCCTTCGTGCCCTTCGCGGGCACGCGCGACCTGAGTCGCAGCCACTTCGAGACGCAGGACCACATCGAACTCGGCCAGGGGCCGGATCCGCGCGACTACGACGACGGCTTCCTCAACCGGCTGCTGACCCAGTTGCGTGGCGGGGTCCGGCCGATGGCCTTCAGCGCGCAGCTGCCGCTTTGCCTGCGCGGGCCGTGCCGTGTCCCCAACCTGGCGGTGGCCCAGGCCGGTCGCCCTGCCATCGCGCCGCGGCAGCAGGCCCTGCTCGAGAGGATGTGGAGCGCGACGCCCCAGGAAGCCTCGGTACGCGAAGCCTTCGCGGTGCAGGCCACCGTCCGTCGCGACATGCACGCGCCGGATTGGGTGCAGGAGATGCGCGCGGCCAGCCGCGGCGCCGTGGCGCCCCGCGGATTCGTGCTGGAAGCAACTCGCATCGGCGCACTGATGCGGGACAGCTTCGACATCGGGTTCATCGATGTCGGCGGCTGGGACACCCACGTAGGCGAGGCGGGCGCGAACGGCTCAGAGGGCCAGCTCGCCATGAAGCTGCGCTCGCTGGGAGACGGCCTGGCGGCGCTGCGCCGGGCCATGGGGCCCGCGTGGAGGCGCACGACGGTGGTGGTGCTCAGCGAATTCGGCCGCACCTTCCGCGAAAACGGCAACCGCGGAACCGACCATGGACACGGCAGCGTCTACTGGGTGCTCGGCGGCGGCGTGCGCGGGGGGCGCATCGTGGGCGAGCAGGTCGTGCTGTCACCGGCAACGCTGGACCAGAACCGCGACTATCCCGTACTGAGCGACGATCGCGACCTGCTGGGCGGCCTGTTCAGGCGTCTGTGGGGGCTCGATGCGCGACAGCTGCAGGCGGTGTTCCCGGCGAGCCGGCCGCTGGACCTTCAATTGCTCTGAACCGGGCCGCCGCGGCCCGGAGCCAGCGGAGCGCCGATTCGCGCCAGGCCCGCGTGCGGACGGCCACGGGCTCGATGCCGCGGGTCCGCGATGCTCAGGCCGCGCGCGGGTCCGCCAGCACGCACTCTCCAGCCGGCCACCAGCTGCGCTGCGCATCCGGGGACTTCTTGCCGCGGTACATCGCCGCGTCGGCCAGGTGCAGCAGCGCACGTGCTTCGGTGGCGTCGTGCGGGAAACGCGACACGCCGACGGTCATGCCCACCCGCAGCGCGTGCCCGGCCACGTCGAAGGGGTGGGCCACCGCGCCGCGCAGGCGCTCGACCACGGCATCGATCGAGTGGGACGCGAGGTCCGGATCGAGGTCCTCGATCACCAGCGCGAACTCGTCGCCGCCGAGGCGGGCGAGAACCTCGCTGGCGCGCAGTTCGTCGCGCCAGCGCGCGGCGAGTTCGCGCAGCAGGGCATCGCCGGTCGCGTGGCCGTGCGCGTCGTTGACAAGCTTGAAGCGGTCCAGGTCGATGTAGCCCACCGCCACCTCGGTGCCCTGGCGGCGCGCGCGCGCCAGCGCGTCCGAGAGTCGGCCGTCCAGGTCGAGGCGGCTGCCCAGGCCGGTCAACGGGTCGCGTGCGAGTTGCGCGGCCGCCTGCGCGCGGTGCAGGGTGATGCGCTGGAATTGCGCATGCATGCGCATGGTCGTGAAGAGCAGGTAAAGCAGGTACAGCGCGGCCAGGATGCCGGCGTCGCGCAGCCGTGGATAGTGGCTGTCGAGCAGGTGGCCGATCAGCGCGCCCAGCATCGGCAGCACGAACAGCAAGGCGGCTGGCGAGTCCACGGAGTACTCGGCCATTCCGGCGCCGCTGACCGCGCACACCACCATCGCGACGAACAACGCATCCAGCCCTCCCGGGGGCAGCAGCAGGGCCGGCAGAATGGCCCAGGCCATGCCGACTCCCAGCACACCCAGGCGCGCCAGCTGCAACGCCGCTCGCGGGTGTTCGCGCAGCGCGCTCACCCTGCGCATCGCGGCCCACGTGGCCAGGCGTACCGCATGGGCCGCGACGAACAGGCACAGCCACACGGCCAGACCGCGCGCCGGCAACTGTGCGCGAATCACCCACGCGGTCGCCGCGGCCGCGGCGGTTCCGGCGACGAAGTCGATGGGTACCCCGCGCATCAGCAACTCGCACAGATCGCGTGCCACCGCCTGCGCTACCGGTTGGGCCGACAGGCCGGCGCCGCGCCATGCGGGTTGCCGGAAGTGTTTTGCGCGGTCCAGCAGGGATGACAGTCGCATCGTTGTTCCGCCACGGGGTTCTTGTACTTGGCTCTACAGGCAACCCGCAGATCAGGGGTCATGTAGACACACTGCAAAGTGTATGGTTCTGGTTGTCGATACATCGTGAACAAATTCACGTCCAAACCGAATTGTTCACTGCAGCCTTCGGGCCCACGCGCGCGCCGATCCTGCCGGAATCCGCGATGCCAAGTCCGTCGCCATGCGCTAACGTCAGGGTTTTCGAACCATCGGGAGAGGGGCCATGCTGGGCATGCTGTACAAGCGCCGCGTGCGCGAGGAGATCGCCGCGCTGGACGCCGAAGCCGACTGCCAGCGCATCGTCCACCTGCTGTCGTGCTACGAATTCCCCTTCGACACGACGCGCTCGCTGGAAGTGGCCCTGTTCCACACCTACGGAAGCGCCAGCGTGGCGGGCCTGCTGGACCGCACGGGCCAGTTCCAGCGCCACGGCCAGAAGCGCTACGACGACACCAACGTGCTCATCGCGCTGTTCATGGAGGCCGGCTGGGAAGGCGGCGAGGGTGCCAGGGCGCTGACCCGCATGAACAGTATCCACGGGCGCTTCCGGATTCCCAACGACGACTACCTGTTCGTGCTGTGGACCTTCATCGACTTTCCCATCCGCTGGATGGACGAGTTCGGCTGGCGCGGCTTCACCCCGCACGAGCAGCAGGCCTGGTTCCACTACTGGGTGGGAATCGGCCGGCGCATGGGCCTGTCGGACATACCCGCCACGCGCGCGGACTTCGACGCCTTCGTCGAGGCCTACGAGCAGCGCGAGATGGTGCCCAACGAGGCCAGTGCCCGCGTGGCGCGCGCCACGGTGGCGGTGATGGAGGGCTGGCTGCCGCGTCCGCTGCGCCCGCTGGTGCAGCCGGTGGCCACCTGCCTGGTGCGTCCGCGGCTGCGCATGGCGGCCGGTTTTGCGGAGCCGCCCGCCTGGCTGCGGGCGACCGTGCGCGGCGCGCTGAAGTTGCGCGCGCGCGTCAAGCGCTTCATCTCGCTGGAGCGCTACCCCACGCTGCTGGCCCACAAGTACCTGCGCAGCTACCCCGAGGGGCGGCCGGAGATCGGCCGCATCGGGCCTGGCTCCTGAGCCGAGCGGAGGACTTCGAGCCCAGGCGCCTGCGCTGCTGGCGCTGCTCGACCTGCTCGACACTGTGCCGGCCGACGGTGACCGAAGCGGCCGAGCAACTCGGCGTCGGCCGCCAGGCGCTGTCGCGGGTGCTCAACGGGCGTGGAGCGATCTCCACCGAGATGGCGCTGCGCATCGAGCAGTGGCTTGGTGTCGACCGCGGCGGACGAGCTGACGTCTGGCTGGCGCAGCAGACTGCCTATGACCTGTGGCAGGCCCGCCAGGCCGGGGCGCAATACCGTATAGCTCGGTAGCCTCACCGCGCCATCAGCAGCCCCACATTGGCCACGAAGTAGCCCAGCCAGACCAGCGCCATCGCCCAGTCGCGATGCCACGCCTTGGACGCGCACGCGCCGAGCTGCAGTCGCCGGTGGACCCCGACGAGCAGCTCGAGCGCGATGGCCTCAGTGACAGCGCCTGGCGGGAACGCATCGGCAATGCTGTGCCGCCGGCGGCCGCGCAGGCGCTCGCCGAGGTGATGGGTACGACGCTGCTGCTGGCACGGAGCGGCGAAACCTTCCAGCTGTCGGACGCACCTATCTGGGTGCGGCCGGTGGCGGCGGCGCTTTCGGTGGCGATCAGGAGGGAAGCGTGAACCTGTACCTGACCGTCACGGTTGCTTCAGCAGTTCTTCAAGCAGTGTCTGGCGAGCTTGTCAGGCCCGGGTAGCTGCCGTCAGGCCGCTTGCCGGACCAACGGAAAACGCAAGTCGATCTCGTCCCAGGGCACGAAGACGCGATGGTTCTCATCGCGACGGACCGTCTCCCACTGCATCAGGGCCACGATGTCTTCATGGACGTTCTTGTAATTCCGATGAACCTGGCGAGCCAACTCAGCGATCGTCAGCGGGCCTGCTTGGCGCAAGCGTGACACAAGCTCCCAGCGCCGCGGTGTGAACACGGCGAAAAACTGCGGTAGCGAATCGAAACCGATGCCAAAGTATGGCGGCGGACTCTCCCCGCGTTCAATCGCCTGCATCGTTGCCTCGGCTCGCTCGAGCGTGATCGTCATCGTTTCACCGACGCGAATATGCAAGGTTTTCATCTCGCTGCCTCCTTGACGTCTGCCCAGAAATCATGGACCAGCGTCGGCACATCACGGAAAACGTAGACCGTTTCCTGGTCGCCCAGATGGCGATGATCACCCTTTCCGCGCTCGTTGTCGTAACCCACGACGCGGGCGCCATCAACGACGTAGACCATTCGATACTTGAAGCGATGCTGCGATGGAGGAACCGGCTCGGTCAGCGCCCATACGACGATCTGAACGAAGCCCCGGCCGAACACCCGCTTTTCATCCAGGACTGCGACAGCTTCCATGCGGACGATCCCATCATAGGCCCTGTATGGTGTCAAGAACCATACGGCTGAGAGGGTCTTGCCCACGGGGCATTCTTGGCGGGTCATGACACTGAATGTCGACCAGGATGTCGTGCTTGAGTTCGGCGAGCTTGCGCCGCCCGTACCACTTGTTCCTCGCAAGTTCAGCGAGTCGGTACGCGTTGAAGGAGGGGTTCATGCGTGGCTCCATGCGTTGCGGACATGGTGCGACGGATGGGGCTCGAACCCATAACCCGCCCCTTATAAAGAGGCCGCTCTGACCCGTTGAGCTACCGTCGCGCTGGGACTTCTGATCCAGCGCGAGGTATTCGGAGTGCGGTGCCACCCACGCGCACCTGTACGCCAGGGCGGCCGCCGGGATGGGCGACGCCTCGGAGGGCAGGGGGGCAGCGGTGGGCAGGGGTCTGTGGCATGGATGTGAATCAGACAGGCTGGGCGGAAGCAAAGCGGAAACGCGCTAAGACAAAGCGGCGCCCCAGGGGCGCCGCGATGCTTCCCAAGCCTCTGATTCCATTCTGGTGCCGGGAGGGGGACTCATACATCCAGGAATTACGCGGTGCGCGAGCGACCGTGAGGGGAAATTGAGCGCGCAGCATCGACGCACTCCACCGG
>JAJYTY010000138.1 GCA_021792835.1 Pseudomonadota bacterium
CCACGATCCGCAGGAGGCCTCGCGCATCATCTGGGATCGCTTCAAGGCGCAGGGCTACTCGTTCAAGCAGGCGATCATCCAGCGCATGCTATCCAAGCTGGATCTCGACCCGAGCTACCGTCCGACGCTCGACGCGTACCTGACGCGTCAGGCCGGGATCCTTGTGCACGAGCGCAAGATCCAGACGGTGCCCGACTGGAAGTTCGCGCTCGACACGTCGATCCTGGCACAGGCACGCAAGGCCTGATCCGCGATGTCCGGCCCGTCCTCCGCGGCTGCGCGCAGCCGCGACCTCCTTGTCGATGCGCTGCTCGGCGCGAGCGTATTCGTGGTCATCGGCATCGCATGGAATCTCGCCGCGCACGCGGGGTGGTTCCCGGCACGGCTGTTTCCGAGCGTGGGACGCATCGGCGCAGCCTTCATGCACCTGGTGCGCGACGGCGTGATGCTGAAGGCGACGAAGGCGACTCTGGGGCGCCTGGTGATCGGCTTCGTTCTCGGCGCAACCCCGGGGCTTGCGCTCGGCCTGCTGATGGGCCGCTTCGGATGGCTGGAGGACTTCCTGATGCCGGTGGTCGACTTCTTCTACTCGATCCCCGGCATCGCCTACGCTCCGCTGTTCGTGCTGTGGTTCGGGGTCGGCGACCGGGCGGCCATCGTCATCGTCGCCTTCACCTCCAGCCTGCCGGTCCTGCTCAACACCTGGCGCGGCGTGCACTCGGTACGCGAGATCTGGCTGCGCGCGGCGCGCGTCATGGGAGCAAGCGACATGACCACCATCGTGCGGGTCATGTTCCCCGCGAGCCTGCCGTACATACTCGCGGGGCTGCGCATCGGGCTCGGAAACGGCTGGCGGGTGCTGATCGCCGTCGAGATGCTGACCTCGGTGAGCGCGGGCCTCGGCTGGGTGATCTTCAATTCGCAGCAGTTCCTCGATTCGGCGACGATGCTGGCCGCGATCGGCGTCATCGGCGTGATCGGCGTGGCCATCGAGTTCGCCGTGTTCGGGTCGATCGAGCGGCGCACGATCGCCCGCTGGGGCATGGCGGTGAGCAAATGAGCGCCAGGACATCGAAGTTGGGTCTGCTGCGGGGGGTGCTCGGGCTCGTCGCGCTGGCGCTGGCATGGCAGTGGTTCGCCAAGAGCGGTCTGTACTCGCCCGGCGTCACGCCGGGGCTTGGGGCCATCGCCGTTTCGCTGCTGCACAAGCTGCGCGACGGCTCCCTGGAGCTCGACGTGCTGGCGACCTTCGGTCGTGTCGTGTTCGGTCTCGTCGCGTCGGCGGTGATCTCGATCCCGCTCGCGGTGATGATGGGTCGCTACCGAGTCGCCAATCGAATGTGCGGGCCGTTGATCAGCTTTCTGATGCCGATCCCGTCGTTGGCGATCGCCCCCTTGCTCGTGATGTGGCTGGGCATTGGCAATGCCGCGGTGCTGCTGGTCGTCACCTACGCATCCGCGTTTCCCTGGATCTACAGTGTCAAGGCGGGGGTGGATTCGATCAACCAGTCCTGGATCAAGTCGGCGCAGGCGATGGGGGCGGACCGGCGCACCATCCTTCGCAAGGTCGTGCTGCCCGGCGTGTCGCCCTACATGCTCGCGGGACTGCGCCTGGCCTTCGGTCGAGCCTGGGTTGCGGTGATCGGCGGCGAGCTGCTGGCGAACCCGACGCACGGGCTGGGAATCCGCATCTACGACGCCAACGAATTCCTCGACACCAAGGTGATGATCGGAGCGATCGTCACCATCGGACTGTTCGGAGTGATCGTCAACCGCTACCTGATCCGTCTGGTCGAGCGTCGCACGATCGTCAAGTGGGGCATGGCGCTGTCGCGCCGTTGATCCACCCCCATGCAGCAACCGGGAGAGCGAATGAGTCGCAGTGATCTGCTCGATGCGCTGGGCGCGATCGTCGGTGCCGCGTCGGTGATCACCGACGCGCACGCCCTCGAGCCGCATCTCGTGGACTGGCGCCGCGAGTACCGTGGCAGCGCGTTGGCGATGGTGTGCCCGGCCAGTACCGCCGAGGTCTCCGCGGTGGTGCGCGCGTGCGCGCTTGCCGGTGTGGCGATCACCCCACAGGGAGGCAACACCGGGCTTTGCGCCGGCGCCATTCCCCGCGAGGGCGTGCTGTTGAACCTGCGGCGCATGAGCCGCATCGTCCAGGTCGACGCCGAGGGACATTCGATGACCGTGGAGGCCGGTGTCGTGCTTGCGCAGATTCAGCAGGCGGCACGCGAGCACGGCAGGCTGTTTCCGCTCAGCCTCGGAGCCGAAGGAAGCTGTCAGATCGGCGGCAACATCGCGACCAATGCCGGGGGCATGAACGTGTTGCGCTATGGCAATACCCGTGAACTGGTGCTGGGCCTGAAGGTCGTGTTGCCCGACGGCGAGGTCTGGGACGGGCTTCGCAGCCTGCGCAAGGACAACAGGGGCTATGACCTCAAGCAGCTGTTCATCGGCTCCGAGGGAACCCTGGGCGTGATCACCGAAGCGGTGCTGCGTCTGTTTCCGTCGACCCCGCAACGTGCCGTGGCGGTGGTTGCGGTGCCGAGCTGCGAGGCGGCCATCGAGTTGCTGGCGAGGCTTCAGCGTCGCAGCGGCAACGGCGTCAGCGCCTACGAGCTGATCGACCGGGCCTGTGTCGACGCGGTGGCCCGGCACGACGCGCAGTACGCGCGCCTGCTCGAGCAGGCGACGCCCTGGTACGTCCTGCTCGAGCTGGCCGGCGAGGGCCCGGACGGCGCGTTGCAGGAACTGCTCGAGCAGCAGCTGGGCGAAGCGCTGGAGCAGGATCTGGTCGCCGATGCGGTGATCGCCCAGTCGCTGGCCGATACCGATCGGCTGTGGGCGATGCGCCATCTCATTCCCGAGGCCGTGCGCGGCTTCGCGTCGGTGTTGCGTTCGGACATCGCGCTGCCGATCGCCCATGTGGCGCGCTTCGTCGACGAGGCGCGAGAGCTGATCGGGCGGGAACGCCCGGGCGGGACCGTGCTGTGCTTTGGACACCTGGGCGACGGCAACCTGCACTTCAACGTCGTCGACGCCACCGAGGACAAATCCTGGGTGCATCCGCTGTCGCAACGCCTCTACGATCTGGTCGCCGGGCATGGCGGGAGCTTCAGTGCGGAGCATGGCGTGGGCCAGGCCAAGACGGAGGAACTGGCACGGTACAAGAGCGCCGTGGAGCTTGCCTTGATGCGCCGGCTCAAGGCGGCGGTAGACCCGGCCGACCTGATGAATCCGGGCAAGGTGCTGGCCGGCGGCGCGGGCTGTCGGTCGTGACGTTGCCATCGAGTCCCTTCCGAGGAAATCGACCATGAATCCTTTCCTTCGTTTGCTCGAGCAGCCGCGCGCGAACCCGGCGCTCGGCACCTTCGTGATGTCGGGAAGTCCGCTGGTCGCGGAGGCCCTGGGTTGCCAGGGTTTCGACTGGTGCGTACTCGACATGGAGCACGGCACGCTCGATCTCGCAGGGGTGCTGGCGATGCTGCAGGCGGTCTCGTCCACGTCGATGCTGCCGATGGTGCGCATTCCGGCGCTCGATGCGGTGACCGTCAAGCGCGTGCTGGACGTCGGCGCGACCACGCTGCTCGTGCCCTACGTGGAGGATGCGCGGCAGGCGCGTGAAGTCGTGGCGGCGCTGCGCTACCCGCCGCACGGGATTCGCGGAGTGGCGGGCAACACACGTGCAACGCGCTTCGGAACACTGCCGGATGCGTTGCGTACGGCCGACTCGCGCTGCGCCGCGTTCGTGCAGATCGAGTCGCTGCGCGGGGTCGACAACCTCGACGGGATCCTCGCCGTGGAAGGCCTCGCCGGCGTGTTCGTCGGGCCGGCCGACCTGTCGGCGTCGATGGGCCTGCTCGGCCAGGCGCAGCATCCGGACGTGCTGGCACTGGTCGATTCCATCGCGCGACGCTGCCGGGATGCCGGGCGTCTGGTCGGGACCCTGGTGGGAAGCCGGGCCGACCTGCACGGCCCGGAGCGCGCGAGTTTCGATTTCGTCGCGATCGGCAGCGACCTCGGGCTGCTGCAGCGTGCCGCTCGCGCGGAGTTGCGGCCCGTGGGTGGCGCGCCGGTTGCGTCGGGCGGCGGCTACTGAGCGCGGCGCGGGGCGCGGGGCGCACGATGGAACTGCGACACGTCCGCTACTTCACGGTGCTGGCTCGGCTCAAGAGCTTCTCGCGTGCCGCGGAAACCCTGCGCATCACGCAGCCGACGCTTTCGCACCAGATCAAGCAATTCGAGGGCGAGCTCGGGGTCGCGCTGTTCGACCGCCTGCCGCGGCGCATCGAGCTGACGATGAGCGGGCACATGCTCCTGCCCTACTGCGAACGCATGCTGCAGGAAGAGAGCGCGGCGTTCGAAGCCTTGTCCCAGTTGCGCGGGCTGCTCAGCGGGGATCTGCGCATGGGGATCTTCCATTCGCTTCCGCGCTCGCTGATCTCCAGCGTGATCTCGGATTTCGTGACCCGCTTCAACAACGTGCGGGTGGTCGCCCGCCTGCTGCCGAAGTCGCAGATGGAGTGCGACCTGGTGGAGGGCCGGCTGGATCTGGCCGTGGCCTACACGCCCTCCGATACCGAGCACATCGTCGCCGAGCACCTGTATCGCGAGGAGCTGGTGCTGGCCGTGTCGCGCGAGCACCCGCTGGCCGGACGGCGCAGCCTTCCGATGGGGGCGCTGCCGCAGCATCGCCTGGTGCTGCTGACCACCGACTTCGCGTCACGCCAGTACATCGACTGCCATTTCCGCGGCGCGGGGCTGAAGCTCGACATCGCACTGGAGATGAACGAGATCGACCAGATCTTCGCGGTGATCCGCAAGATTCCGCTGGCAACCGTGCTGCCGGCCGGGTCGATCAGCAAGTCCTCGGGGCTGTCCATCGTGCATCTGAAGGATCCGACGCCGGAGCGCTGGGTCGCGTTGCTCTGGCGCCGTCAGACCCAGCTCAGCGCACCGGCCGCGAAGATGGCCGAGATGATCCGCAGCGCCTACCAGCTCGACCGCGACTGACGCTGCGCGTCAGCCCGCGTGCAGCCCGACGGCGCGGATCGCCGCCAGACACACTTCCTCGTCCTCGTCGCCGGAGGCTCCGCTTGCGCCGATCGCGCCGAGTACCGCGCCCGTCGCGTCGCGGAGCAGTACGCCGCCGGTCTGCGGGACGAAGCGCTGTCCGGGCAGCGCGGCGATCGCGGCGAAGAACGGAGGATTCGCGGCAGCACGCTGCACCAGCGCGCGCGTGTTTGCGCCCATTCCCACGGCGGCGCAGGCCTTGCCCCAGGCGATTTCCAGGCGCAGCGCGGGAGCCAGTTCCTCGCGAGCCAGTGCCAGCGGTTGCGCGGCCGCGTCGAGCACCGCGACGGCCATCGGGCGCAATCCGGCGCGACGTGCCTGCGCCAGGGCCTCGGCCAACAGGTCGCGGGCCTGTTGCAGCGTGAGCGGGGGGGTGTTCATGGGCAGACTCCTCGGGGTTCGGGAATATCGGGGAAATCCGGCATTCGACGCCAGGTCCGATGCGGTGGTTCGGTAATGTTGCATGAGAAACATGAGCGACGCCAGTCATGGTGTAGGCGCCGCGTGGTCGGCGCTGAATAGATGGCATCTATATCTGTTATCGATGGGTTGTGGAAATGGTTACAAGAATATGCATGGGGACGGCTTGACTGTCGTTGACTGCTCGCATTGATGATACGGAAGTTATTGAAAAACAATAAGAAAGATGGATTTCGCATGTGATTCATGGTGGCATGGAATCACGAGTTGCAAGGGTTTTCCATGGTTTGACAGGGAGGCTATTTCGCAGGCTTCGCATGGTCGCCGATGTTCGATTCATGCAACGGCGATCCCGATTATTGAGAAAGGCGGTTGCATATCATTGCGCCTTCCGATGGGCTTTGATTCAATCGCATGCAGGCCAGGGAAACAGGACCCCGGAATCCGCGCAAGCCGCGGGGACTTTGTCGGAAGACACGCCCTGGCCGGCGAGCGCTGCGCTTTCGCGCAAATCCAAGAGGAGACGATTCCCCATGAAGAAGACACTACTCGCCGCAGCTGTTCTCGGCACCTTCTCGGTGGCCGCGTTCGCCGGAGGTTCGAACGTCAAGCTGTACGGGCTGATCGACCTTGGCGTGACCCACTTCACCGGGCTGGCCAGCGGGTCGTCGGCGGCTGGCAGCCCCACCGTGAGTTCGACGGGGCTGAGTTCCGGTGCGCAGTCGGGGTCGCGCATCGGCATCAAGGGCACCGAGGATCTGGGTGGCGGCCTGAAGGTGCTGTTCGACGCCGAGACCGGCTTCTGCGCCGCGGGTCTGAGCCAGGACCAGAAGTCAGGCGTGGGCGGCGACCCCGGCGGCGGCTACTGCAGTGGCGGCGGGTTCATGCAGCGCCAGGCCTTCGTCGGTTTGCGCGGCAGCTTCGGGGTGCTGAGCGCTGGTCGCATGTACACGCCGATCTTCAAGAACGAAGCCGCCATGGACCCCTTCGGCTATGGACTGACCGGAGACATCAACAACCTGTCCATCGTCGGCAAGCAGTCGAACGGGCTGCTGATTCGAGCCAACCAGGCCATCAACTACACGACCCCGAAGCTGTCCGGCTTCACCGGCACCCTCAATTACAGCTTCGCTCCGCTTTCGTATGGAACCGTGCCGGAGGCTTCCGGCAAGGGCTCCAACGTGATGCGTTCCTGGAGCGCCGAGGCCAAGTACGCCAGCGGCCCGGTGACGGTGGGTGGTACCTATCTGGAGCTGACCGACAGCATGCTGGGCCTGTCGGCCAGCGGGGTCAACAGCGGCAGCATCAAAGTCTGGCAGGCCTTCGGCGCCTATGACTTCGGGGTCGCGAAACTGCGCGCGCTGTACGAGAAGGCCAGCGGCGACTACGCCTTCGGCACTACCACCGGAGCTGCCGGAGGCGGGCAGCGCTTCTGGATGCTAGGCGTCACGGTGCCGGTCGGGCGCGGCACCATCATGGCCTCGTATGACCAGGCGAAGATCGATCCGAACGGGGTGTTCACGACGCAGGTCGGGACCGCGAAGCAGTATGCGCTGGGCTACACCTACGCGCTGTCGAGGACGACCAACCTCTATGCGTCGTACGGGCACGTGAGCAACGACGCGGGTACGTCCTTCGCGAACCAGTCGAACACCGACAGTTTCTCGGGGGTCGACGGGCAGAGCTCCAGCGGCGTGGCGCTGGGAATCCGCAAGCTGTTCTGATGGCCTGAGCAGCGCCGCGGCCGCTACGGCCGCGGCGTACGGCGCATTGCGGCGCGCATCGTCCTGCCATGCGCGGGTGCCCTGCGCGACGGACCGCGGATCGGCCCGCAGCCTCCACGGGGCTGCCCGTCACTGCGGCACCACGCGCGGCCGCGAGGGTTCATCTGGATGCAGCCGCGACGAGCGACTGCGAGTGCTGCGCCGTGGCTTGTCCGTGGCGGTGTTGCCGGTGTTCATCATCGGCTCCACCCACTTCGGCTTGGCGGCGCCGCCCGGGATCGGTCAGCCGCGCGCCGGCGACAGCCCGCCCAGACGCCGCAGCAAGTCCTGCGCGATCGCGTCGAAGCCGCGGCGCTCGCGACGCGCCACCCATTGCTCGAAGGCCACGCGAAACACCATGGTTCCCGCTTCCGCGGCGAGGAGGGCGTCGGTGGGGTCGACGCCGCGCTGGCGCAGGGCCTGCTCGAGGGCTTGCGCCAGCGCGGCCAGCTTGCTCAGCTCGCGCTCGCGCAGCACGGCGTTGGCGGCGATGACGTCGCGCCGTCGGCGCGCGAACTCGCGAATGTCCCCGAAGTACGCGGCCGCGGCCTGCAGCGCCGCGGCGACCGCGCCCATCGCGCTTGCATCGGCAGGCGTCGCCAGCAGCGCGTCGACCATCGCCTGCCGCAGACCGTCCGAGCCCTGGAACAGGACCTCCTTCTTGTCCGGGAAATGGCGGAAGAAGGTGCGCGCGGTCAGCCCGGCGCGCTCGGCGATGTCAGCGACCGTCGTCTGCTCGTAGCCGCGCTCGGCGAACAGTTCCAGCGCCGCGGCGCGCAGGCGACCCACCGCGTCGGGTTCCCAGCGTCCCATCGTTTGCTTCCGCTGTTGCGTTCGAGTGTTGACACAGCGTGACATCATAGGTCTAGAATGATGTCATTCAATGTCATCGCTTGCTGAAAGGAAGATCATGCGAATCCTGGTCACGGGCGCTTCGGGCTGGATCGGCTCGGCAAGCGTCACGCAACTCCTCGGCGCCGGCCATCGCGTGCTGGGCCTGGCTCGCTCCGACGAAGCCGCCTCGAAGATCGCCGCGCTGGGGGCCGAGGTCGTGCGCGGGAGCCTCGAGGACCTGCCCGGCCTGCGCGCCGCGGCGAGCCGGGTCGAGGGCGTCGTCCATCTCGGCTACATCCACGACTTCTCCCGCATGGAGGCGGCGGCGCGCACCGATCGCGCGGCCATCGAGACCTTCGCGCAGGTGCTCGCCGGCAGCGGCGGCCCGCTGCTGATCGCCTCCGGAACCCTGGGCCTGGCGCCGGGGCGCGTGGGCACCGAGCACGACACGCCCGATCCCGGCATCCACCCGCGCGTGGCCAATGCCGAGTACACGCAGGGCCTGGCGAGGCAGGGGGTGCGTGCGATCGTCGTGCGCTTCGCCCCGACGGTGCACGGCGCCGGCGGGGACCACGGCTTCGTCGCGGTGCTGTCGCGCATCGCGCGCCAGCGCGGGGTGAGCGGGTACGTCGGCGACGGCTCGAATCGCTGGCCCGCCGTGCACCAGCTGGATGCGGCACGCCTGGTAGGGCTTGCGGTGGAGCGGGCCGAGCCGGGTGCGGTGCTGCACGCGGTGGCCGAGGAGGGCATCGCCACGCGCGACATCGCGGCCGGCCTCGGGCGCTTCCACGGTCTTCCCGTGCAAAGCATCGCGCCCGATCGCGCCGTCGAGCACTTCGACTGGCTCGCCGGCTTCTACGCGGCCGACGCGCCCGCGTCGAGCGCGATCACGCGCGGCCTGCTGGGCTGGCAACCGCAGCATCCGACGCTGCTGCAGGACATCGAGGCGGGGCACTATCCCGGAGCCTGAGACCCGTTGGACGGGATACGCGTCGGGCTGGGGTTTGTGCCGAACATACTGGGGCCAGCTTTTTCCTATAGTGGTGGCGCGAGCCGGAGACACCAACAAGGAAGGAGACAGGCATGGCAAACGGGCATCATCAGGTTGTGCTGATCGGCGGCGGTGCGGCCGGGATCACGGTGGCGGCCATCCTGCGCCGCCGCGCTCCGCAGATCGACGTGGCGATCGTCGAGCCGTCCGAGCAGCATTACTACCAGCCGGCTTTCACCCTGGTTGGCGCGGGCGTCTATCCGCTGGCCAAGACCCACCGCCCGCAGCAAAGCCTCATTCCGCCGGGAGTGACCTGGATCCGCGACGCGGCCCGCAGCTTCGAGCCCGAGAGCAACCGCGTGACCCTGCAAAGCGGGCAGACGCTGAGCTACGACTATCTGGTGGTCTGCACCGGGGTCAAGCTGGACTGGGACAAGATCGAGGGCCTGACCGAGACCCTGGGCCGCAACGGCGTGTG
>JAJYTY010000005.1 GCA_021792835.1 Pseudomonadota bacterium
TCTTGATCTGGTTAAAGAGGCGAGCGTCAAGGCCATCAGAGCGGGCGAGGAGAGGGTCACCGTTGAACTCCTCGACAACATGAACTGGGTTCCTCCGAGCAAGCGCAAGGGCCATCAACGCTTCGCCTCCTGACGGTGGATACAACGAAGCGATTCCGCGGCATCACGGCGCCGCTCTGGCCGATCCGCTACAAGCCGCTCCCCGACGAGCTGCTATCTAGCTGGCTGGTGCGCCTGGCGCACGGTCACGGCCTGAAAGTCCAGACCTTCTGCAACCTGATCTTCGGCAACAGGCTGCAGGTTTGGAACCGCGACATCGACCGCTTGGCGCCATCGTGGCTCGTCGACACGCTTGCACTGCACACGGGAACATCACTCGCGGCCGCGTACGGCACCACACTCAAGGTCTACGACGGCATCCTGTTTCACAACCCTCGGCCATCCGGCCACCTGAACTGGATCCTCTCGCTGAAGATCTACCACCGCATCCGGGAGGGATTCGGCCAACAGTTCTGCCCGCTGTGCCTGGCCGGAGATGCGACGCCTTACTTCCGTAAAGCGTGGCGGCTCAGTCTCAGCACAACGTGTCCTTGGCATCGCTGCATGCTGCGCGACCGCTGCCATGCCTGTGGCGCGGCAGCGTCGTTCTTTCGGATGGACTTCGGCATAGAAGCCGGCGAATCCGACGACGAAACGATCACCGTGTCGCGCTGCCACGAGTGCACCGCCAACTTGGCCGCAGCCCCAACCATGGCGCCCGCGGTCGCTGATGCGGACGCGCTTGAAAAGCTCGTCGAGATGGCGAGTGCCGTCGCGGGACGCTCGCCACCGAGCCAGCGCGTAATCGACGAACTCGCCGTCCTACGGCATCTCTGCGCGCTGATGCTCTCGACGCGGCACTCTATCGCTCTCCGCCAACATCTCCTTGCAGTCCACAGCCTCGTGGATCCGATCGAGCCAACAGCAAAGAGGATCCCGTTCGAGTCGCTGGATCTCGCCACTCGTCACGTGCTCCTGCAATGCGGGGTGTGGATGCTCAACGACCTAGGCAGCCGACTTGGCACAGCGGTGCGGGTTGGTGCACTTCGCTACAACCATCTTCTGCGGGACTTCGATGGGGCGCCAGACTGGTACCGCACTATGGTGGGAATGGCGATCCCTCATCGCAAGGGACACCCAAGCAGGCGGCTGGCGCGAGCCTAGGTGGCAATCAGAACCTGCACGCATTCCGTGTAGGCCCGCACCGCGGAGCGTTCTGCCGCACCGCTGAGGTGCACCCCAACTGTCCGAAGTCATGACACACATTGCAGTGGAGGAGGCGACACACTAAGACCGATCGTCGGCCAGAACAGTCATTGGGCTCAGCTCTTCCCGGCGACCGCAGCGCCACAGGCAGCGGTCGCCGATATCCGCGGCGCCCCAAGTTGTTGCTAGTCGTACTGCGCGCTTTGCTCATCGTCGGACTCTTCCTCTTTCGCGATCTGCCGGGCCATCGAGTCCGACATTTTCTTCGCCCACCTGCGGACGGCAGACTTCGCATGCTTATGCAGCGCCTCGAGAGGTTTCTGGTAGAGCTCGTAGTAGGTGGTCATCGACCCGGACCAACTGAACGTGTGCATGTTGCTGACAAGCGCGCGCTGCACGTCGTCGCGTTCTCCGAAATCATCGATGATGCGCATGATCAGGCCGCTGAAACGCTTGCCTTGATCTTCACCTTCGGCGTTGACCAACAGCGGCAGGATGCGCGCGAGGAAGGCCGGCGCCACCTCCGGGTTGGCGTGGCACCAGGCGAGCAGTGTGTCCTCAGACAGTTCCTCGATGGGCGCCTTGTGCTGACTGCCGCCGATGGAATGGCCTTTGCCGAGCGTGTACTGAAATCGCCACGACGCGCGAGGGTCCGTGGTGATAGCGTTGCCGATCAAGGGCCACACAATCTCGGGGAATTCCCGGAGTAGCAGCGGCAGGAGCGGCCTGATGCGGCGCTCGTCGGACAGCGAGCTCTCGTCTCCCCGCTCGATGAGCTGGCGAGTCAGGCTGAGCGCGACGGCACGGGCGTCTGCGTCGTTCCGCCCTTTTTTCAACAGCCACGTCATCAACTCGACGAAGTGGTGGTCGTTCATCGTGTTCGACGCGCTCGCCAGGGCGGCATCGGCCGCCTGACGAAGCTGCGGGCGCAGCAACTCAAGGCGGTTCATATTGTTGTGGACATACATCCCCATCAGGTCGTAGCCCAGGTTCGACTCGTCGCGGTTCGCGAACACCTGGGTAAATAGCGGTGCGACTTCGTCGGGCTGGCGCTTAGCGAGCCGGCCCCCGAATGTCCAGGCATAGAGGGCACGCGGCAGCAGCGTGCCGCTCTTGATGCCTTCGGTTACGAGCGCGATGTCGGACGCCGGTATCTCCATCTTGAAGGCAAGCAATGGCACATTCGGCGCAAACTCCGGTGAGCGCATCGCCCGGCGCTTGAGCGAATCGATCAACCGCGGCTTCGTCTTAGCAAGCTCGGCCAGGTAGCTCGTGAGCAGGTCCGAGTTCCGGCGTCCGGCAGGCGCAACGCGATATGCCTTCAGCACCAGCCAGAGCCACCTGACCTTGTCGCTCGCATTGGCCGCGAGGGCTGTCCCGAACGGACCCGCCATACGTTGTTCGCCCGTGCTCAAGGCAGGGAGCTCAGCGATCAGCACATCGGGCTGGGCAAGCGCGTCGATGGCGAGCGTCGCAACTGCTTCCTGCTGCCGGACTTCCCGCACGTTAAATTCGAGCTTCTCGTCGCACGGGTAGTCCCAGGGCATTTCGGTCACGAGCAGCTTCAGCCGACCGCGCAGGTTGTCAGGTGACACCTTCGCGATTAGCGCATGGACCCGAGCAACCACCGCCTCCGGCATCCCGCCTGCGTCGTAGCTGATGACGTCGCCGAGCGAAGCCAACGCTTGGGGCCAGTAATGCCCATGGGTCTGCGTATGCTGGGTGACCGCCTTCTCAACGAAATCGAGGAAGCCCTTGTGGATCAGCCCGCGAAAGTCGTTCGCAAGCGTCGTTCTGGCGAGTCCTCCAGCCGCGTCATCGCGCAGTGCGAAGCGCAGCAACCTCTCAAGGCATTCGAGGATGTATTCGACCGCAACCTGGTTGCTCGGACGCCACGGTTCGAGCGCCTTGCGGAGCCCATGACTCTCGATGCCGAGCGTACGCGAGAAGTGCTGTACCTCCGCTCCGCTATCGAGGGCTTGAACAAGCAACCGGTTCTGCTCGGGTATGTCCTCACGGATCAGATCATCGAGCAATCGGAGGCGTGCATCGCCGTCAGCCGCCGTGTCGCCTAGATACGCTGGGAACAGAGCCTTGAACTGACCCGTGCAGTTGTTGCTCCAGCTTTCGTTCTCCGCTAACGCGAGACGGAAGAGCAGCATGGCGCCAAGCTCGAACGTATCCGGTACGAACGCAATGCGCTGTACCGCCCAGCGGATTTCACTGCGCGCTTTTCCGCCAAATTCCTTGAGCGCCCCATCTGGCAACGCGTCGAACACACGTTTGAGCAGTTCGCCCGTAGCTTGGGCGTCGATCTGGGAAAGATGGTCAATCACGCCAGCGTTCGCTGAGTCGCAGATGGCCTCGTACGAGTCGAGCGGGCCGCCCACGCGGCACACATGACGGGTTACGTCGCGTGAGATGGTCGTGCGATTGAGCAACGCCAGTTGCTTGGCTGCGCGATTGCGCAAGGCGGGTGGCGCTTGAGTGAGAAGCGCGTCCCACTTCTGCCGGCACCATTCTCCCCACTGCTGCTCTGCAAGACGGTGGGCAATGGGGCGCGGTTGCATCGTTAGATACCGGCCGCGCGACTGCGCCACCCGGCGGCGCGCAAGGTCCGTGAAGATCGCGCGCAACTCGTCTTCCGATAGGGTGCCCGACAAGGCTGCGACTTGGGCCAGTTCATTCTCTGCCTCGTCGCGGAAGCCAATGAGGCCGAACACGCTCAGCAGCTTGGCGCTTTGCAGCACCTCCTGCTTGTTCACGGCGCGACGGCCCACGACCACCTGTTCGATCAGGTAGTCCTGCGTCACGGTGGCGAGGGAAATATCCGCGACCCATGCCTCCGCGCTCAATACGGCCATCTGCGGGAAGCCGTTTGCGAACATCACGAGCCGGCGTACATCTTCGGTCGGCAGTCCAGGCTGAAGATTCTTGATGAGGGCTTCGATGACGGCCTCCTTGGCACGCTCGATCAGGAGCGTGCCCTTCGGCAACGGTCCGCCCGGCACTTCATGGTCGATGGAGATGAGCGACAGTCGGCTGCTGGAGCGCTTCACCATGGCGGCAAGATCCTGGTGGGTCTCTTCGCTGCATCGGTCCACCACGATGACCGCCCTCGTTCCAAGGCCAGCTAGGAACTGCACCGCGCCCTTGACCGTGGTCGAGCCAAGTTCCGTCTCAATGCCGTACAGCACCAGATCGCTAGTGCGGGTACCCGGCTTGTCGTCGTCGGCCAGCGCCTCAAGCACGAGGCGGGACTTCCCGAGGCCCGACAGACCGACGACACGCACGACTTCACGTTCCTGTTCGACCGCAGGACGGATTCCGGAGTGCACCGCTGCTAGGCGGTCATCATCGATGAACGGGGTCTCATGCTCATGCCGTCCTGCCCAATGAGCATAGGAGCGAAAGGTCGTGGCGAGGCCTGGCTGCGTCTGCTCCTGAACCCAGGTTGCAACCTGCGGATGCTCGTTTACCCAGGTCGCGATCTGGTCAGCGTCGCGAAAGATCACCTGAGCGGCCGTGGCGGCAACGCCCTGAGCCTGGACCGCCTTAAGAATGGCGTCCGCGCGCTTGCTGACCTCACGCCTGACATAGGCGCGGTTGCACAGCATGATGTAGCTTCCGCCCCCTTCTAGCGTCTCGCGGATGGCAGGCTCAAGGTTCCCTGCCGAAGTCAGCACGTCATTCGCGGCCTTGGCCGGCGTGATGGCGGCTGCCTTCACTTGCAGGATGCAGTTGCGGCTCGGCAGGAATGCCGTGCGCTCCGGCCCGTCGGCCCACGTGATCCGCGCATCCTCGCCGCCATCGGCTGCGGTAAGCACGGACGCGACATGGATGTTGTCCGGCGGGATGCGGTTCTTCGCAGCCTCGGCAGACAACAGCCGCCGCGTCAGTACGACGAGGAAGCGGTCGGATAGGGCACTGATATGGGCACCGGAAATCTCGAAATGGCGGAGACCGGTCTGTTGGATGGGAACGTGCGTGCCCGTCAGCGTGCCGAGCGCCGCAGGGTCGGCGTCAAGGATGCGCAGCAGGCTGATGGTGGTTGCGGCCGGCGTGACCGAACCACTTTCGTATTTTTGAAATGCGCGAATGCCACCGCCGAGCAGCTCGCCCGCTTCGACTTGATTGAGCCCTAGGCTCTCACGGATACGCCGAATGTCCGCCGGCAGGAGAGGCTCGACGTCGGGCTTCTCGATCTTGGATTTTTTGGTCATGGTTTTGCGAAAAACACCATAATGGTGTAATTCTACATAACTCAACCACGCCCATCAAGCTGTTGCGTTGGCAAGCATATTGGGCGGCTGCCGGGTCCGTGGACGCCGGACTATGCTTCTTGCGCTTGCTAGAACTGCGCGGGGCTTCCGTTGCTGCTGATCTTGACGACTGCTGCCCAGCGCATTGTGACCACCGCCGCGGGTTGCCGCCAGCGCCCGCCTCGGCCGATCCGCAGTCTCGCGGTGCCGAGCGCGCCTGATGTAGGCGGGTGATGTGCGACTTCGACGTGTTTGTTGGCGACATGATGGCTAGGTAGGCCGGGGCCGTTGCCGCGGTAACCCTCAGCAGGTACGCTTCTCGCGTCTGATCGACCACAGGTGAAAGCAATGTCCCAGGTCCTAGATCAAGAGGTCAAGGCCAACGTGATCGCTGGCTATGCCGCATGCGGCGCGTGGTTGGGGATGGTGCTACACCTTTGTGGCGTGCATGGGCGCTTCGGGACCATCGAGGCACCGATGGCTCTCGCCGGGCTTGGCGCCATTGTCGGCTTCTATCGTGTTCGTCGGATTGGCCGCCAAGGCAATTGATCGCAAGTGCCCAGCGCGCTTGTCAAATTGCCGGCCTTTGGGATAGCAGCTAGCCCGTGCTCGCGCCGGACGCGACCGAGCGTAAGCGAACAGTCGAACCAGATGCCTGTGATAGCCGCTTGAATTGGCTAGTAGTCGGCGGAGGGAGGTACGGCATGACCACCGCGCCGCAAGCAACCATCGCGAAACAGGCCCTCACCCCTGCCCCGGTGTCCGATACGTAGACGGCAGAACGTTAGCAATGTGGCGCACTGACAACCACGGACGAGACGACCTTCAATCTGCCACGGCCGCCACGCCACAGGCCCTCTCCAGCAAGACCGACACGCTTGGGCCATCGAAGGCGCGGTCGATATAGATCGCACTATCGCGGCTCTCCGCGATGACAACGTGCACCTGGCGTCGGCCTCGGGCGATACGGAACGCCGCAACTCGCTCGATATGCGAATTCTCACCTTCCTCGATGAAAACCTGAGGGGGGATCTCACCTTCGCCGCTGATCGCGTACGGAACAGGGACCGTCCAGCCGTCGTCGATGCTTGCCGTGAGCAACATCACCTCAAGCCGCTTTAGTCGTGTGAGGCGTTCAATTGCTGGCAGCAGGAACGCTGGCGGTACGTCAGGTTGGCCGAGCGCTTCGACGATGGTGATCGATCGAATGCGTTGAGCAGAGCCCGCATCGCCCACTGCAAAATCAGCCACCGCGGTTGCTCCGCGACTGCCCACTGGGGATCCCGTGTTCACTGCAAGCTGTGCCTCGCTCCAGACGCTTTTCCTCGAAAGGTCCGGGAACTTGACCTCTCGCGGCATCTGTCGCCTGACCTGCGGGGCCAGGGCGCCGGATGCGTCACGTTCTCGTAGTGTCTGGTTCTTCGCAGCTGGCGCCCCTGCTCGACGAGGACGAGCGACACCAGCGTTGTTGCTGGCCGCTGGCCGCCAAGGCCGGCGCTTCGCTCCCGAGGTTTGAACCTTTAGGTTTTCGAATGGAAACGGATGCGAACACGAGCGGAGACGATAGACGAGGAACGTCGATCTCGGTTGTCCGCCCAGCGATAGCCACTTGCCCGATGCCTTGATAGTGGTCGCTCCCTCGAAGGGGAAGACGCACTTCGGGTAGATGTCCAGGGCGCCCTGCGTCCGCGCCTGCAATAGAGATGTTCCGATCATTGCTGCAGCGTTTGCAGCTAGCTTGCTGATCGCGAGGCGCGCGATGTCGGGTCCCGATGCCTCGGGGATGCCATCGGCAAGATCCAACTCATAGTCCTCGCCAAAGAAGTCCAGTGAACGCAGATCCGAATACAGCTTCTTGGAGTCGAACGGCGGCAGGAAGAGCGCGGCTAGAAGTTGGCTAGAAGATCCGAAGTAGAAGCGCGCCAACTCCATGCTTGGCACGACCAGACTGCGGCTGTCGCCGAGATCGACTCGGACGCAGTATGAGTGGGTGTTAGCCATATGCCACGGATGCTCGGTGGCCGGAAGCAAGAAATTGCCTTGCTCATCGCTGTGCCCGACCTTGAGCAGTTGAGTGGTCGTGCGATCTATGCGGAGGTTTTTGAAGGTCGCAACCTCGTGCTCGGGGGAGGCGACAAAACGCTGCTCGGACCACAGGTCGCCGATTCGCAGCAACGTGGTGGAACCCACCGAAACCCAACACTTGAATTGCTGCTGCCAAGAAAGCGTCGACGATGCGCTCACCGGAGCCATGGGATCCACCAGCACGGCCGGATCGGTGACCTTCGAGAGGTGGACGAAGGTTGACGGTTGAGTGCGGCGGAGCAAGCGATCAGGGAAGGCAATGCCGCCGAACCAATCCACGCGCCAGAGGCCATTACCCCTGGGAAATGCAGCGATCTGCAAGGTGTCCACGAGCTGCAATGATCGCTATAGTCGCACCGTCTTCGCTATAGTCTCATTCACTTCGCGTCGGTGACACCCACCCCCGCCCCGCGCGCCTGCGCGTCGGCGTGGTAGCTGGAGCGCACCATCGGACCGACCGCGGCGTGGCTGAAGCCCATCGCCACGGCCTCGCGCTCCAGCGCGGCGAAGCCGTCCGGGCTGACGTAGCGCAGCACCGGCAGGTGGTGCGTGCTCGGCGCCAGGTACTGGCCGACGGTGAGCATGTCCACCTGGTGCTCGCGCAGGTCGCGCATGACCTGCACGATCTCGTCGTCGGTCTCGCCCAGACCGACCATCAGTCCGCTTTTCGTCGGCACCTGCGGGTGGCGCTGCCTGAAGTCGCGCAGCAGGCGCAGCGAATGCGCATAGTCGGCGCCGGGGCGCGCCTGGCGGTACAGCCGGGGCACGGTCTCCAGGTTGTGGTTCATCACATCGGGCGGCGCCGCGTCGAACACCTCCAGCGCGCGCTCCAGGCGCCCGCGGAAATCCGGTACCAGCACCTCGATGCGAGTCGCCGGCGAGCGCTCGCGGATGGCGCGGATGCAGTCGACGAAATGCTGGGCCCCGCCGTCGCGGAGGTCGTCACGGTCCACGCTGGTGACGACCACGTAGCGCAGGCGCAGACGCGCGATGGTGTCGGCCAGGCGCTGCGGCTCCTGCGGGTCCAGCGGATCCGGGCGGCCGTGCCCGACATCGCAGAACGGGCAGCGTCGCGTGCACTTGTCCCCCATGATCATGAAGGTCGCGGTGCCGTGGCCGAAGCATTCGCCGATGTTCGGGCAGCTCGCCTCCTCGCACACCGTGACCAGCGACTGCTCGCGCAGGATGCCCTTGATCTCGTTGAAGCGCGACGACGCCGGCGGCGCCTTGACGCGGATCCACTGGGGCTTCTTCAGCACCGGCGCGTCGGAAACGATCTTGATCGGGATACGGGAGGTCTTGGACTCGCCCTTTTGCTTGAGGCGCGGATCGATGGCGTCGGTCATGGGGTTCGTGAGGGGGGGCTGGCGCCGGCCTGCGAGCGTTCGAGATCCTCGGCCAGCATGGCCAGCTCGGTGGCGAAGCACATCGCCACCGCATCCGGCAGCGCATGTACCCCCAGGGTCGCGAGGTCGACGCTTTCCAGCCCGCGGTAGCCGCAGGGATTGATTCCGGAAAAAGGGCTCAGGTCCATGTCGACGTTGATCGACACGCCGTGGTAGGTGCAGCCGTTGCGCACCTTCAGCCCCAGCGCCGAGACCTTCGCGCCGGCGCGCGGATGCGGCGCGCCGACATAGATACCCGGCGCGCCGGGGCGGCGCAACCCGACCACGCCATGGCGTGCCAGCGTGCGGATCACCGCCTCCTCGAGCCGGTGCACGGTCTCGCGCACCAGCCAGCGGCGGCGGCGCAGATCCAGCAGGCAATACACGACCGCCTGCCCCGGCCCGTGGAAACTGACCTGGCCGCCGCGATCGGTGGCGATGACCGGAATCGCGCCGGGATCGAGCACATGGGCCGGATCGGCGGCCTGCCCGAGTGTGTACACGGGAAGGTGCTCGAGCAGCCAGATCTCGTCGGGAGTGTCGGGGTGGCGAGCATCCGTGAACTCGCGCATCGCCTTCCAGGTCGGAAGGTAGGACTGCAGGCCCAGGCTGCGCAGCAACAGGCCCCCCGGAAGGGTCTGCGCAGGTTGCGCCAGCGCCTGGCGCAAAGCCTGCTCGCCGGCGCTGGGCGAAGACGACAACGGCGCCCGCGCGGTCTGCGGCGTGACGATTCCGGCCAGGGTCTCGGGGCGGCTCGCGCCCAGCGGCCCCGATTGCAAGGAGGCAGCCATTCCCCCAATGCTAACGCGTGAATGCGGGTTTCCCCGAATTTGTCGTTTTGACCATGACGACAGTGTGTCGTGTAGGCATCCCGCACAAGACTCCAACCGTACGTTGCAGGCCTGCCGCCGGGCCGCCCCAAGGCAGGCCTGCGCCCCCTCGGGGGGCCGCGAACGCAGTGAGCGGGGGCTGTTCCATGCAGGCCTGCCGCCGGGCCGCCCCAAGGCAGGCCTGCGCCCCCTCGGGGGGCCGCGAACGCAGTGAGCGGGGGCTCTCGTCCCCTCAGGCCTGCTGTTGCAGCAACTGCCCGATCAGCGAATGAAGTTCCTGCAGGTTCGGCGGGCCGACGTACTGCTTGACGATGTGCCCGGAGCGGTCGATCAGGAAGCTGGTCGGGGTCAGGCGCACGTCGCCGAAGGCCTTGGCCACCGCGCCGGAGCGGTCCATCGCGACCGGGAACGGCAGCGCGCCGTCGGGCCCCGAGGTGGCGAAGTTCTTCACGTACTGCGGGTTGTCGTAGTTCATCGACACCGCGACGAGGTCGAAGCCCTTCGGGGCGAAGGTGTCATAGGTCTTGACCATGCTCGGCATCTCGCCGACGCAGGTCGTGCAGCTGGTGGCCCAGAACTCGACCAGCACGACCTTGCCGCGCAGCTGCTGCGAGCTCAGGGTCGTGCCGCCCAGCAGGTGGTAATCGACCTCGGGTGCCTTGGGCGCGCGCCCGAACGCGTTCCACGCGAGCACGCCCGCCAGCGCGACGATCACGATCGCGGCGAACGAGCCCCACAGGGTTTTGTTGGATGCTTGCACGGCAGATCCCTCGGCGCGCACTCATGGCGCGCAGCGAGGGCGAATTTTACGCCGCGGCACGCCGGTGTGCAGCGTCCGCGGCCAGGCGCATCACTTCAGATGAGCGTTGAGCAGCTTGGTCATCTCGAACATCGTGACCTGCGACTTGCCGAACACCGCGCGCAGCTTGTCGTCGGCGTTGATCATGCGTTTGTTGGTCGCATCCTGCAGTTTGGCCGCCTTGATGTGCGCCCACACCTTCTTCACCACCTCGGTGCGCGGCAGCGGAGCCGCGCCGACCACGGCCGCGAGCTGCGGGCTGGGCGTCAGCGGCTTCATGAACGCCGCGTTCGGCGCCCGAGCGGGTTTGGCTGCGGCCTTCTTCGCGGCGGCCGGTTTTGCAGTTGCCATGTCTTGTACTCCGTGAAATGCCTGAAGAGGGCGCCGCCGCTGGTCCGGCCCGAACGGCCCGGCCGGTGCGACGGCCCTGCTCGGCGCCTGCCCGAAATCCCGGCACGTGACGCGTTTGGGCCACTCGCCAGGGCATGCCCCGTGCGCGCATCTTATAGCCGCGCGCGCGGCAGGCAAGTGGGTGGGCGCGGCGCGCCCCGACGGTTTCACGCATGGCTCACGTCGACGGCCCCGTCTGCCGGCGTCTTCCCGACCGCGCGGCATGGCCGCGCAGGTGCCTGCGAATCGCCGTGCAGCGCGGCGCGCACGACCGCGGCGAGTATGGATATGGCGCGCTC
Source organism: Pseudomonadota bacterium (assembly GCA_021792835.1). Classification (GTDB taxonomy): domain Bacteria; phylum Pseudomonadota; class Gammaproteobacteria; order Burkholderiales; family Burkholderiaceae_C; genus Thiomonas_A. The sequence goes on from JAJYTY010000005.1 coordinate 11,296, forward strand.
GATGCGCGGGCGGTCGGCGCCGGCAAAGGCCAGGCGCAGCGTGTTGCGCGCCGGTGCGGCTGCCTCGGGGTCGTCGGCGAAACGGCAGTCGCAGCAGGAGCCGAAACTCTCGCAGCCGCCCGCCCCGACATCGAACACCAGCCCCGGCAGCACCAGCACGCCCTGGCGACGCGCCGCCGCCGCGATGTCGCGCGCGTCGAGCGACATCGGCAGGCTCAGCCAGACGAACATGCCGCCGCGCGGGCGCGACCAGAAGACACCGGCAGGCATGTGGCGCGACAGTGCATCGAGCATGGCGTCGCGACGTTCGCGGTAGAGGATGCGCAGTCGTGGCAGCATGCGTTGCGGCAACCCGTCGCGCAGCAGCTCCAGCAGCAGCCATTGGTCCAGGCTGGACGACTGCAGGTCCGCGGCCTGCTTGGCCTGGGTCAGCTTGCGCAGCAGCTCGGCGTGCCCCGCCACCCAGCCCAGGCGCAGCCCGGGAAACAGCATCTTGGAGAAGGTGCCGACATGCACGCCGTGGGACACGCCGCGCGCGAGCAGGCCCGGCGGCGGCGGCTCGTCGAACCACAGTTCGCAGTAGGGATCGTCCTCGACCAGCCAGCAGTCCGACTGCGCCAGCAGGGCGCACAGTTGTCCGGCGCGCGCAGGCGCGATGCTGCGCCCGCTGGGGTTGGCGAATCGCGGCTGCAGGTAGGCCATGCGAGATCCCGCCAGCGCGCCGGCGAAGGCCTCGGGGTCGGGACCGAGGTCGTCCTCCGGCAGTCCGACCATGCGTGGCGCGTAGGTCCTGAAGGCCTGCAGCGCACCCAGATAGGTGGGACGCTGCACCAGCAGCGGACTGGCCGGGTCCAGCAGTACCTTGCCGAGCAGGTCCAGCGCCTGCTGCGAGCCGGTGGTGATCAACACCTGCGCCGCCTGCAGCTCGATGCCCTGGCCGCGCAGGTATTCGGCGACCCACTCCCGCAGCGGCGCCAGGCCCTCGCTGGGCCCGTACTGCAGCGACTCCCGAGGCTGGCGGCTGAGCACGCGACGGGCCGCCTCGGCGACGTCGCGCACCGGAAAGGTCGCGGCATCGGGCAAGCCGCCGGCCAGCGAGATCGTCGCGCCACGATCTGCCGCGCCGAGAAACTCGTCCATCGGCGACGGACCGAGCAGTGCGGCCCGCCGGGCCATCTCGGGATGTGGAAGGATGCTGGACATGACGGGCTCCTGGGCTGCGACAGCCGCGCGGCGCGGGAACCGCAGGCGGCCCTCCGTGCGGACACCCCTGCGAACATGACCCCTCACACGGCATGGCCGCTGTTTGACATGCTGCCCAGCCTAGACCCAGACTCCATACACGACCAACACAGGGCGGCACCTGCCGCGACTTGCTGTATGGGTGCTTCGACCGTATCAGGCGCGCTGCGGCGCGCCCCCGGCGCGCCCGCGCTGCACCAACAGCTGGCGCAGCGCCTGCAACGCCAGATCCGCGACCAGTTCATCGCCCCCGGCGCGCGGCTGGCCTCGGTGCGCGACTGCGCGCGCCAGCATGGCGTGAACCCTCAGACCGTGGTCGCGGCGTACGACCTGCTGCAGGCGCAAGGCCTGATCGAATCGCGCCCGCGCCAGGGCTTTTACGTGCGCGAATCGCAGCATCGGGCGCCGGCATCGCGGCGCACCCTGGCACCGCCGCCGCCCACCCACGCCACCGCGCTGTTGCGGGGCATGCTCGCGCACCTGCAGCAACCGGCGGGGTCGTTGCACGCGATCCCCGGCGCGGGAACCCTGCCGGCCGACTGGCTGCGCGCGCCGGCGCTGGGGCAATCGCTGCGCCAGGCGCTGCGCGAGGATGACTTCGACCTGGCCAGTGCCCTGTATGGGCGCCCCGAGGGCGACGAGCGCTTGCGCGGCGCACTCGCGCGTCGGCTCGCCGAGCTGGAGCTCGACGTGTCGCCGCACAACATCCTGGTGTGCAACGGCGCCACCCAGGCCCTGGACCTGATCGTGCGCGCCGTCGCCCGGCCGGGCGAGTGCGTGATGGTCGAGCAGCCGGGCTGGGCCGTGCAGTTCGTGCAACTGGCGCGCGCCGGGCTGCAACTGCTGCCCGTACCCCGCGGCCCCGACGGCCCGGACCTGCAGCGCGTGCAGCACTGGGCGCGCACGCGGCGCCCGCGCCTGATGGTCCTGGTCAGCCGGCTGCACAACCCCACTGGGGGCAGCCTGCGCGCGGCGTGCGCGCACGGCCTGCTGGAACTGGCGCGCGAACACGACTTCCTGATCGTCGAGGACGATGTCTACGCTCCGCTGTGCGAGCAGGGTTCGCCACTGGTGTCGGCGATGGACCGACTGCAGCGAAGCATCCTGATCGGCGGATTCTCCAAGTTGCTGGCGCCAGGCTGGCGGGTCGGATTCCTGGCCGCGTCCGCGGCACGCATCGAGGCGCTGCGCGACGCCAAGCTGCTGGCCGGCCTGAGTTCACCGATGCCGACCGAACGCGCGCTGGGCCTGTTGCTCGAGCGCGCCGCCGTGCAGCGCATGGCCACCGCGCTGCGTGAGCGCCTGGCACGCGCGCGCCAGCGCGCGGTTCGCCTGGCGCACGAGCACGGCTGCCGTTTCGAGACGGCTCCGCAGGGCCTGTTCGGCTGGGTCGACACCGGCGTGGACACCGACCGCCTGGCGCTGCGGCTTCACGACGCGGGCTACCTGATCGCCCCGGGGCGCCTGTTCGATCCGGACGGAGAACCCAGCACCCACATGCGCCTGAATTTCGCCCATGCGCAGGACCTGGGCTTCTGGGCAGAATTCGCCCGCGCGCGCCGTGCATTGATCGCGTGACCGGTACTGCCGCTCCGCTCGGAGCCGGGCCCTCACGTGGTGGCCGCGGCACGCTCCACCCAGCGCTCGCCCATCACCGAGGCCAGGTAGTCGACCAGATGCGGATGCTGTTGCATCGGCGCATCGAGTTCGACCTCGTAGATCGCGATTCCGTAGACCCCCTGCCGTCGCGCATGCTCGGCTCGAGCCAGGTCGCGCACGGCCTCGAGGCCGCCGACGGCGACGACGTAGCTGCGGCGATCCACTTCTCCGTGCTCGAAGGCCTGCGCCAGGTACATGCTGGGCTGCGGCTTGCTCATGGCATTCTCCCGGTTCAATGGCCGGGCGGTCGCGCCGCCCGGCCTGCCGATCCATCCGGGCGCGTGAGGACTCACGCGCCACGGTCCGTCAGATCGCCGTCCAGAGGTACAGGTACAGACTGTTGTTGCCGCTCGCGCCTTGCGAGGAACCGGCGAACTTGTTGTAGGTCGTGTACTGCAGGCCCAGACGCAGGTTCTTCTCCGGATCGGCCCAGCTCTTGCCGAAGGGGTTCCAGTCGAGCTCCCACACGACCCCGCTGGTCTCGGGATTGTTGTTACTGTAACTGTTGCCCGCCGAGTACAGGTAGGAGTCGGTACTGCCGGTGGTGTCGAAGAACTGGATGGTCGCGCCGTAGGTGTTCTGGTACCAGTAGGCAGTGTTGATGTTGAGGAAGTTCAGAGTATCGCTCGAATTGCTGCCGTTGGCGCTGACGTACGCGGCGCTGTAATTCTGCTTCTCGCGCATGTACAGGCCGTTGACGGTGACGGAGTTGGTGCCGCCGTCGATGTACTGGTAGCTGGCGTCGACTCCGTAGTCCTTGAACTCGTTGTTGGCGGTTCCGACCCCGTCGTTGACCTTGGTGTTCATGCCGACCAGGCCGACCTCATAGTTCGACAGGCCGCTGCTGGTCGAGTAATTGACGCGCCAGTAGGGGTTGTAGCCCGACACCGCGTCCGCTCCACCGCCCTGCAACTGCTGGTTCCACCAGTTGGAGATTCCGTGGTAGAGCCCACCCTCGAAGTACCAGTGGTTGTCCACCAGCGTGTAGGCGGTGGTTCCGATCACCGCCTGGCCCAGGCTGGCGATCATCGGCTGCGCGGGGCCATAGCCCTGCCCGAACGGCGAGGACATGAAGCCGAACTGCCAGGCCGGCACGGTGTTCCAGACATCCGAAACCGTCGGGTTGTTGTTCAGCGAAACCCCGAAGATGCCGGTGGTCGAACCGAACTGGTAGTCGTGCGCATAACGGATGTCGGTGTTGTCCCACATCACGCGGTCGTCACCGGGGCTGGAATAGGTCGCCTGGCCGAACATCCCGATGTGATCGGTGATCCTGCCGGCCAGGAACACCGAGGCCTGTTGCAGTGCGGTGAAGTTGTCGTTGGAGCTGAAGCCCGGCGCCGACTGGTTGTCGTCGGTAGTGTGCGTGTACGACGCCACGAGCATCGCCGACAGCGGGATGTGATGCTTCTCGCTGCCGCCCTGCAGCGTGTAGCCGCCGAGCTTGAATGCACGCCCGAACGGCGTGAGCTGCGGCCCGAAGCCGCCCACGTGGCAGGCGATGCAGTCCTGCCCGGTCTGGCGGGCAAAGGCGGGGACCGCGTGCGCCGGCGTGGCCAGCAGGCCCAGGCCGCCCAGTGCGCCGGCGGCCAGCAGCAGCTGGCGCAGGCCCACGGCCGTACGCGCCACCAGGCCGGCGCCGCGCGCGGCCGGCCGTTGTTCGAAAGCGAGTGAATTTTTCATTCTGGCACCCTTGTGCATGAAGGAGGAAAGCCCCCCTGGAATTCATGCTAGGACGCCGAATATGTGCTCCCTTGGCCCGCATCAAACATCGCCGGAACCGCGCCCGCAAGCGTCGACTCGCGACAATTGCGTGGCGTCCCTGCCACACACAAGTCGCATTGCGTTACACACCGGCCCAGCGCACGATCTCGTTGGCCGCAATCGCGCCGCTGTGGCGCCGCACCTCATGCCCTGCCTGGAACATCAGCATGGTCGGGATGCTGCGGATGCGGTGGCGTACCGAGGCCTGCGGGTTGTCGTCGGAATTGACCTTCACCAGCACCGCGCGCCCTTGCAACAGTCGCGCCGCCTGCTCGAACTGCGGCGCCATCATGCGGCAGGGTCCGCACCACGGAGCCCAGAAGTCGACCAGAACCGGCAGTTCGCTGCGGGTCACGAAACGCTCGAAATCGGTATCGCCGATTTCCACCGGCGCGGCCACGAACAGCTCGCGGTGGCAGCTTCCGCATTGCGGATGCTGCTGCGCGCGCTCCGGCGGAACCCGGTTGATGCTGAAGCAGTGGGGGCAGACGACGTGCATGATGGTTCCCGGAAATGGCATGACGGCAGCGGGCGCTTTCGCGACGCGGGCCGCCCTCGAATGCATCGGTTGTACTGGCACCTGTATATAGGGAGACCCGCCGCGGATTCAAGCGCACGCGCCCGCACGCGCGTCGCGTACAGTAGCCTGGCGCAATTTCCTGCCATTCCCCCGTCCCGAACCCATCGATCCCGGCATGCCCCGTATTCCCTACGTCCCCGCCGACCTGGCCGAACCCGCTGAACTGGTGCAGGCGATCCGCCAGCGCCGCGGCGGGGCATTGCTCAACCTCGACCGCATGCTGCTGCACAGCCCGCAACTGGCGGCCGGCTGGAACGCGATGCTCGGCGCGGTGCGCCAGCGTCTGCAACTCGACCCGCGGCTGCGCGAGCTGGCGATCTGCGCGGTGGCCAGGCTCAATGGCGCGGATTACGAGTTCGCGCACCACGCCGGCCCCTTGCTGAGCGCCGGCGGCACACAGGCGCAGCTCGATGCCCTGCACGACGTGCAAGGCGCCAGCCGCGACGAGTCCCTGTTCGACCCGACCGAGCGCGCCGTGCTGGCATTGACCCACGCCATGACCCGCGACGTCGCGGTCGACGATGCGCGCTTCGCCGCCGCGGCCGCGTTGCTGCCGCGCCAGCACCTGGTGGAACTCGTGGGTGTGGTGGCCGCCTACAACATGGTGTCGCGCTTCCTGGTCGCGCTGGGCGTGGAGGCCGAGGCGCCTTGACTTGATCAAACCCCGTCGTCGTGCGGCATGTTGCGCGGCTTGCGCTGCCACCCCTGCACGGCGCGGTCCCACAGCCCGCGCGGCAGCACGTGCATGGCCTTGCTAAGCACGCCCATCGGCCATGGAATGGTGGTGTAGGCGCGGGCGCGGTCGATGGCGCGCACGGCGCGCGACGCGAAGTGCCGCGCATCCATCAGGAAGGGCATCGGGAAGGGCTTGCCCGCGGTCATCGGCGTGGCGATGAAGCCCGGGCTGATGGTCACCACGCGCACGCCGCTGGAGCGCAGTTCCACGCGCAGGCTTTCCAGGGAGCGGATCAGCGCGGCCTTGCTGGCGCTGTACGCGGCGTGCCCGGGCAGGCCGCGTACCCCGGCCACGCTGGCGATTCCCACCAGGGTGCCGCTGCCGCGCGCGCGCATCGGCGCGATGAACGGCGACAGGGTTCCCAGCACCGCCAGCCAGTTGCTGCGCATGATGTCGTCGGCCACCTCGAGGTCCTGCGCATGCGCCAGGTCGGTGCCATGGCTGATCCCGGCGGCGGCCACCACCACCTGCGGGCATTCCCATTCATGCAGCAGCCGCGCGACGTGGGCGCGCCAGCCCTCCAGGTCGCGAAGGTCCGCGACCAGCAGGCGCACACGCGCCGGATCGACCACGTCCAGGCCCTGCGCCTGCGCGCAGGCCAGCGCGGTGGCGTCCAGCGCGGCGCCACGGCGCCCCACCAGCACCAGGCGCCAGCCACGGGCCGCGTAGGCCTGCGCCAGCGCGGCGCCGATTCCGCTCGAGGCCCCGGTGATCACCGCCAGCGGGGCGCGCTGCGCCGAATTCACGGGGACGCCCCCGTTTCGCGCTGCAGCCTGCCCCGTACCGCCCCTTGCATCGTGAAGGTTCCGTCGAGTCCGTTCATCTGCAGGTCATCGCCCGAGAACATCGAGCGGCCCTGCTGCACCGTGCTCGGCCGGTTGGAAGAAATGCGTCGGGTCTGCGGGAAGATGTTCAGAAAACTGCTGCGCACCACGACCAGCTGCTTTCCCGGCGCCTGGCGCTGCAGCACGGCATGGCCGAACAGCTGCACGTTGCTGGCGTCGGCGTTGCTCAGCCCGACGTCGGCGCTGGCGTGGGTCAGCGCGCCCTGCTGGTCCTGCACTCGCAGCCGCGGCTGGACGATGCGCACGGTCTGGTTGCCGGGAATGTGCTGCATGGCCGAGCCGCTCAGTTCGGCACCGGCGCGGCCCGTGGCGTCGAAGCTGCGAGTCTGGAAGTCCTGCAGGAAATAGTCGGGCTTTTGCGGTGCCGGCGAGGAGCCGGCGCCGCCATGGGTCGCCAGCAGCGCCTCGCGTGCCACCCAGCCGCTGAAGCCCGCCAGCAGCAGCATCAGCAGCAGCGGCAGCATCATCGTGACGCGCCGCCACCAGAGCAGCCAGCGGGTCATGGCCTCATTCCCCGCGCACGGCCTGCTCCAGCAGCGCGGCGTAGGCGCCCCGCGCACACAACAGCAGGTCGCAGATCTCGCGCACGGCGCCCAGACCTGCCGGCGCGCGGGTGCGGTGATGCACCCGCGCCAACACCTCCGGATGCGCCTGCGGCGGGCAGGCGGCCAGGCGCGCGCGCACCAGCAACGGCAGGTCCGGCCAGTCGTCGCCGATGGCCGCCACCTGGTCCCAAGCGGTGTCGAGTTCGCGCAACACCGCCTGCGCACCCGGCAGCTTGTGACTGCGCCCGAGCACCGCATGCTCGAGCAGGCCGAGCTCGCGCAGGCGCGCGCGCAGCGCCGGACTGTCGCGCCCCGACACCACCACCGGGCGCACGCCAGCCGCGGCCAGCAGCTTCAGCCCGTGGCCGTCGAGGGTGCTGAAACGCTTGAGCTGTTCGCCATCCGCGCCGACCAGCAGGTCGCCCGGAGTGAGCACGCCGTCGACGTCGAGCAGCAGCAGGCGCACCGGCTGCGCGCGCAGCAGCAGCTCGGCATCGAAGGACAGGTGGGCGGTGGTATCGAACATGGCTCAGACCACCTTGGCCGCGAACAGGTCGTGCATGTGCAGCGCGCCGATCACGCGCCGGTGCTCGTCGACCACCAGCATCTGGCTGATGCGATGCCGCTCCATGCGCTGCACCGCCTCCACCGCCAGCGCCTGCGCCGGGATGGTACGCGGATTCGGGTGCATGGCCTCGCCGGCGCTGAGCCCGCGAAGGTCGACGCCGCGCTCCACCAGTCGCCGCAGGTCGCCGTCGGTGATCACGCCGCGCAGGTGCTGCTGCTCGTCGACCACCGCGGTCATGCCCAGGCCCTTGCGGGTCATCTCCAGCAGCGCGTCCGAGAACGGCACCGATTCGTGCACCTGCGGCACGCGCTCGCCGCTGCGCATCACGTCCGAGACGTGGGTGAGCAGGCGCCGGCCCAGTGCTCCACCAGGGTGGGTACGCGCGAAATCCTCGGCGCCGAAGCCGCGTGCATCGAGCACCGCCACCGCCAGCGCGTCGCCCAGCGCCAGCTGCGCGGTCGTGCTGGCGGTCGGCGCCAGGCGCAGCGGACAGGCCTCGCGCTCGACGGCGCAGTCCAGGTGGATGTCCGCGTAGCGCGCCAGGGTGGAGTCGGCGCGCCCGGTGATCGCGATCAGGCGCGTGCCCATGCGCTTGACCAGCGGCACGATGCGCGTGAGTTCCTCGACCTCGCCCGAGTTCGACAAGGCGATGAACACGTCCTGCTCGGTGACCATGCCGAGGTCGCCGTGGCTGGCCTCGGCCGGGTGCACGAAGTACGCCGGCGTGCCGGTGGAGGCCAGGGTCGCGGCCAGCTTGCGCGCCACGTGCCCGCTCTTGCCCATGCCGGAGACGACGACGCGGCCGCGGCAGTCCAGCAGCACGCGCACGGCCTGCGCGAACGCGCCGGCCAGCGGCTCGCGCTCGATGCGCTCGGCCAGTGCCTGCACCGCGGAGGCCTCGATCAGCAGGGTCTCGCGGGCGAGCCGCAGAGCGCTTTCAGGGGAGAAGTCCGAACTCATCGACCGGAGTATAGGGAGCGCAAGGGCAGCGGCGGGGGAGCCGCGTGGCGACTCGGACCCGCTGCGGGCCCGCGCGAGACGGCTCAGGAGGTCCCGGCGGGGCGGGTGTCGCGCGCATCGATGCTCCGGCGCAGCAACACGAGCATCAGCAGCCCCGGCAGCGCGCTGGCCACGCTGAACAGGTAGAAGCCCGGCCACCCCATGCGCTCGACCATGTAGCCGCTGAGCGGCCCCACGTACACCCGGCCGACCGCCGACAGCGCCGACAGCAGCGCGAACTGGGTGGCCGAGTAGCGCACGTCGCACAAGGCCGACAGGAAGGCCACGAAGGCCGCCGTGCCCATGCCCGAGGTGAAGTTCTCCACCCCCACCGCGCCGGCCATCAGCGTCAGCGACGGCGGCAGCACCGCCAGCCCCCAGTACGCCAGGTTCGACAGGCCCTGCGCCACGCCGAACACCAGCAGCGAGCGCCACAGCCCCAGGCGCGCCAGCCAGGCGCCGCCGAGCAGCGCGCCGACGATCGTGCTCAACAAGCCCATGGTCTTGTACACCAGCCCGACCTCGGCCGGGCCGTAGCCGGCGCCGCGGATCAGGAAGGTGGTCGACAGCGCGCCGGCGAAGGCGTCGCCCAGCTTGTACAGCACGATGGTCACCAGCAGCGCGATCGCCTGCGGCCTGCCGAAGAACTCGCGCGCCGGCTCCAGCACCGCGGCACGCAACGTGGCCGGCGCCGGCAGGCTGGCCGGCTCGCGCGGGGCCCACAGCGTGGGCAGCATGCTCAAGGCCATCAGGCCGCCCATCAGCGCGTACATGCCGCGCCAGCCCAGCCACTGCGCCGCCAGCCACAGCGCGAGCCCCCCCGAGACCACCATGCCGAGGCGGTAGCCGAGCACCACCACCGCGGCGCCCGCGCCACGCTGCTCCGGCGGCAGCAGGTCGGTGCGGTAGGCGTCGATGACGGTGTCCTGCGACGCCGACACGAAAGCCAGCATCACCGCCAGCACGACCACCGGAAGCAGCCGCGCCTGCGACGGCGAGAGGAATCCGGCGAGCGGGCCGAGCCAGTGCGAAGCCGCCCCGGGGTCCGGAATGCCCACCCACGCCATCGCGCCCAGCACCAGCGCCAGCAGCGCCTGCAGCGGCAACAGCCAGGAGCGCCTGCGCCCCAGGCGCGACGCCAGACCCGGCAGTTCGACGCGGTCCAGCAGCGGCGCCCACAGGAACTTGAACACGTAGGCCTGGCCGATCAGCGTGGCAAACCCGATTTCGCCGAGCGTGGCGCCGCGCACCGTCAGCCACGCCTGCAAGGTCCCCGAGCTCAGCGCCAGCGGCAGGCCCGAGGCAAAGCCCACGAACAGCATCGAGGCGATGTTGCGGTTGCCGAAAATCGCCCGCAAGGTGGTTGCGGAACGCGGCAGCAGGCGGCGGGCTGGATCGGTGCGGGACATCGGACGGTGCGTGCAGACCCAAGCATAATGGCCGCCGCGCCCGCCACGCCGCCTGCCGGCGGGCATCCCCATTCCAGCCGCAAGCCGCCATGTCCGCACCCAGCGCCATCGCCCGGGACTTCGTCCGCTTCGCCGTCGACAGCGGAGTCATCCGCTTCGGCTCCTTCGTCACCAAGGCCGGACGCCAGACCCCCTACTTCTTCAATGCCGGGCTGTTCAGCGACGGCGAGCGCCTCGGACGCCTGGCCGGCTTCTACGCCGACGCGCTGCTGGCCAGCGGGGTCGAGTTCGACATGCTGTTCGGCCCCGCGTACAAGGGCATCGCGCTGGCCGCCGCGCTGGCCGTGGAACTGGCGCGGCGCGGACGCAACGTCGGCTTCGCCTACAACCGCAAGGAAGCCAAGGACCATGGCGAAGGCGGCCACCTGGTCGGCGCGCCGGTCAGCGGCCGCGTGGTCATCGTCGACGACGTGATCTCGGCCGGCACCGCGGTCGGCGAATCGGTGCGCCTGCTGCGCGCCGCCGGCGCGACCCCCGCCGCGGTGCTGATCGCCCTCGACCGCCAGGAGAAGGCGGCCGTGGCGGGCAGCACGCTGGCCCACTCGGCGGTGCAGCACGTGCAGACCGAGCACCGGCTGCCGGTGGTGTCGATCGCCAACCTGGACGCGCTGCTGGAGGTCCTCGACGCCGCGCGCGACCCGGAGCTGGCGCGCTGGCTGCCGCTGGTGCGCGACTACCGCGCGCGCTACGGAGTGGCGACTCCCTGAAGCCACACCGCATCGGGGATTTTGTCGCTTCATAGCGACATGGGCAGCCCGAGGCATTGCGCGCCTCCCGGGGAAGTCCGGGCGGTCCATGTCGCTGAACGGCGACAGAACGGCATCGGGAAGCCTCGCGGCGCGCTGCGCCAGGTGCTGGCGCGAATCCTGCGAATTCGCGGTCCTGCGGGCGATTCGCCGCGTCGGGCCGTGTCCTGGTATGGCTATTGCATCGCAGAAGTCGATGCGGCAGCGGCGCCGCCCAGCAGGAGACCGACCGATGAGCACGAATTCCCGCCCCGGACGCAGCAACCGCGTGAGCCGCGACACCGTCTACGCGCTGGCGTTGCAGCGCAGCTGCGCGCCGCTGGCCGGCCCGGCCCCCGCTGGCACCCCCGCGGAATCGACGGCGCTGCACAGCCGCCGCGGGCGCGCGCATCCGCGCGCGGCTCAGGTCCCGCCGACGTAGGGGTTGCTGCGGCGCTCGACGCCGAAACTCGACTCGGGGCCGTGCCCGGGAATGAACACCGTGTCATCCCCCATCGGCCACAGCCGCGTGACGATGCTGTCGATCAGCTGTTGATGGTCCCCGCGCGGGAAGTCGGTGCGTCCGATCGACCCCGCGAACAGCACGTCCCCGACCCAGGCGCGCCGCGCCGGCGCATGGTGGAACACCACGTGCCCCGGCGTGTGGCCGGGGCAGTGCCGCACCTCGAACTCCAGCTCGCCGAGCTGCAGGCGGTCGCCATCGACCAGCCAGCGCTCCGGGGTGAAGGCCTGCGCCGGCGCAAAGCCGAACATGCGCGCCTGCTGGGGCAGCATGTCGATCCAGAACTGGTCGTCGCGGTGCGGGCCGATGATCGGCACCCCCGCACGCTGCGCCAGTTCGGCCGCGCCGCCGGCATGGTCGATATGCGCGTGCGTGAGCCACACCGCACGCAGCCGCACCCGCTGCGCCCGCGCCTCGTGCAGCAGGCGGTCCACCTCGCCCCCCGGATCGGTGATCACCGCGTCGCCGCTGGCGTCGTCCCACAGCAGGCAGGCGTTCTGGGCGAAGGGGGTGACGGGGAGGATGCGGTAGTCAAGCATGGGGGGAACAGAAGGATCCGCATAACAAAGTGTGAAAACCGCGCCAGAGTGGAAGGCGCCGATCGACGCTAGCCCAGGGCATGGCAGAGTGTAGAAATTTGGCGCCCTCGATGCTGGTGGAGCCACTTTAGCCCAAGAACAGTGTGTCAAATGGCCGCGCCACCGTAGAAGTTTTTCGGGGCAGATCTGCAGGCAAATTGGGCCGGCTCGACAGGGGGTTTCCCGGGAAGGGTGACGCCCAAAGTGGTAGTCCTGAGCATCTTCGGCACGGTTGCTGACATGCTCGGCGTCAGCAGTTGAGGCGTCGCATCAGTCCCGGATGCCAACGCCGATGGAACATAGTGTCAAAACCGCGGGCCAACGTTCACCTTTTCCCGTTCGAGGTCATGTAAATCGACCCTCGATTGAACGTGCAGCACCGGATCAGGTCCCACGCGTCTCTACCTCTGACCTGCCTACTTGATGGTGGGAGCTTACGGAGCCGCCACAAGACGATGAGCTATGCGCGCATGCAGCACACCGAGGCCGAGCTCAAGAAGCAGATCGACGCGCTGCTGGCGCGAGCGAAGGCCACCGACGAGGCCGAGGCGCAGGAGCCGGTGCTGGACATCCCGGCCGAGATCGAGCGGCGCCAGGCGCGACTTGATGCGATCCGCCAGGCGCGCGAACGCCTGGAGCAACGCCAGCGCGAGGCCGACGCGCGGTGGCGATGATGATCGCCGCCCTCGCGGACCCGACGGCAAACCGCGCGGGGGACGCTACGCGCGCGACTTCGGCGTGCCCAAAGACGGGTATCCGGATTTAGCTGTGGGCGTCTCAATCCGGCAGGACACCTAGACTGCCGCCCATGAGCGCGCGCAAGTCATTGAACATAAAAGGCATCTCACGCCATGATGGCTCTGATGCACATAGAGCAAAATCAGTGACTTATACGCGCAACTAAGCCGACGGTGGAACTCAAGCCAGCAGGCCCTTGCTGCGCATGAGATCGACGAGGCCTTGCTCCTCGAGGGCGTACTCCCCGTGCGCGGCTCGCCACACGAGCGATTTCGCCTGCAGAGCTTCGAGGGTGCTCTGAACGTTGGGGACATTGACTTTGTCCACGCTATCCGGATCCAGCTGGGCCAGCTGCTCGGAGTACGCCTTGAGCGACGCAGCCGCGTAAGGGGTGTAGCCGTCTCCCTGAATCGCCAACACGCGCAACACCGCACCCTGTAGTGGCGTGAGCGCCCGCACGACCTTGAGCATGGCCTCGTCCGATTCCTCGATCGCCGCGGCCACGGCGACCTCGAAGGCGTCGTCCAGGCGCTCGGCGGGGGGCAGCACGCCGTTGTCATCGGGCAGGTCGCCGAGCGCCTGCATGAGCACTTCCGGGCGCCAAGCGGCGCGCTCGAAGCTGCGCAGGGTGCGGTCTACGTCCAGCTGGGTGGGCAGGCCGGCGTTGTCTACAAACCACCTCACATAGTCGACGCCCAACGGCGGAAAGGCGCGCAGCATGGCCTTGTAGAACGCCTGGTCCTTGCTGGCGCGCAGGATGGCCAGCTTGGAGCGGCTAGAGCCCGTGGCCACGATGCGCAGACCAAAGTGATGGGTGCTGTTGAGCTCATCGCGAGCCGCCTTCAATGCGAACAGCGCGTTGTTGCCTTCGTCGGTGGTCGCGGCTTGCTGAGCCTCGTCGATCATCAGGACGATGGGCGCCTTGACGCGATCGGACAGGGCGCCCAGCGCCTGGCTCAGGCTCACACCGGTACCTAAGCCCACCTTGGCCACATCGAAGCTCAGCCCCCCGACGTTGACCTTGTCCATACCGGCTTTGCGCGCCATCTTGAGCACGAAGCCGTCATCCTGTGCAAACGCGCTGCGCACGAGCGCGACAATCGCCGAACCGGGTTCGATCGTCTTGTCGGCCCATAGGTCGACGTAGAGCACGGCTGCGCCGCGCTTCTCGAGCGCGGGCATCAGGTCTTCGCGAAGGAACGTCGACTTGCCAGTGCGCCGCGGTGCGGCCAGGAACAGGCCGGAACGCGCCGGCGCGAGAGCTGCCTCGTTGAGGATGACGTTGGCCAACTCGTTGGCCAAGTCGGGGCGATGGAAGAACGGGTCGGTAGCCATGTCAGAAGTCTGCAGAACGAATGGGGATGGCGATTATGGCATTTTATACCTCTATATACAGCCCTATGGTTGATTCGAAGGTGGTTGACATCAAGGAAGTGGCCGCGACCACCGGCGCGAGTTAGGGTGTTTTATGGTGCTCTATACCGATCGTGACCCTGGTGCCTCGCGTGTCCGAAGTCCTGAGCGTGGCCGTGGTTGACCCTGCGCAGCTGCCGGCCCAAGGCATCCGGGAGCGCTACGAGCGCACCGCCAAAAAGCTCGTGGCACCGTGCGAGCTGCAGGGCATGGTCCTCGCGAGTGCGAACGGGTGCCCGGACTGCACAGGCCGCTCGAGGCCGCTCGAACCCGCGCTGGCCAGCGTGCTGACGCCCTGGCCGGGGCCTTTGTGCATCAGAGACATCATGGCGGGCATCTCAAAAAACCCAGCCTTGGCTGGGTCGGTGTGGGATCGCGACCTTGCCGCCCTACGCCGCGTGCAGTTCCTCGCGGATGACACGCCGCAGCGCGTCGAGCGTGACCGGCTCCTTGCTGGATGCCTCGCGCAACGCCGCATTGATCAGTGTTTGGTAGCCCACGCCTTTTTGCTCGGCCTGTTTCTGAAAGCTGTCGATCACGTCGGCATCCAGATAAATGGTGATGCGCTTCTTGCCTGGCGTGGCGATGACCGCGCCGCGCTTGCCTTTGCTGAAATCGTAGTCTTCACGCATGGTATTTCTCCGTTTCGCCCGGGCTGGGTATGCACCACGACGAGCACGCGCCCGAGCGAGTCCATCCCCAGGGTGACAAACCGCTGCTCGCCGCGCGCGTCCGGGTCTTCGATGGTCAGCGCCATGCCGTCGTGCAAAGCATCCTCGGCGTGGGCGAAGCTCACACCATGCTTGCGTAGATTGCTGCGCGCCTTGGCCGGATCGAACTCAACGCCCATTGTTGCAATTATACATATAAAATGCATACGGGGAAAGCTGCCTCACGCATGCTTTCTCAACGCGACCTAAAAATGCGAGACCCAGGCGCTCAGGCGGTACACCCACGTCGAGACGGAGAAGCTGGCGGCGAAGTTGGGATAGTTCTTCAATCACTCCCGCCGATTCGCCGCTAGCCGGGTTTTTCTGGGGTACCCCATCACAGCTGCCCCACGATGCTGTGGCACGCAGCACATACGTGTACGCCGTCATCAGATGGGCAAGATTGGTCCATCCTTATCTATCGCCAATATGGATCCGCAGCCCGGTGTTTCGTACAGATCAACTTGTGTCAGTTCGGGGGGTTTCCTCGCTGCATTCTCAAAAACCCAGGCGGCGATGCTTGCCGTGTCGCCATCTCGAATGCCTTCGACTTCGAACAGTGGGTGGTGATCGATCGATTTGAAGATGGGTTCGAAGATCTGTTTGACGTCACCGAAGTCCACAGTCCATCCCATTGCCGGGGGTCCGGTCGGCGACAGGTCCGTGTAGCGAAGGTGCCAACACTGTAGGCAGTTTCCAGTCGACGTGGCCCCACGCTCCCGCGCGAACCTTGGCTCACGCCGCCGTGTCCGGCCGCAAGTCGCGATGGCGTGCGAGGTGTCGCGGCGTCCAGGAGTGCGGCGACTTACGCACGAAGTGGTAACGCGCAACGTGATAGCTGGGGTCGAAGCCGTAGAAGTTGCGCCGCATCATCACCAGTTCCTCCTCGCGGTAGCGCGCCAACGGCTTGGCCGCCTCGTCGCGGACGCGGCGCCGATGCTTTGCCTCAATCAGTTGCGCGAAGTCCGGTCCGGCCGCCAGCGCCGCAACGCGGCGCGCCACCTCCGCGTCGTAACCTGCTGGATTGACGGTCAGGCAGGCATCGATCAGACCCTGGTCGAACGCCGCCTGCGCCGTCAGCGGCAGCCGGTTCCGCATGATGGCGCGAGCGCCGGCCTCGCCCACGCGCGGCGGAAGCAGGTAGGTCCAGTACTCCGAGCCGTAGAGGTTGCCCATGTTTTTGTAGTGTGGGTTAAGCAGCACGCCGGCGCGCGCCCACACTAGATCGGCGGCGCGGGCGAGGAAGGCGCCGCCCGCGCCTGCATTGCCACGCAGCGCCGCCACCGTCAGGTGCGAGCCAGTGGTGATGATGGCCTCGGCCAAGTCGTCGATGGCGTTGATGTTGCGCCACGACTCGTCGGCCGGACTTTCGGCTGCCTCGATCAGGTTGAGGTGGATGCCGTTGGACCAGAAATCGGTGCCACCCGCTAACACGATCACCCGGGTCGGCTGCGTGCACGCCCAGCGGTAGGCCTGCAGCAACCGGTGGCATTGGTGGGTGCCCATTGCGCCGTTGTAGAACTCGAACGCCAGCAGTCCCACGCCGTCGGCCTCGCTGTAGGCGATGTCCTGCCAGGTGGCGTGTGTCACCGCCCACCAGCCCGGCAGCGGTAGCTCGGGCAGCACGGCCGATTCGGCGGCGAGGGCCATCGCCGCCGGCAGCTTGACCGCCAAGTCCGCGTCGCTGCGGCGCACATGACCGATCCACACCGCACCGTCAGTCGTCGCTCGCAGCAGCGCGGTCTCGCGCCGGCCGAGGATTTCGCCAGGGCGGCCGCCGCGCAACTCGGCCTCAGGCCAGGCGTCGTAGAGCCGGCAGGGCTGGTCGAACAGCACATCGGCCACGCCGGGGAAGCCGTCGGCCGCATTGAGCTTGCGTAGCACCGTGGCCGTGGTGTCGCGCGCCCAGTCGATGCGGCGATCGTCTTGCCGCATCAGCGGTCGCAGCCGGCCGCGGCAGCCAGCCGCAGCCGGCGGTACCGGGCGATAGCTCCCCGAAGCGAAGCGCTCGACCGCCTCGCGCACCGCGCGGCATGCTGCCTCGGTTACCTCGTTGCGGTACAGGCTCGCCTTACGCCCGGCGCGCATCGGGAAGGTGTCGGCGGCCCAGACTGGGCCGGCGTCCATCTCCGCTTCGGCCTGCAACACGGTCACGCCCCAGTCGGCCTCGCCCTCCTGGATCGCCCAGTCCAGCGCCGAGGGGCCACGGTCGCCAATGACGCCCGGATGCACCACCAGGCAGACATGGTTTTGCCAGATCGACGCGGGAATCGCCCGCCTCAGGTAGGGCGCGACGATCAGTTCGGGGCGGAACAGGGCCACCGCTTCCTCCGCCACCGCGTCGGCGATGTCGAACTCGATCGAGATCTCGTGGCCAAGCGCGGTCAGTTCGGCGTACAGCCGCTGCGTCAGGCTATTGAAGGCATGTGTGAGGAACAGGATGCGCATGACGGTCTTCAGCAAATGCGCGGCAGCTGCTCGCCGGAGAGCCAGTCGACGATGCGCCGGCCGCCGAAGCCGGTGGTCATCTGTACGAAGTGGTGCGCGTCCTCGACCACGCTGCCAATGATGGCTGCGCGCGCGCCTAGCGGATGCGCACGCATCGACGCCAGCACCCTGTCGGCGTCCTGAGGCGCGACGATCGCGACCAGCTTGCCCTCGTTGGCGACGTACAGTGCATCTAGGCCGAGGAACTCGCACGCCGCGGCCACAGCGGGGTCGACGGGGATGGCCGGCTCGTCGATGGCCATGCCGACTCCGGACTGGCGGGCGATTTCGTTCAGCGTCGTGGCTAGCCCGCCGCGTGTCGGGTCGCGCAGCACGTGAATGTCCACTCCGGTGGCGAGCATCGCGGCGGTGAGTGCGTGCAGCGCCGCGGTGTCGGAGACAATGGGGGAGGAGAATCCCAGGCTCTCGCGCTGCGCCATGATGGCCATGCCATGGTCGCCCAGTGTGCCCGAGAGCAGGATGCAATCGCCCGGCCGGGCACGGTCGCCGCCGACGTTTACTCCTTCGGGTACCACCCCAATGCCTGTGGTGGCGATGAACACCCCATCACCCTTGCCGCGCTCGACGACCTTGGTGTCGCCGGTGACCACGGGCACGCCCGCCGTCTTCGCCGCAGCCGCCATCGATTCGACGATACGCCGCAGGTCCGCTAGCGGGTAACCTTCCTCCAGGATGAAGCTCGCCGCCAGATACAGCGGCGTAGCGCCCATCATTGCCACGTCGTTGATGGTGCCGTGCACAGCCAGGCAGCCGATGTCGCCGCCAGGAAAGAACAGCGGCGAGACCACGTGCGCGTCGGTGGCCATCACCAGCCGGCCGCCGGCTGGCGGCAGCAGCGCGCCGTCATTGCCTTGGCGCAGGAAAGCGTTGTCGAAGGCGCGCGCGAACAGTTCCTCGATCAGCTGAGCCATCGCCCGGCCGCCGCTGCCGTGGCTCAGGTCCACCCGGCCGGTCTTCACGTCCAAGGGGCGCACGTAGTCGCGTTTGATGGTTTTCATGTCACTTGCCGATATCGGCCGTAGGTGTAGTGCGCCGCGCAGGCGCCTTCGGACGACACCATGCACGATCCCAACGGTGTCTCCGGTGTGCAGACGGTGCCGAACACTTTGCAGTCCCAGGGCCGCTTGACCCCGCGAAGGATTGCGCCGCACTCGCAGGCCTTGTTGTCGGCCACCGGCCGGTAGGCCAGCGAGAAGCGGCGCTCGGCATCGAATGCGGCATAGGCATCGCGGATGCGCAGCGCCGAGTACGGAACGATGTTCAGGCCCCGCCACTCGAACTCGCGGCGCAGCTCGAACACCTCGGCCACCAGGTTCTGCGCCTTAACATTGCCGTCGCGGTTGACGGCGCGGCTGAACTCGTTCTCGACCTCGGCGCGGCCGTCGTTGACCTGACGCACGAGCATCAGGATGGCCTGCATCACGTCCAGCGGCTCGAACCCGGCAATCACCACGGGTTTGCGGTATTCCTCGGCGAAGAACTCGTAGGGCCGGCTGCCGATCACGGTCGATACGTGCGCGGGGCCGACGAAACCGTCGAGCGGCACGGTGCCGTACTGGCGAACCTCGGGCGATTCCAGGATTGTGGCGATCGCCGAGGGGGTCAGCACGTGGCAGCACAGCACTGAGAAGTTGTTCAGACCGAGCGCCTGCGCCTGCTTGAGCACCACGGCGGTCGGAGGGGTGGTGGTTTCGAAGCCGATGGCGAAGAACACCACTTGGCGGTCGTGCCGCTCGCGCGCCAGCGCCAGCGCGTCGGCGGCCGAATACATCAACCGCACCTCGCCGCCGCCCGCGTCCGCTGCCGCCTTGGCCTTGAGCAGCGACAGGCCCTTCGAGGCAGGAATGCGCACGGTGTCGGCATAGGTGCACAGGGTCACGCCGTGCTGCAGTACGAGTTCGATGGCCATGTCGACGCGACCAATGGGTAGCACGCAGACAGGGCAGCCGGGGCCGTGGATCATGCGCACGTTGGCCGGCAGAAGATCGGTAACACCATAGCGTGAGATGGCGTGGGTGTGGCCGCCGCAGAACTCCATGAAGCTGTAGCTGCGCTCCGAATCGGCCTCTCGGGCAATGGCCGCCGCGATACCCTGCGCTAGCCGGCCGTCGCGGAACTCGTCGACGTACCTCATGTCCGCTCCTCTGGCATCGCCGCTGCGCCGAGTTCGGCGAACAGTGCCAGGGTGCGCTCGGCTTCGGCGGGATCGAGCTTGCTCAACGCAAAGCCGACGTGGACGATGACGTAGTCGCCTATGACAACCTCGTCAAGCAGCGCAAGCGATACGTCCTTACGCACTCCGCCCATGTCGACCACGCCCTGGTCACCGTTCACTTGCGCGATGCGCGCGGGAATTGCTAGGCACATGTCAGTGATCTCCTTCGTTGATCGCCACCCAAGCTTGCCCGAGGCTGAGTCCGCCATCGTTGGGCGGCAGTTGGTTTGCCTGCAGCAGCCGCAGGTCACGCGCGGCCAAGCGGTCGTGCAGTCCCTGCGACAGCACGGCGTTGAGCAGGCAGCCGCCGGCGGCCGCGACAGTGTTGAGGCCCAGCCGCTGCGCGGCCAAAGCCGCCCAGTCGGCCAGCGCCTCGGCCAGCGTGTGGTGGAACAGCGCGGCGCCGAAACCTGTGTCTCGGCAGTCGGCGATCGCCGCTAGCAGTGGCCGCAGATCCAGCGTGCCGTCCGGGTCGAGGCGCCACCCGCCGGCCAGCGGCGCGACCGCGCCGTGGCGTTCGGCCAGCCCTTCGAGCAGCATCGCCGCCTGTGCCTCGAAGGAGCAGACGGCGCGCACGCCCAGGAGCGCGGCGGCCGCGTCGAACAGCCGCCCGGCGCTGGAGGTCGGCGGGGTATTGAGGCCGCGCGCGAGCATCTTCGCCACCGTGGCTGCGCCGGGCTGATCGGCAAAACGTGTCGCGATCTCATCGCCGCGGCCCAGCGAAGACAGCGCCGCGGCGCCCAATCGCCAGGGCTGGCGCGCGGCGCGATCGCCGCCGGGCAGCGCTAGCTGGCGCAGGTGACCTAGCCGGGTACAGCATGCGCCGTCGACGCGAAGCAGCTCGCCGCCCCAGGCGCTGCCGTCGGTTCCCAGTCCGACGCCGTCGAGCGCCAGGCCGATCACTGGCCGGGTCATACCGTGCTCCGCCAGCACGGCGGCGACATGGGCGTGGTGGTGTTGCACCGCGACTGCGCGCAGTCCGCGGCGCGCGGCGAATTCGGCCGCGTAGCGGCTGCTGAAGTAGTCGGGGTGCAGGTCGTGCGCGACGATGGCTGGTTCGACGTCGAGGATGTCACACAGGTGCTCGACCGCCGCCCCCAGCGCGGCGCGCGTCGGGGCGTTGTCGAGGTCGCCGATGTGCTGCGACACGAAGGCTTCGCTGCCGCGCGTGACGCAGACGGTGTTCTTGAACCAGCCGCCTACGGCGAGCACGCTCGGCCCGGCGGCGGGCAAGCGTATGGCGCGCGGCACGTGGCCGCGAGCGCGGCGCAGAAAGCGTGGGCCGTCGGCGGCGACGCGCATCACCGAGTCGTCGCAGCGGATCACGATGTTGCGGTTGTGCATCAACAGAGCGTCGGCGATGCCCGCCAGACGCGTGCGCGCTTCGTCATTGTCGGCGACCAGCGGCTCACTGCCGGGGTTGGCACTGGTCATCACTAGTGTCAGGGCCTGCGGCTCGGTGGTCCAGGCCCTCCCGGCGTGCCGGCCGGCGGCGTCGTGAAACAGTAGCCATTGCAGCGGGGTGGCGGGCAGCATCGCGCCCAGCCAGGCGATGCCTGGGGCGACGCCGGGCAGCGCGTCGTCGCAGCCGGGACGCTTGCGGAGCAGCACGATGGGGCGTTCGGGCGACTCCAGCAGCGCCGCCTCGGCGTCGCCCGCCGTAACGAACGCGCGGGTGCTGGCGAGGTTGGCGAACATCACGGCGAAGGGCTTCTCCTCGCGGGACTTACGCGCGCGCAGCCGGGCGACGGACGACGCGTTGCGCGCGTCGCACGCCAAGTGAAAACCGCCAAGTCCCTTGAGGGCGACGAGGGCGCCGTCCGACAGCAGCCGCAGCGTTTGGGCGATCGGATCGCCGAGGATCGGTTCGCCAGCGGCGTCGCGCAAGTCCAACCGCGGCCCGCAGGCCGGGCAAGCGTCGGGCTCGGCATGGAAGCGCCGCGATGCCGGGTCGTGGTACTCGGCGGCGCAGTCCGGGCAGAGCGTGAACGCAGCCATGCTGGTCTGTGCACGGTCGTAGGGCAGATGCCGGGTGATGGTATAGCGCGGGCCGCACTGGGTGCAGTTGGTGAAGGCATAGCGCCAGCGCCGGTCGGCTGGGTCGAACAGGTCGGCCAAGCAATCCGCGCAGGTAGCCACGTCGGGCGGGATGGCGGTCGCGGCGGCCCCGCCGGCGGACGGCAGGATGGCGAACTGGCTCCCGCCCCGCAGCGGCGCGTCGGCCGCATCCACCGAGTCGACCCGCGCCAAACTCGGCGCGTCGCGTCGCAGCCGCTCGGCAAAAGCTGCCAACCGCGCCGTCTCGCCCTCCACTTCGATCTCGACACCGGCGGCGTCGTTGCGCACCCAACCGGCCAGCCCCAGCTCCCGCGCCAGTCGCCAGACGAAAGGTCGGAAGCCCACGCCCTGCACTACGCCGGCGACGCGGATGCAGCGGCGTTCAGGAGCAGTATCGGCGGGCACAATCATGGTGATCTTTCAGTGCACGGTGCAGACCATGCACGGATCGAAGGAGCGCACAACGTGCTGCACGGCGGCGCTTTCGGCGCCGCGCGCGCTCACGGGCGTGCCCACCAACGCCTGCTCCAGAGCTCCCGGTGTGCCGGCGGCGTCGCGCGGTGAGAAGTTCCAGGTGGTCGGGGCAATGACCTGGTAGTTAAGGATGCGCCCTTTGCGGATACGCAGCCAGTGGCCGAGGCTGCCGCGCGCGGCTTCTACCAGGCCGGCTCCGTCCGCCTCGTCGGGAACGTCGGCAACGTTGCAGAACGGCGCGCCGGGCTCCAGGGCGGCAATCCACTGCTCCATCACCGGAATCACACGGGCGAGTTCGAGCAGGCGAGCCACCACGCGGGAATGCACGCTGCTGCCATTGGCCGCGAGGTCGCGCGCCAGGGGATGATCGTCCACCACCTGGCGGGCCAGGGCGCCGGTCTCCATCACCGCACCGTCCAACCGCGGGGCCTTGCACCAGGTATAAGCGCCGGGGTTGTCCAGACTCGCGAGAGTGCAGCCGTGCAGTGGGTGCATCGGCTCCGTCTGGCCGTGCAGCCAGGCGTGGGAGATGTCCTCGGTAATTGCGTTGGTGTCGAGCGGCTTGGGCCCGCCGTCCCAGATGCCAGGTGCGAACAGGTGACTGCCATGCAAGGCATAGGCACCGTAGCTCAGAAATCGGCCGCCGCCGCGTCCGAGCCGGTCGAGCCCGAGCGCGGACGACAGGCGCAGGAAATGGGCGAAGTCGCTTTGTGGATGGACCTGCGCCCATGCCTGCAATGCGGCGGCAGAGTCGATCGCGGCAACCCGCTCCAGCCGGTCGGCGAACAGGGTGGTTTCGAGAAAGCGGCGGAACAACGCGACGATGGTGCGCAGCTGCGCTTTTTCCTGCGGCTCGATGGCGCGGGTGGTGCCGCCGGGCTGCAGCGCCAGGCTGTGCGGCCACTTGCCGGCGAGGATGCCCGTGAGATGCAGGAAGGCGGCGCGCGCGGGCAGCATGTCGCGCGAGGCGGTGCCGGTCTGCGCCTTGAAGCGCGCGGCGGTGACCGGAAAATCGGGATGATCGGCGTATTCCTCGCGCGCGAAGTCCGGCATGAAGAACAGGTAGAAATGGGTGAGGTGGTCGCTGAGGTTTTCGCAGGCCAGCACCAGGTTGGCGGCCAGCGCGCCGTTGTCGGCCTCGGTCACACCCATGGCAGCGCGCAGTGCGGCGGCGGCGGCCATCGACTGCGACACCGAGCAGATCCCGCAGATGCGCGGGGTGTAGACCAGGGCGTCGCGCGGATCCTTGCCATGCAGGATCTGCTCGAAGCCGCGGTATAGCGGCGAGTTCACCCAGGCGGCGGATACAGCGCCGTCGGTGATCTCCACCTGCACCTCGAGGTCACCCTCGACGCGGTTGAACGGCCCAAAGATGCGCCTGCTCA
Source organism: Pseudomonadota bacterium (assembly GCA_021792835.1). Lineage (GTDB taxonomy): Bacteria > Pseudomonadota > Gammaproteobacteria > Burkholderiales > Burkholderiaceae_C > Thiomonas_A. Next base: position 35,030 of record JAJYTY010000005.1, read on the forward strand.
TGTGCGTTGGTCCTCGGTATGGTTGACAATCACGCGCATCTCACTTCCTTCGCTTGATCGAGGGGCGCACCTTGATGTGGTCGGCCACCGCGTTCTGGCGCAGGCGGTCGGGTGTGGCAGCCTTGGACAGCGAGGCCAGCGCGACGAACCAGGCCTTGGGCATGTCGCTGGGCAGGCCGACCGGGATGCCGCCGATCTTGCGCGTTTCGGTGAACGGACGGCCCGGCTCCTCGAAGCGCGGAGCGGTGCAGTTGATGCAGGCATAGCCGCCCTTGAGGCAGGAGCCGCCGCCATTCCAGGGGCGCAGGTTGCAGTCCGCCCGCGCCTGGGTTCCGAGGCAGCCCATGTGCTCCATCATGCAACCCTGGTCGGAGGGCTTTTCGGCGCTGGCCTTGAACTCGTAGAACTCGTTGCGCGCGCAGCCGTGATGCACCAGATGGTCGGTATAGCTGCGGGGGCGGGCGAGTTCGTCCAGCGCGGCCTGGCCCAGTTCGCCCTGGGCGAGCTGGGCCAAGGTGTCGGTCACCCAGCCGGGATGCACCGGACAGCCGGCGACATTGACCACCGGCAGGCCGCCGGGCGAGGTCCACAGCGCGGGCAAAAGGGCGCCGCTGCGGGTTCCGTCGTACTGCAGGCCGGTGGCCTCGGGCGTGTTGTCGCCCGCAGCGGTGATGCCGCCGAAGGCCGCGCAACTGCCGATGGCTACGGTGTAGCGGGCCTTGGCTGCGAGGTCGGCCAGCCAGTCGCGCGCCGGGCGGCCGGTGCCGGCCAGCATATGGAAGCGTCCAGTGCCGGCGGGGCCGTGCATCACCGCGCCTTCGAGGCAGAGGATGTCCAACCGCTGCGTACCATCCACCACGGCCTGCAGCAGTGCGATCAGTTCGCCGTTGCTGGCCTCGCTGAGCGAGGGGTGCCAGAGCAGGTCGATGCCCGCAAGGTCGAATGCAGTGTAGAGGTCCGGCCCTTCTGCGTTGAGCAGCGACATGCTGCAGCCGCCGCAGCCGCCGGATTGCAGCCACAGCAGACTCAGGCGTTCAGCCATGCGGGGCTTCCATCGGGATTTCAAGAGTGAACTCGGCGCCGCCATCAGGGTGATTGCGCACGCTGAGCGCACCGGCGCACTGCTCGGCTGCCAAGCCATAACTGATGTACAGGCCCAGACCGGTGCCTTTGCCCACAGCCTTGGTGGTGAAGAAAGGGTCGAACACCCGCAACAGGTTGTCCTCGGAGATGCCGGTGCCGTGGTCGCGCACCTGGACGCGGGCGTGGCCGTCCGTAGCCGAGACGCGCAGGTCCAGCCGGGGCTGGTCCATGCCGTTCATGGCGTCGAATGCGTTCTGGATCAGGTTGATTAGGATCTGCTGCACATGGCCCTCGCTGTTGTGCACGGGCAGTTCGGCGGGCATGTCGAGTCGGATCTGCGCCTGCTGGCGGACGGCCTTGCTGACCCAGGCCAGACTGGACTCGACGAGGCGGCAGAGGTCGAAGGTGCTGCGCTTCTGGTGCTGCGGGGTGGCGAAGTGGCGCAGGTTCTGAACGATGTCGCTCACCCGCTCCGCGCCTTCGAGCGAGCCGGCGATCAGCGGCCCGAGATCCTTGAGGATGCGGTCGATACGGTTGCTCTTGCGCGCCTGTTCCAGGAGGTCGGGCGGGGCGCCGCGTTGCACCAGGTCCAGGTAGTCCTGCAGGCGTTCGCCATAGCGTTGCAGGGTGTGCATGTTGCCGAACACGAAACTGATCGGGTTGTTCAGTTCGTGTGCCACGCCGGCCACCAGACGGCCGAGCGAGGCCATCTTCTCCGACTGTACAAGGTGCTGCTGCGCGGTTTTGAGCTGCTTGTGGGTTTCCTGTAGATCACGGTAGGCGCGCCGCAGTTCGCCAAGCGGGCGGCCGGTGACCACCATGCCCGATAGCGTCCCCTCGTTGTCATAGCGGGGGCTACAGTTCACCGCCAGTGGCACGGCCTCGCCGTTGGCTGCGAGGATCTCGATTTCGCAATCGAGGATGCCGCCGGTGCGGATGTGGCCGGGGAAGTTGGCGATCATCGGCGCGGCGGACAGCGCGAACAGCGCCGACAATTCGGTACCGACGAGTTCCGCCTCGCTGCGGCCGAGCAGGTTGACCATCGCTTTGTTCGCCCGCTGAATGCGGCCCTGCACGTTCGCAACAACCAGCACGTCCGACATGGATGACAGCACGCTGTCGATGAAGCGTTGCGCCTCTTCCAGCGCGGCGTTCTTCTCTTCCAGGTCGACCTGGTAGCGCACCAGATCGGCGTAGATCTCGTCCATGCGGTGGATGACCTCGATCCACGCGTCTTCGCTCATGCCAAGCGGCGCGGCGGGTCCCGGTGGTGCCGCCGCTTCGCCGCGCAGATCGAGGTGGCGAAGATCAGCCATGGTCGACCCACTCCTCGATCTGCTCGATCTTCTCCAGTCCATAGCGCTCGAGCTTGCTGCGCAGGCCAACGCGCGACAGCCCTAGCTCTTGCGCCGCGCGGGTCTTGTTCCAACGATGGCGGATGAGGGTTTCCTTCACGATGCGCGCCTCCAGCGACTCCATTCGCTCCTTGAGCGAGCCGTCGATGCCGGCGAGCAGGTCGAGCGCCTCGGCCGCCTCCTCGGTGGTGCCACGCAGGATGTGCGGGGAAATCAGCTCGGCGCCGAGCTGATCGGTGGGTGCCAGCACGAGCATGCGTTTGATCTCGTTCTGCAGTTCGCGCACATTGCCAGGCCAGTCGTAGGCCTGCAAGCAGGCCAGGGCTTCGTGCGTGATACCGCGCACCGTCTTTCCCAGGGTGCGCATGGCCTCCTGCAGCAGCGACTGCGCCAGCACCGGGATATCGGTGCGGCGCTCGCGCAGCGGCGGAATGGCGATGCTGAAGGTGGCCAGCCGGAAGAACAGATCCTGCCGAAAGCGGCCCGACCGCACCTCCTCCTTGAGGTCGCGGTGCGTGGCGGCCAGCACCCGCACGTCGACCGAGCGGCGGGTGTTGCTGCCCAGCGGGCGAATCTCGCCCTCCTGCAGCACCCGCAGCAGCTTGACCTGGAAGGCGGGGGAAATGTCGCCCACTTCGTCGAGGAAGATCGTGCCGCCGTTGGCACGCTCGAACAGGCCGATGCGGTCTTCCACCGCGCCGGTGAAGGCACCGCGTTTGTGGCCGAAGAGTTCACTTTCGAGCAGGTCGTCGGGCAGGGCGCCGCAGTTCTCGGCGACGAAGGGCTTGTCGCCGCGCAGGCTGTTGTAGTGCAGGGCGCGCGCGAACAGTTCCTTGCCTGTGCCGGACTCGCCGCACACCATCACGTTGACGTCGTAGGTGGAGACGGTGCGCACCGTGTCACACACCGCGTTGAGCGGGCTGTCGGGCGCGCGTACGATGCCCTGGTCCCAGTCGAAGCGGGCCTGTAGTACGCGGCGCTTCTCCTGCAGGCTGTCGCTCAGGGTGGCGGGTTTGAGCTTCAACTCGATGGAGAGTTGCTCGTTTTCGCGCTGCAGGCGGAACAGGTCCACCGCGTTGTGCAACTTGAGCAGAAGGTCCGAGGGTGTCCACGGCTTGCTGATGAACTGGTAGATGCCGGCTTCGTTGATCGCCTCGATGATGTCTTCCGAGTCGGTGTAGCCGGAGATGATCATGCGGATCACCTCCGGCCACTGCTGCCGCACCCGGGAGAGGAACTCCACTCCGGTGGTCTCGGGCATGCGCTGGTCGCACAGGATGACCTGGACCCACTCCTTTTCCAGCAGCGCTTCCGCCGCCGCGGCGCTGGTTGCGCGCAGCACGTCGAAGTCGTCCTCGAGCACGCGCGTCAGCGCCTCGACCGAGCGCACTTCGTCATCGACGACCAGGATGGTGGGCTTGGTGGCCATGGGCCGGTTCAAGCGGTGGGGGCGTCGGCACGCAGAGGCAGCGGGCGGCCGATCAGGCGGGTACGGCGCGACAGGCGCAGCCATTCGTGCCATGCGTCCAGCCCCTCGCCGTTGCGCGCCGAGATCAGCAGGATCTGCAGATCAGGATTGATCTGCAACGCGGCGTCGATGCAGCGCTCGACGTCGAAATCCAGGTGGGGGAGGAGGTCGATCTTGTTGATCAGCATGACGTCAGCGGCGTGGAACATGTCTGGGTATTTCAGCGGCTTGTCCTCGCCCTCGGTCACCGAGAGGATGGCCACCTTGTGCGCCTCGCCAAGGTCGAACGCGGCGGGGCAGACTAAGTTGCCCACATTCTCGATGAATAGTACCGATCCCTGCTGCGGGTCGAGTTCGGAGATGGCGTGGCCGACCATATGCGCATCCAGGTGGCAGCCCTTGCCGGTATTGACCTGCACGCTGGGCACACCGGTCGCACGGATGCGCTCAGCGTCGAGCGAGGTTTCCTGGTCACCCTCGATCACCGCGAGACCGAACTCGCCGCGCAAGTGGGTGAGGGTGCGGGTGAGCAGCGTGGTCTTTCCGGACCCAGGGCTGGAGACGAGATTCAGAGCGAGGATGCCGCGTTGCTGGAACAGCCGTCGGTTGTCGCGGGCGTAGCTGTCGTTCTTGCTCAGAATGTCCTGCTCGATTTGCACCATGCGCGATTGGCTCAGCCCCGGCGCGTGGGCGCCAGCGGGGCCGTTGCCGTAGTGGTGGTTGGCTCCGCCCGCCATCCCCTTGACCGCGTGGGTGTGGTCATGATGGTCCTGGGCATGATCGTGCGGATGGTCGTGATCGTGGCCATGGCCGTCGTGATCGTGATGATGATGCGGGTGATGCACAGCACCGGTGCCGGCGAGGGCCTGACCGCTGACCCGGGCTTCGCCCTCGGAACAACCGCAAACGGTACACATATCAGTCGACCTCCAGTTCCTTGATGCGCATGGCGTCGCCACCCTCGACCACCACTTGGTGGTTGCCGCAGAGCGGACAGGGATCGGCGCGTCGGGTGACGTCCACCCGCGTGGCGCAGGGCATGCACCAAGCCTGCGCGGGTGACGTGTGAATGTCCAGCGCGGCACCTTGCGCCACGCCGTGCGCGGCGACCACGTCGAAGCAGAATCGCAGCGCGCCCACGTCCACCGACGACAGCGCGCCAATATCGAGCACCACCCGCCGCACCTTGCTGAACTGCTGGGCGCGGGCCTGATCCTCGATGATTTGCACGATGCTTTCGCACAGCGACATTTCATGCATGGGCGGGCTCCGGCATGGCGAGATGCAGGGTAACCTGCACGCAAGGATCGACGGCTTGGAGAACCAGTCGCGCCTGCCTGCGCGTGGTCGCTGGAGTGCCATGGCCGATGCCGGCGAGCAGTTGCGCGGCCAGTCCGCGCGGGTGTGCATTCCATTCTGTAGGCGCCAGGATACGGTAGCGCGCGATGCGCTGCTGCGCGTCCAGCTCGGCATGGTGGAAGAGCCGGCCGCGGGCGCTGTCGACCCAGCCCAGGCCGGCAGCCTCTGCAGCGGGAGGCGCGCTGTCGCCCCGCTGTAGGGCGACGAGCACAGCGCACAGATCCACCAGTCGCGCGGCGAGGCGGGCGAGCAGGCCATAGCCGGCCGCGGCCTGGACCAGGGGGTGGCCGCGGTGGCGGGCAGCCGGGCCGGTTTCCAGGCAGGTCCCGGCATGGGTGGGCTGGCTCACAAAGCGCAGCGCGGCATCGGCCTCAAGCGGCTCGCGCAGCTGTCCGGGTGGCAGGGATTCGAGCGCGTGTAGGTCGACGGCCCGTACCGACGCGGCGCGCCCGTATAGGGTGCACAGTCCGCGTGGCGCGGCGGCCTCGGTCGCACGAGCCCAGTGACGCAGCGCATCGACCGTGTCGAACTCGAGAAATTCGGACGGAGGTAGACCCAGGGTGTTCTGGCCCACCCAGTCGACCAGGGCCTGCAGCGCGGCAGAGTCATCGGCCGCAGCGTCGGTAAGGCGGACGATCTCGCCGAGGCTGGGGGGATGAGGCAGCACCTCGCAGAGCGCCGCCCAATCGCGGTGGACATGCAGCAGGTGTTCGCGCACGGTTTCAATCTGTACACGGCGATGCAGGGAGCGGCGCTGGGCGGCATTCATCGGCGGTAGCGAATCTCGCAGAGCATCACGCGCGGCGGCGACCTGGGCGTGCCCGCACAGGCTGAACAGCAGGGGCAGAAGCTGCACGGCCTGGGCGGCGGTGCGCCCTTCGAGGAGGCGCATGGCCTGCAGCGGGCGTTGGTTGTCGATGCGCACGGTGCGTCCGCCCGGGGCGGTGGCCCCGATGTGAATGTGCAGATGCTGTTGCGCGACGTGCATGGCGTGGCTCAGCGCGAGGAGCGGCCGAGCAGGAAGCCGCGACGCGAGGCGATACCTGCGGGCGCCGCTTCGGGTCGCGCTGCTGCGGGCTTGCCGTCGGTGTCGGTATCGAACATTAGCGCGAGCGCGTCGCGTGCGGCGGCCACGGCTTGCTCCTGGCTGACGAATGCGTCCATCGGCGAGAAGAGCGAGCCGGTGAGGTGGTGTCCGACCTGCGGCAGATGGGCTGTGAGCAGGCCGTAGCTGCCGGTGGGTAGATCCATCGCCCGCGTAGTGCCAACCTGGGCGGGTGGCAGTTCCCGCCCGCCGGGCAGCGACAGGGCAAACACGTTCATGCACCAGGGGGTGACGATCACGCCGACGCACAACCCATCCCATTCACGCAGGCCGACGGCCTCGACCCGCAGCGCGGGGTTGACGATGGGCAGGCCCAGCATGTGCGTGTTCTGGACGTGACTGTATGCATTCTCCAGCGAACGGCCGATGGGGCCGATGTGGGCATTGGCGCTCATTGTTCGTCCTGCACCACCATGAAGTGCATGGCCTCGCCGTCGCATTCGGGGCAGCGCCAGTGCTGTGGCAGTTGGCTGAACGGGGTGCCCGGTGCAATTTGCCATACCGGGTCGCCCACGGTGGGGTCGTATACGTACCAGCAGATGCGGCACTCCAGACAGGCGTGGTCGCGTAGGCGAGAGGCGTCGCCCATGTAGGAGCCTTCGAAAGTGTTCATTGGAACAGGGTGAGGATTTCGCGCAGGCGGTCGGCGGTGTCGGCGAAGTCTTCCGGCGCGGCGAGGGCGACTTCCGGCACGTCGACGATCTCGATAGTGTTGAGGATCAGCGCGTCCTGCGAGTTGAAGTACTTGACCCACCACACGTTGGGCAGGCGGGTTGCGCCGATGCGGCAGTTGCCGTAGCCGCGCGAGAGGATGGTGGCCGGGCCCACGCCCAGGGCGGTCCCGAGGTAGATGAGGTCTTCGCGGGTGAGAGGTAGCAGGGTGAGATTGATGACGTGCGAGGGATCGCCGGGCGTGTAGCGGACCATCTTATCCGCGATCTCGCTCAGTAGCGCCGGTGCATTCTGTACGCCGGGGATAGGCGCGGCGTTGGGGTCGAGCCGGTTCTCAGATAGCGCGACAAAGCTGCTGGTGCGCACCGCCTGCGGTACGTCGGCGATCTCGATGCGGTCGTCCAGCACGTTTTGCGCAGCGTCGACTCGGCGAACGCGCCACACGCCGGTGAGCACGGCTTCCTGCGCCAGGATGGCGCCGCCGAGCTGGTCTATGGTGACGCTGACTTCGCCCACGCCGAGGATCTGGTTGATGCAGGCGAGGTCGTCCGGGTCGAGATGGGAGATGTCGTGGACGATGGCCTCATCCTCGCCGGGCGCGTAGGCGCGGGCGGTGGCGAGCATGTCCTCAAGCAAATCGCGTATGCGGTGCCTATGGCGCAGGTCTTCGGGCTCGGGCAGGGAGATGGAGTCGTGCGTGTACATCTCCTTGGGCATGGCCATGTATTCGAGGGTGTCGTCTTCCACCGGCTGACTGCCGGGGCCGATGGTGACGATGGGGATGTCGATGGATTTCTGCATGGTCGTGTGCTCAGGCGGGAATGATGGGAATGCGCGGGGCTGGCGGGCGCACCGGGCCGGCGTCGAGAAAGCCCTGAATTTGCTCCAGGTAGTCGGTCCAGTCCCGGATCTTGGAGATGGTGCCGAGATACTGGTTCTTGCGGAGAAAAACAAGTGCAGGCCACAGTTCAAAGCCGTACATCGCCTGCAGGGTGCGCTCGTCTTCCCGTGCGACGACGGCCGGCGTAATGCGTCCGTTGAAATGCTTGACCAACTCGGGCAGCACCACGGCCACGTCGTTGGCCTCGGGGGTATTGGCAGGGTCCGCGGTGAAGAACAGCACGGCGTTGTCGGCTGCGTGCAGCACGGCATCGAGCGTCTTTATGGTCACGCGCGGATAGCCGAGCTCGTCGGTCAGACGGTCGATCAGTGGGGATGACATTGGGAAGGGTTCCTTTCAGCCTTTCAGGACAGGGCGGCGGGGCCGCGCAGATGGTCGGGCAGTTCGGGTTCGCGGTTCACGAGGTCGGCAAACAGGCGGTCGATATTGGGAGTCTCGCCGCGCATCACGCCCTCCAGTGCGACGAGGGCGTCCTGGATGCGTAGGGCCTCTTCGGTTTCGAGCAGGCTGCGTGCATGGCCCAGGAAGACCAGCACCCAAGTACCCGCGGGCTGCGGGCCGACGAGGGTCATATCGACGGATTCCTGGGCGCCATCGGGTCCGGCGCACAGGGCGGAGAACTCAAACATTTCGACGAGGCGAAGGGGGCGGCCGATGCACATGGTCAAAAGGGGCGACGGCTGTCGACGTTAACGCTCAGGCGCGGCCAAGCGTCGGGCAGGGGTTTGGGGTCGAAGCGCACGTCCGGGTCGGCAAGTATCCGCAAGTCGCCGGTGCGTGGCGCGGACTCGGGGTCGGGACGTCCGGCCTCGTAGGGGGCGAGGTCCAGTGCCTGCGCGCCCAGCCGTTCGGGCTCGGGCAGCGGCGTGTCGCGGCGGGTGGCCTCCACGCCAAGCCCGGCTAGCCAGCGCAGGCCTGCGGCGATAGCCGGCTCGATCTTCGCCTTGACCAACTGGGTAAGGCTGCCGCCGAAGTCCTCCAGAGTGTGGGGCTGCACGCCGACCAGCGCGAGGTGGCGCGGCATGCAGCCCAGCAGTTCGGCCGTCATGAGCACTTCCTGGAAGCCAGTCTGGTGCAGGCTCATCTTCTTCGCACCCATGAAGCGGGGCACGTCGTCGCCGATCACGCAATGCAGGGAGCCGGGCTCCAGGCCGTAGTCGACCGCGTCGAACACCAGCAGGACATCGGCGTCCTGCACGTGGTGGATGAGATAGAGGCCCTGCGTGCCGCCGTCCATCAGGCGTACGTTGTCACCGAAGGTGTAGGTGTGGTGCAGGTACTCCACGGCACGCACTCCGAATCCTTCATCGGCCCAAAGCAGGTTGCCGATGCCTAGGATGAGCACCGACGGCGGGTTGTCCAGCATGGCGTTGTCTCCTTGCGTCTGGCTGCTCCGCGGTCAGGGGTGGAAACCGGCCTGCCGGGACGCGCTTTCCATTGAACTCAGCAAATGCAATGCCAGCCTCCGCCGGTCACGCCAAGTGCCTGATTGCATTCAGATCTGACGCGGCCTTTCCAGCGCTGCCTGGAAAAACTGCAAAACAAGTTTCCATAAATACGACTGCAATGGAAACCAAGCATGCACTGAAATGACGATAGTCGCCAGAAGGACAGGAGCGGATAGCTGGTTTCCACCGCCACATCGACGCCGGCTATGCGGCGACCTGGGGTAAACCATGAAATTTAGGGTGTTGCACAGCTAATTCTTTGATTTATCTAGGGGTAATGCACTGGCACACGACTTGCAGTTGACTGATTGCATAAAGGGCTTCCGGTGAAGCCACAAAGTCATGAGGAGGCGGACCATGCCGGTCACTGAAACGTTCTATGAAGTCATGCGGCGCCAAGGTATTTCACGGCGCAGTTTTCTCAAGTACTGCAGCCTGACTGCGGCAGCGCTGGGCCTGGGCCCGCAATACGCGAGTGAAATCGCCTACGCGATGGAGAACAAACCCCGCTTGCCAGTTCTCTGGCTCCACGGGCTGGAATGCACCTGTTGCTCGGAGTCGTTCATCCGCTCGGGGCACCCGTTGGCCAAGGATGTGATTCTGTCCATGATTTCGCTGGACTACGACGACACCTTGATGGCAGCCGCCGGCCACCAGGCCGAGGCCATCGTCGAGGAGGTTGTAACTAAATACAAGGGCAACTACATCCTCGCGGTGGAAGGCAACCCGCCGCTGAATGAGGACGGCATGTACTGCATCATCGCCGGTCAGCCCTTCGTGGAGAAACTGCGCTACGCGGCGAGCAACGCCAAGGCCATCATCTCCTGGGGTTCCTGCGCCTCCTGGGGCTGTGTGCAGGCGGCCAAGCCCAACCCCACCCGTGCCACGCCGGTGCACAAGGTCATCACCGACAAGCCGCTCATCAAGGTGCCGGGTTGCCCGCCCATCGCCGAGGTGATGACGGCGGTCATCACCTACATGCTTACCTTCGACCGTATGCCCGAACTGGATCGCCAGGGCAGGCCGAAGATGTTCTACAGCCAGCGCATACACGACAAGTGCTATCGCCGGCCGCACTTCGACGCGGGCCAGTTCGTCGAGACTTTTGACGACGAGAACGCGCGCAAGGGCTACTGTCTTTACAAGGTTGGCTGCAAGGGCCCGACCACCTATAACGCCTGCTCCACCACACGCTGGAACGATGGCGTGTCGTTCCCCATTCAGTCGGGGCACGGCTGCATCGGTTGCTCGGAAGACGGCTTCTGGGACAAGGGCTCCTGGTACGCCCACCTCACCGACATCAAGCCCTTCGGCGTCGAAGCCAATGCCGATGAAATCGGAGCGGCTGTCGCCGGTGTGGTGGGCGGAGCCGTGGCGGTGCACGCCGTAGCCAGCGCAGTGAAACGTCTGCGCAGCGGCAAGCAGAGCGAGACGCAACACAAGGGAGACAACGAATGAGCACGGTGACCACCCCCAACGGCTACACGCTGGACACCTCGGGACGGCGCGTGGTGGTCGATCCGGTGACCCGGATCGAGGGCCACATGCGCTGCGAGGTCAACGTCGACCAGGACAACGTGATTCGCAACGCGGTGTCCACCGGCACCATGTGGCGGGGCCTGGAAGTGATCGTCAAGGGTCGTGACCCGCGCGACGTCTGGGCCTTCGTGGAGCGCATTTGCGGCGTCTGTACCGGCTGCCACGCGCTGGCATCGGTGCGTGCGGTCGAAGACGCGCTAAATATCAAGATTCCAAAGAACGCCTATCTCATTCGCGAGATGATGGCCAAGACCCTGCAGGTCCACGACCACGTGGTGCACTTCTATCACCTGCACGCGCTGGACTGGGTGAACCCTTTGAACGCCCTCAAAGCTGACCCGAAGGCAACGTCGGTGCTGCAGCAGACGGTGTCGCCGAACCATCCGCAATCCAGCCCCGGCTACTTCCGAGACATTCAGTCGCGCATCAAGAAGTTCGTGGACTCGGGCCAGCTTGGGCCGTTCAAGAATGGCTACTGGAGCAACCCGGCCTACAAGCTGTCGCCCGAGGCCGATCTGATGGGTGTCACACATTACCTCGAAGCGCTGGACATGCAGCGTGAGTTTGTGAAGGTGCACACCATCTTTGGCGGCAAAAACCCACACCCCAACTACCTAGTGGGCGGCGTGCCCTGCGCCATCAATATGGACGGCGACCTCGCCGCCGGCGCTCCATTGAATATGGAGCGCCTTGAGTTCGTGCGCAGCCGCATCCACGAGATGGTGGACTTCTGCAAGAACGTCTACGTGCCCGACGTGATTGCCATCGCCAGCTTCTACAAGGACTGGCTGTACGGCGGTGGACTGGGAGCCAAGAGCGTGATGGACTACGGAGACTATGCCAAGGTGCCATACGACAAGTCAACCGACCAGATGCCGGGCGGTGTCATTCTCAACGGCAACTGGGATGAGGTGTTCGAGGTCGATCCGCGCGATCCGACCCAGGTCCAGGAGTTCGTGACCCACTCCTGGTACACCTACCCGGGGCAGGAGAACAAGGGGCTCCATCCATGGGACGGCGTGACCGAGCCGAAGTTCGAGCTCGGCCCCAACACCAAAGGCACCAAGACCAATATTCAGGAGATCGACGAGTCGGCCAAGTACTCATGGATTAAGGCGCCACGCTGGAAAGGTCATGCGGTGGAGGTTGGGCCGCTGTCTCGCTATACGCTGGCGTACGCCAAGAAGTTCCCGCATCAACGCGAACAGGTGGACCGCAGTGTGGCGTTCTTCAACCAACTTGCCGGCACGAATTTGGACGCAAAGTCCGCCTTGCAGACCACGATCGGCCGCACTTTGGCGCGCGCCCTGGAAGCGGAGTATTGCGCCGACATGATGGTGGACGACTGGAACGACCTGATCGCCAACATCAAGGCGGGCGACACGGCGACCGCCAACATGGAGAAGTGGGACCCGAGCACCTGGCCCAGGGAGGCCAAAGGTGTTGCGACCGTCGTCGCCCCGCGTGGCGCGCTGGGCCACTGGGTGCGCATCAAAGACGGTCGCATCGAGAACTACCAGGCGGTGGTGCCCACCACCTGGAACGGATCGCCGCGCGATCCGGCGGGGAACATTGGCGCTTTCGAGGCTAGCCTGATGAATACCAAGATGGAGCGTCCGGACGAGCCGGTCGAGATCTTGCGCACCCTGCACAGCTTCGACCCCTGCCTGGCCTGCTCCACTCACGTGATGAGCGAGGACGGCAGTGAACTCACCCGGGTGAAGGTGCGCTGACGCAGCGGGGCCTGCGCCTTTGGCCGGGCCCCGCGCCATTGACGAATCAGGAGACAAGCATGAGCGCGCAGTCCACGCATCAAACCCATGTCGAGCCGGCGGTGTATGTCTATGAGGCACCGATCCGGCTATGGCACTGGATCCAGTTCTTCGCCATCGCGACGTTGTGCGTGACAGGGTTTTTTATCGGCCATCCGTTGCCCAGTCAGCCGGGCCAGCCCTACGACCACTTCCTGATGGGCTACATCCGGTTCACCCATTTCACGGCAGCGTACATCTTCATCATTGGCTTTTTGTTTCGCATTTACTGGGCCTTCGCGGGCAATTTGCATGCCCGCGAGATCTTCCTGCCGCCCATCTTCAGGGGCGAGTACTGGCGCGGTGTTTGGCATGAGATTAAGTGGTACCTGTTTCTCGCCCGCGAGCCGAACAAGTATTCGGGGCACAACCCGCTCGCCATCCTGGCGATGCACGTCATGTTTGTGTGGGGATCGATCTTCATCATCCTCACCGGGCTCGCCCTATTCGGTGAGGGAACGCAGGAAGGTTCATGGCAATATGACTGGTTTTCCTCATGGATCACCCCGATCTTCGGACAGCCCCAGGCTGTGCGCACCGCGCACCATTTAGCGATGTGGTACCTGATCACATTCATCCTCGTGCACATCTACGTGGCTATTCGTGAGGACATCATGTCGCGCCAGTCCATCGTCAGTTCGATGATCAGCGGCTGGCGGACCTTCAAGGACACACGCCGTGTCAAGGGTGACGAGTTCTGAGTAACTCTCCGCAGGGCGGAGTTCATGTTGACCCGTCCTGTCACACGACCGACATTCAGGGATTGATGCATGAACTACGACGCAACAGCCGTGCTGACGCCCCGCCCACATGCGCGCGGGCTGGGTGCCTTGAGGTTTGATCGAGATGAATGGGTGCAGCTCGCCGGCTACTACGGCTTCATCGCCGTGCTGCACCTGGCCGGATGGGGGCTCTACCTTTATTACGCCGAGCGCTATCCGGCGATGATCGGTCTGGGGCTGACGGCCTACCTCTTCGGGCTGCGCCACGCCTTCGACGCCGACCATATCGCCGCTGTCGACGACACGGTGCGGCTGCTCGTGCAGGAGGGCCGCAAGCCCCTGGGCGTCGGCTTTTTCTTTTCTCTGGGCCATTCCACGGTGGTCTTCCTGCTGACGGTGTTCACCGCATCTATGGTGAGCGCCATGAAGATTCAAATGCCGGAGATGCAGCACATTGGCGGCGTCCTGGGTACGGGCGTGTCCGGCATCTTCCTGGTGATTATCGGGACGCTCAACCTGTTGATCCTGCTCGACCTGCTCAAGGTATGGAACGGAGCGCGACGCGGGGCGCACGACCATCATCACGTGAATACCTTGCTGGCCAAGCGCGGCTTGTTCTACCGGCTGTTCGGCGGACGGTTGCAGCGGGTCATCAAGCAAAGCTGGGAGATGTATCCAGTGGGGTTCTTGTTTGGCTTGGGGTTCGATACGGCGTCCGAGATCGGCCTGCTGGCCATGACCGCAGGCGCTGCCACGGGCAACCTACCGGTTCCGGCCGTGCTGTCGCTACCTATTCTGTTCACCGCGGGGATGTCCGCGATGGATACCACGGACGGTGTTCTGATGACCAAGGCCTACGGCTGGGCGCTGGCCAACCCGCTACGTCGAATTTTCTACAACATCAGCACCACCTTGTTGTCGGTGCTGGTCGCCTTCGCGCTGGGTGGCATTGAGTTGCTGCAGGTGATCATCCCCGCCATCGGCTGGCAGGGTAGAGTGGCCGACGGCATCGTGAACCTAGACTTCGGTGATCTGGGCTATCTGATCGTCGGCCTGTTTCTGGTCGCATGGCTGTCGTCGTTGACCGCGTGGGAACTGGGCCGCAAGCGGCGAGCGACCGAGGCGGTTGCCGAGCCGACGCTGCACCCGCACGAGCATGCCCACGACGAAGGGAACAGCCACAGGATCATCTCCGCGTTCGAAGGCCCGAAAAATCCGACAAGCGCCTAGCCTGGGCGGCAGAAATCGGTGAAGCTGTCCGGAGTGCTGATGGCGGACAAGATTGGGTCCCTCGACTTCATCTTCCAACGCGAAGAGCCAGATGGCAGCCCGAAGTACGTGATTGTCGAGGTAAAGGCCGACAACCAAATCGAGGATGCCGTCGTTCAGTGTGCGCGCCGATCAATATTGACCAGCGCGATTGCGGGATGCCGATTGAAAATTGACCAGGGTGTTCGACCTACCCTGCCCGTTTTTTGGGCATCGGCGCCAACACAGAAGGCATGCCTGTAAGTCATGAAGCCATTCACCCGATCAATCATCGACCTGTTCGATGGCAAGCGTCGCTATCTGATTCCGCTTTATCAGCGCCAATATTCGTGGCGGGAGAACCCGCAGATCGCTCTGTGTTCGTCAAGTACGCCGCATGACACTGTTTGAGGGCCGGATCAATAATAAAAAATTGCAGCCGAACCAAACTGCCGATGTCGTCTTGATAGGTCAGGACATGGAAATCAGACGATCCTGCTTACGGAGCAACGACGCAAATTCATCCGCTGGCACAGGCCGGCTGCAGAAGTAGCCTTGGTAGGCGTCACAACCATGGGACCGCAGAAATTCCAACTGCTCTGCGGTTTCCACACCTTCGGCCACAACACGCAACCCCAACTCCCTTGCCAGCAAGAGCACAGCCTTGGTGATCGCGATATCTTCAGCGTCATTCGGCAAATCTTTGATGAAGGCGCGATCAATTTTGAGAGCGGAGGCCGGCAGACGTTTAAGGTAGGCCAGTGACGAATAACCCGTACCGAAGTCGTCGATCGCCGTATCCACACCCATCACCCTCAATTGCGCGATCAATGCCGCAACACGTTCGGGCGCTTGCATCAGGACACTCTCGGTGATTTCGAGTTCCAGCATTCTGGGATCCAACGCGTGCGCGGCAAGGGCATCTTGGACGACACCGAGAACACCATCGTTTTGCAACTGCGCCACGGCACAGTTCACCGCAACGGGGACGATCGAGATGCCATCTTTCCGCCAATGCGCTTGCTGCGCGCACACCGTGTTGAGCAACCATGTGCCCACTGGAACGATCAGCCCGGTGTCCTCGAGAATTGGGATGAACTCGGCTGGCGCCACAAGCCCTTGTTCAGGATGTTTCCACCGCAGCAGTGCTTCGGCCCCGACAATCCGCCCCGTGGCGACGTCGACCTTGGGTTGGTAATAAGGAACGAATTCCGTCGCATCCAGCGCCTTGCGCAGGCCCCCCTCCATCTCGAACATCTGACGCTGGCGCGCATACAAACCCCGTTCATACAGTGCCCATTGTCCGGCCCCCTTTTTCTTGGCCTCGTGCATGGCGATGTCGGCGCGACTGAACAGTGCACTGACATCGTCGCCGTCGGCGGGGTAGCGAGCGATGCCCATGCTGGCGCTGACGTGGATCTCTTTCGTCCCCAACAGCAGCGGGGCCTTGAGCGCTTGGCGCAACTGCTCCGCGCGCTCGGTGACGGCCTGCATATTGGGCATGTGCTCCGAGACCACCGCGAACTCGTCATCGCCGACATGCCCCAGCGTCTCGGCGCCACGCAGGCTTGAACGCAACCGTGCCGCTGACCTGCCACGGTTCGTCGGACCACTCATTCCTGGACGACGGCCCCCTGTTTCTCAGTTGAACACCCTTGCTGCACGAACTCGTTGGGGGTCCGGTAGCCGAGACTGCTGTGCGGCCGAACCTCGT
>JAJYTY010000139.1 GCA_021792835.1 Pseudomonadota bacterium
TTCCGATCTGGATCCTGCGCGAGCTGCGCCCGGCGCGCGGCCCGCGCGCCCACGCCGCGCGCCCGCTGACCGCGCACCTGGCCTCGGTGCTGCGCAGCATGGCGCTGGACGGACGCGGGCCGGCGTGGCTTCCGGGGCTGCTGGTCGACGACGACCTGGCGGCCGGCCGCCTGGTGCACGCCGCAAGCCGCGAGGACTCGATCGAACTGGAGTTGCGCCTGGTTCGCGCCCCGGCACCGCTGGGCACCGCCGCCGAGGCCTTCTGGTCGGCGGCGGGCCGCCTTGCACTCAGGACCGCAGCAGCACCACCTCCAGGTACTGCCCGGGGATGAGCAGCGAGGCGTCGCCGCCACGGTTGCGGCGCGACAGCAGCTGCGCGATATCCGCGCGAAGGGCCTGTCGCGCCGGCGGGTCAAGGGCCTCGAAGGCCTTCAGCAGGGGGCCGTAGCAGGTGGCGAAGCGCTCGATCCAGTGCTCGACGCCGGCATACCGGAACATGTAGTCGCGCGAACCCGACTGCAGCAAGCGCGCGCGCCCGGCGAACAGTTGCTCGATGCCCGATTCGGTGCCCCACAGGACCGGCGCGCGCAGCCCGGCCGGCGGCGGCAGGTAGTGCGCGATGGTTCGCAGCAGCTCGCCGATGAAACCCTCGGGGGTCCAGCTCGCCAGCCCGATGCGCCCGCCGGGCCGGGTGACGCGCAGGAGTTCGCGCGCGGCGCATTCCTGGTCCGGCGTGAACATCACCCCGAAGGTGGACAGCACGACGTCGAAGCTCGCGTCGTCGAATGGCAGCGCCTCGGCGTCGCCGGGAAGGCATCGCAGCGGCAGGCCCTCGGCCGCCGCGCGCCTCGCACAGGCCTCCAGCAGCGCCGGCACGTAATCGACCGCGGTCACCTGCGCGAAGCGCCGGGCGGCCGCCAGCGCGGCGTTGCCGTTGCCGGCGGCCACGTCGAGCACGCGGTCCCCCGCACGCACATCCACCGCCTCGCACAGTTGCTCGCCGACGATCTGCAGGGTCACTCCGATCGAGGCGTAGTCGCCGCTGGACCACACCGTGCGCTGGCGCGCCTTGAGCGCGTCGAAGACGCCTGAAGGACATGGCGGGCCGGCGGGCCGCACGGCCGGGGACATCGAGCTCATGGCAATCTCCTTGCACGCGGACATCTTGACGGCGACTCTAGGCGAGTCGCGCCTGCGCCGCTTCGCAGCGACTCCACGGCGCTTGCCCGCGCGTCCGCCGCCACGACATACTGCGCTCCACGCGCGCCATCCAGGCGCCTCTTCGGGAGAGCGGCGATGCTGCAGGACCCCCTTTCGGACGTGCTCAGGCGCGTGCACCTGCAAGGCAGCCTGCTGATGCATGTGTCCGCCGAGGCGCCGTGGGTGGTGGAGGCGCTGCCCGCGGCGAACATCGCGCAGGCGGTCCTGCCCGGCGCGGCCCACGTCATGGCCTATCACGTGCTCACCTCCGGCAGTTGTTGCGCCGCGGTGATCGGCCAGCCGCCGGTGCATGCCGAGCCCGGCGACGTGCTCGTCTATCCGCACGGCGACGCGCACGTGCTGTCGAGCGCGCCCGGGATGCGCGCCGGCTACGCCGTGAACCCCTTTTTCGCGGCCTCCTCGGGACGGCCCCCGTTTCGCCTGCAGGTGCGCGGCAGCGCGGTGGCACCGGACAAGCTCGACGCCACGCACGCACCCGGCGCCACGACCCTGCTGTGTGGATTCTTCGGCTGCGACGCGCAACCCTTCAACCCTCTGCTGGCCCATCTGCCGCGTCTGCTGCACCTGCGCCGGGCCGGCTCCGGGGATGCGCATCCGCAGCGCCTGGTCGAAACCTTCATCCGCACCGCGACCCTGGAGACGGAGCACCCGCGGCCGGGCGGGCAGGCCGTGCTGGAGCGTCTGAGCGAGATGATGTTCGTCGATCTGGTGCGCCGGCACCTCGACGACATGCCGCAGGACCGCACAGGCTGGCTCGCCGGGCTTCGCGACCGCCATGTCGGACGCGCTCTCGGGCTGCTGCACCAGCGCCCCGCCGAATCATGGAGCGTCGAGGCGCTGTCCGACGCCGTGGGACTGTCGCGTTCCGCGCTGCATGAGCGCTTCGTGCTGCTGCTCGGACTCGCGCCCATGCAGTATCTCGCCCGCTGGCGCATGCAACTGGCCTCCGACCTGCTGACCCACGGCGACTGCGCGGTCGTCGCGGTCGCCCAGCAGGTCGGCTATGCGTCCGAGGCCGCCTTCGTGCGCGCCTTCAAGAGGGCCACCGGGGTGCCGCCCGGGCGCTGGCGCCGCGCGCGCCGCACACCGGCGCCTTGAATATCCACGCCGCGTGTCGGAAATATTTATCGGGCAAATGATCGTCATGACTCCACGGTTATCGAATATTCGGCCTTCAAAACCCCTTCTACGATGCAATGGAAACCGGGCATTCTCGCTCGTCCATGACATCCCGGAGGGACTCCATGCCCCCGATCGGTGCCGTCGGAGCCATCGGCGGATTCGCCGCCCCGCCGCTGGCGGCCGCAGCCTCGGCGGCAGCCCCCGCCGGCGCCGCCGCGGCTTTCGCGCCCGGCGGCACGGCCGGTACCGGCTCCGCTGGCCGTGTCGCGCCTGCGAGCGGTCCCGCCGAGGGCCTGCTGCCCGCGGGCGCGGTCGCCAACGGCCTCGACGACCTGGAAGCGCTGGCCATCCTGGCGCTGCTCGCGGGCAACCGCAGGCACCACGGCGCCGAGGCGTTGAGCGCGATGGTCATCGCGCTGGCGCTGAACGCCTACACCGGCGTGCAGTCCATGGCTTCGGCGCCCGTCGGGCAGCCAGGGGGCACGGCGGCCGGCGCCGGATTGCACCTGACGGCCTGAGCCCGGATCCAAGTTTCCGGAAAACCCCCGAAGGCCGCGGAATCAGCGCGACCGCGCCCGGATATTCTCCGGGTCCGTTCGCGATCCATTCGAAACCGCGCGCCATTTCGCGCCGGTTAGACTGGCGTGATGCGATTCCTGCACGCCGCCGACATCCATCTGGACAGTCCGCTGATCGGGCTCAGCGCCTACCCTGACGCCCCCGCCGAACTGCTGCGCACGGCTACCCGCGACGCGCTGCACAACCTGGTCGAACTGGCCATCGACGAGCGCGTGGACTTCCTGGTGATCGCCGGCGACCTCTACGACGGCGGCTGGAAGGACTTCAACACCGGAATCCACTTCGCCTGGCAGATGGGCCGCCTGAAGCGCGCCGGCATCCCGGTGTACGTGCTGCACGGCAACCACGACGCCGAAAGCGAAATGACCCGGCGCCTGTCGCTGCCCGACAACGTGCAGGTGTTCCCCAGCGCGAAGGCCGCCACCTTCGAGCTTCCCGAGCTGAAGGTCGCGCTGCACGGGCGCAGCTTCAAGACCGCCGCGACCACCGAGGACCTGGTTCCGGGCTACCCCGCGCCGCGTCCCGGCTGGCTCAACATCGGCGTGCTGCACACCGCGCTGGAGGGCTACGCGGCGCATGCCAGCTATGCCCCGTGCTCGATCGCCGAACTGCAGGCCAAGGGCTACCAGTACTGGGCCCTGGGGCATGTGCACGAGCACCAGATCTGGCGCGGCGAATCGACCATCGCCTTCCCCGGCAACCTGCAGGGGCGCAACATCCGCGAAACCGGCCCCAAGGGGGCCCTGCTGGTGACCGCCGAGGAGCAGGAGATCCGCTCCGTCGAGCAGCGCTTCGTCGATGTGTTGCGGTGGCACCGGCTGCAGGTCGACGCGTCCGACGCCACGCGCCTGGGCGAGGTCAGCCGGCTGGTCGGGGCGTCTCTGGAGCACCTGCTCGCGCATGACGACTCGGGACACACCCTGGCCGTGCGCGTCACGCTGCACGGCGCCACCGCCGCCCACGGCGAGCTGTTCGGCCTGGAGGCGCAGCTGCGGGCCGAAGTGCTGGCGCAGGCCGCGGCGATCGCGGGCGATCGCATGTGGATCGAGAAGGTGGTGGTGGACACACGGCCGCGCGAGTCCGCCGGGCAACTGGCGGCACGTGGCGACGCGCTGGCCGACCTGCAGGCCATCCTGGCCGTCGCCGACTCCGACCCCGATCTGCTCGCCAGCCTGAAGGACGACTTCGACGAACTGCTGGCCAGGCTGCCGCCGGACATCTCGCCGGCGGTAGCGCTGCTCGAGGACCTTCGCGGCGCGCGCTTCGCCGAGCTCGTGCGCGCCACCGTGCCCTCGCTGCTGGCGCGCGTCGGCGCCGCGGAGTGATCGATGCGCATCGACCGCCTCGAGTTGATCCGCTATGGCAAGTTCACCGATCGCGCGCTCGAGCTGCCGCGGTCGGCGCATGATCTGCATGTGATCGTCGGCGCCAACGAGGCCGGCAAGTCCACGCTGCGCTCGGCTCTGGTCCACCTGCTGTACGGGTTCCCCACCCGCCAGTTCGGTTACGCCTTCCTGCATCCCCTGGCCGACTTGCGGCTGGGCGCGCAGCTCAGCCACGACGGCTCCACGCTGGCGTTCCAGCGCATCAAGGCGGCCAGGGCCACGCTGCGCGCACCCGACCAGTCGGTGCTGCAGGACGACGCGCTGGCCGCCCTGCTCGGCGGCACCGACGCGCGCTTCTTCGAGCAGATGTTCTGCCTCGACCACGACCGGCTGGTGCAAGGCGGCGCCAGCATCCTGTCGGCGAACGACGACGACGTGGGCCAGGTGCTGTTCGAGTCCGCCGCGGGCATCGCGTCGCTGGGACGCCTGCGCGAACAGCTGGAACAGGAGGCCGACGCCTTGTGGGCGCGGCGCAGGTCCGGGTCGCGCGCCTACTACCAGGCGGAGCAGGTCTACGAACAGGCCCGGCACCGGCTCAAGGCCGCATCGCTGCGCGCCAAGGACTGGTCGGAGGCGCACGACAGGGTGCAGCAGCTCGACACCCAGCTGCTTGCCGCGATGGACGAGCATGCCGCGCTGAAAGCCCGGCGCGCAGTGCTGCAGCGCATTCGTCGCGTCGCGCCGCTGCTGGCGGCGCTGGACAGCCACCGCGCCGCGCTGCAGGACTGCGCGGGGGGTCCCGAGCTCCCCGCGGGCGCCGCGGCCACGCTGGAACAGGCCGAGCAGCGCCTCGCCGCCATCGGCGCGGCACGCGCGCAGCACCTGTGCGCGCGGGAGACGGCGCAGGCCGCGATCGCGCAACTGCGGCCCGACACGCCGCTGCTCGAGCTGCAGGCCGACATCGTCGCGCTCGACGAACTGCGCGTGCAGTACCGGGCCCACCCGGCCGACATCGACAAGCGCCAGCAGGAACTGCAGGCCCGCTGGGCGGTGGCCGCCGAACTGGCGGCACAGCTGGGGTGGCGGGGCCTGCACGAGGTCGAACTCGCGGCGCGCCTGCCGTCGCAACAGGCGCGCGCCGCGCTCGCCGCGCTGGCGCGGCGCCACGACCCGCTCGCGCAGGCCATGCAGGCGGGCGAGCGGGCGCTGCGCGACAAGCAGCTCGAGATCGAACAGGCCCAGCGCGAGCTGGCCCGCCTGAGCGCCGGCAAGGTGTCGGCGACGCTGCGCGCGGCGATGGCGCAGGCGCGCCAGCTGGGCGACTTCGCCACGGGCCAGCGCAACCTGCGGGACGACGCAGCCCGCCACGAGCGTTCCCTCGCACAGGCGCGTGACGCGCTGGGCCGCGAGGACCTCGACATGCCCACGCTGGCCGGCATGCTGCCACCATCGCGCGAGCGCGTGCAGGGCCTGGTCGACGAGGACCAGCGCGAACACGCCGAGTCCGGCTCGCTGGACCGCCAGCTGCAGCGAGCCGACGCGCAGATCGCCGAGCGCGAAGCAGCGGTGCGGCGCATGCGGGACGCGCGCCACCCGGTGCTGCTCGACGACGTGCGGCGCGCGCGCGCCGAGCGCGACCAGAGCTGGCAGGCCCTGCGCAGCGACCCTTCGCGTCTGCATGCGGACGCCGCCGGCTACGAGCGCCTGGTGGAGCAGGCCGACGCGCTGGCCGACGAACGCCACGACCGCGCCCACGATGCCGCCGAACTGCAGGGCCTGCAGGACCGGCTGGCCGAATCCACGCGCGAGCGCGCAACCCTGGTGTCGCAGCAGCAGGCGCTGGCGGCCGCCAAGGCGCGACGCGAGGACCGGTGGCGGGAGCTGCGGCGGGAGTCCCGGCTGCCGGAACTTTCCTACCACGCGGCGGCGCAATGGCTGACGGCCCGCGACGGCGCGCTGCAGGCCTGGCAGGAGCTGCTCGAAGCGGGGCACCGGCTGGAGCAGTTCCTGCGCGCCGGCGAGCAGGCCGCGCTGGCGCTGGCCGAGGCGATGCGCGAACTCGGACTGCAGCCTTGCGGCCCCGGGCTGGCGCAGTTGCTCGTGCAGGCCGAGGCATGGGTGCAGGAGCAGGACGAATCCCGCGTGCGGCGCCAGGCCCTGCAGCAGCAGATCGATGCCGCCGCCGACGCGCGCGAGCCCCTGCAGCGCGAGGCCGGCGCCGCGCGCGAGGCGCTTGACGATTGGTCCGCGGCCTGGTCGAAGGCGCTGGCCGATGCCGGCCTGCCGCGGTCCGCCGATCCGGCCCGCGCGGAAGCCGCGCTCGAGCTCGTGCGACGCATCGACGAGGCCCTGGGCGCCGTGCGCAGCATCCGCAGCGAGCGCATCGACGCGATGCAGGCCGACCTGCGCGATCTCGATTCCCGCGCCGAGGCCCTCGCGCAACGCGTCGCGCCCGGGCTGTGCGGCCATCCCGGCCCCGACATCGCGATCGAGCTGCAACGCCGCCTCGGCGAGGCGCGCGGCCTGCAGGCCGATCTGCTTCGCCAGCGCGCGTCGCTGGCCGAGGCCGAGCAGGCCATTGCCGCGATCGAGCTCGAGCACCAGCACATCGGCGCGCTGCTGCAGCCGCTGCTGCAGCGCGCCGGCACCTCCGAGCGCGGCGATCTGCGGCGCGCCATCGAACGCTCCGACCAGCACCGGCGCCTGCAGGAGCGCGTCGACGAGGCCATGCAGGCCCTGTTGACGCAGGGCGACGGGCTGCAGCTGCAGGCCTTGCGCGACGAGGCCGCGGGCGTCGCCCCCGAGTCCGTGATGTCCGAGCTGGCGCAGCTCGACATGCGCGAGGACCAGCTGCTGCGCCGCGTGACCGAGCTGTCGGCCTCGCAGCAAGGCGCCCACGCGCAGCTGCAGGCGATGGCCGGCAGCGCCGACGCGGCCAGCGCCGAGGCGGATCGCCAGGAGGCGCTGGCGCAGATGGCCGAGGCCGTAGAGCGCTACATCAAGGTGCGCACCGCCTCACGCCTGCTGTCGTGGTCGATCGAGCGCTACCGCGACGCCAGGCAGGGCCCGATGCTGGCCGCCGCCAGCCGGATCTTCGCGGAACTGACCCTGGGTTCCTTCGAACGCCTGGTGGTCGATTTCGACAGCCAGCCGCCCACGCTGCAGGGCCGGCGCGCCGACGGCCGCAGCGTCGGCGTCGAGGGCATGAGCGACGGCTCGCGCGACCAGCTGTACCTGGCGCTGCGCCTGGCCGCGCTCGACATGCACCTGGACCACGCCCACGCCCTGCCTTTCGTCGCCGACGACCTGTTCGTCAATTTCGACGACCAGCGCACCCGCGCGGGGCTGCGCGCGCTGTCCGAACTGTCCCGGCACACCCAGGTCCTGCTGCTCACGCACCACGAGCACCTGCTCGAGCTGGTTCGGAGCGAGTTGGGCGACGGGGTCGACACACTTCGGCTGGACTGAGTCACCGCGGGCGTGCTCAGGCATGGTGCGCGCGCTCCATGTGCTGTTGCAGGGCCGCCGCGGCGCCGAGCAACGCCGGGTAGCGGCTGTGGATCACGAACACCGGAACGCCCGCCAGCAGGCTGGAGAACCGTCCCTTGTCCTCGAAGCGCTCACGCAGCAGGGATTGCTCGACGAAGTCTCCCAGCCGAGGGACGATGCCTCCGCCGATGTACAGGCCGCCTCGCGCGTCGAGGGTCAACGCGACGTCGGCCGCGAAGCCTCCGAGCAACGCGCAAAAGCGCTGCAGGGCCTCCAGGCACAACGCGCCGGCCTGCTGCGCATGCACGGCCTCGCCGGCGCGCCAGGCGCGCAGCCCGAGCTCGGTGACCTGGGCAGCCGTGCGGTGCGCCTGTCGCAGGTCCGCGCGCTCGCACAGCCAGTCGTGGATCAGTTCCAGCCCGGGCCCCGACAGCAGGCGCTCGGTCGATACGTGCGGGCCGTGGCGGGCCCGCGCGAAGCGCAGCAACTGCATGTCTTCGTCGTCGCGCGCGCGAAATGCGACATGCCCGCCTTCGCCGGCGGCCACGTGCCAGCCGCCATCGGGCAGCGGCAGCAGGCCGGCCACGCCCAGCCCGGTCCCCGGCCCCACCACCGCGCGGGCCGCACCGGCCACGGGCCTGCCGCCGCCGATGGGCTGCAGCTTCTGGCGCGGCAGGTGCGGCAGCGACATCGCCAGCGCGGCGAAGTCATTGATCAGCAACAGCGTGTCGAGCCCGAGCTCGCGGCGAGCCGCCTCGATCGAGAACTCCCAGTGATGGTTGGTCATGCGCACGCGGTCGCCGTGCACCGGGTTGGCGATGCCGATGGCCGCGTGGCGCACCCGCGCGCCGGCGTCGCGCAGGAAGCTGCGCAGCGCATGCTGCAGGCTGGCATGCTCGGCACAGACCAGCACCCGTGGCTCGTGCAGTTGCCGCGGTCCGCACAGCGCGAAGCGCGCGTTCGTGCCACCGACGTCGCCGACGAGCCACGGGGCAGCCTTGGCTTGCATGCGCGGCGTCACGGTGCCCAGTGCAGCTCCAGCCCCTGGCTGCGCAGGCGCAACAGCCGCGCCACCGCAAGCCGCGCCTCGGGATCGGCCCAGGCCGCCTCGAGCACGCGCCGCCTGGCGCACCCGCGCAGGCTCAGCAGAACCTGTCCGGCCTGCAGCAGGGCCGCCAGGTTCAGGCTGATGCGCGCGTGCGGCGCTGCGCGCGGGCGC
This sequence comes from Pseudomonadota bacterium, assembly GCA_021792835.1. Lineage (GTDB taxonomy): Bacteria > Pseudomonadota > Gammaproteobacteria > Burkholderiales > Burkholderiaceae_C > Thiomonas_A. Next base: position 8,956 of record JAJYTY010000139.1, read on the forward strand.
ATCGCGACGTAGCCCGCGGCTGCCCGGGGATCCAGCGCCTGCTCGATCCCCGGGGCGTCGGGGAACAGCGAGGCGATGTGACCGTCCTCGCCCATGCCCAGCAGCACCAGGTCGGCCGGCTCGGCGGCGGCGTTCGCCTGCCCGACGCAACGCTGCAGGTCGGCACCTCCGGCTTGCACCAGACCGCGCCAGGGCGCTGCCGCCGCGGCCCCGCGCAGCAGGTGGCGGCGCACCAGGGCCTCGTTGCTGTCGGGATGGGTCGGCGCGACCAGGCGCTCGTCGACCAGCGTGACCGTGATGCGCGACCACGCCAGCGGCAGCCGGGACACGGCTTCGAACAGCGTTGCCGGGCTTCGCCCGCCCGACACCGCCAGCACGGCGCGCCCGCGCTCGCGCACGGTGCGCTCGAGTTGCCGCTGCACCGAGGCGACCAGCACGCGCACCTGCTCCCCGGAGGTCGCATGCGCCTGCAGCGCCAGCACCGGATTCAGGATTCCTCGTGCCATGACGCGCCATCGCGCGACAGCAGCGCGCTCGAGCCCGCCGGCCCCCAGGTGCCGGCGGTATAGACCTTGGGTTGGCCGCCCCCGCCATGCCAGCGCTC
>JAJYTY010000140.1 GCA_021792835.1 Pseudomonadota bacterium
TGCTGCGTTCTTGCAGACCACGGCCGTCGGAGGGCCGGACTTCTCGTCGATCGTCCAGCGCTTCGGCCCGACGGTGGTGCACATCAACGTGCGCGGCATGACCACGACGACCAGCGGCCCCGACCTGTCGCAGGTGCCCCCGCAATTGCGTGATTCGCCATTCTTCCAGTTCTTCCAGCAGTTCCAGGGGCAGGCGCCGCACCAGGTGCCTACCGAGGGACTCGGCTCGGGCTTCATCATCAGCTCCGACGGACTGGTGCTGACCAACGCGCACGTGGTCAAGGGCGCCAAGTCGGTGACGGTCACGCTGACCAACCACCGCAGCTACAAGGCCAAGGTGCTGGGCACCGACACGAAGACCGACATCGCCGTGCTGAAGATCGCCGCCACCGGGCTGCCGACCGTGCGCATCGGCAATCCGGCGACCCTCGAACCCGGCAACTGGGTGCTGGCCATCGGGTCGCCCTACGGCTTCTACAACACCGTCACCGCCGGCATCGTCAGCGCCAAGAGCCGTGCGCTGCCCGACGACAGCATGGTGCCGTTCATCCAGACCGACGTCGCGGTGAACCCGGGCAACTCGGGTGGCCCGCTGTTCAACACCCAGGGCGAGGTGGTCGGCATCAATTCGCAGATCTTCACGCAGACCGGGGCCTTCGAGGGGCTGTCGTTCGCGATTCCGATCAATGTCGCAGAGCAGGTGGCGCGCCAGATCATCGAGCACGGCCAGGTGCAGCACGCCAAGCTCGGCATCGCGGTGCAGACGGTGACCCAGCAACTGGCCAATTCCTTCGGGCTGCAGACCCCGCGCGGAGCGCTGGTCGCGCAGGTCACCGACGGCAGCCCGGCAGCCAGGGCGGGCCTGAAGGCCGGGGACATCATCCTCAGCGTCAACGGCCAGCCGGTCAATGATTCCTCGGACCTGCCGATGATGATCGGGCTGATGCGCCCGGGCCAGAAGGTGCAGCTGGGAATCTGGAGCAACCATCACCAGACCACCGTCGAGGCCACGCTGGGCAGCTTCACCGACGGCACGCTGGTGGCCGACGCCGGCAACGGCTCCAGCGGCCACGGGCTGGGGCTGCAGGTGCGACCGCTCAATCCCAACGAACAGGCACAGGCCCATGTGCACAACGGGCTGCTGGTGCAAGGCGTCGCCGGCCCGGCCGAGCAGGCCGGCGTCCAGCCCGGGGACATCCTGCTGGCGATCGACGGCAAGCCGGTCGACAGCGTGTCGCAGGTGCGCTCGATCCTGAAGGGCGCCGGCAATACCGTCGCGCTGCTGATCCAGCGCGGCAGCAACCGCATCTTCGTGCCGGTGGACCTGGGCTGAGCCCGGTCCGGCCTGCGCGATCCCGCCTCGGCGGGTACCGATTCCCGGTCGGCGACGGCAACGCCGGCCGGGACTTCCTGACCGGGGGTCGTCCCGGCCAGGCCTCAAGCGAGCGGCAAGCGATTGCGGCGGGGTCGGACCCCGCCGCCTTTTTTTTCGCAAGGCTACCATCGAGTGCGCGGGCCGCCACGCGGTCCGACCGGGCCGCGTGCCACGCACCGCGTTCCCGGCAACCCGCCCGTCCGCTGGAGTCCCGCGTGCCCGTGCTCGAATACGATCCCTCCAGGCGTCAGATGCGCACGCAGCGCCTGCTGCTGCGCCCGCTCGAATCCACCGACGCGCCGGGCCTGCTGGGCATCTACGGTCAGCCCGAGGTCACCCGGCACTACGAACTCGACACCCTCGACGACCTGCTGCAGGCGCAGCGCGTGCTGGACTTCTTCCTCAAGCACCACGACCGCTTCGCCATGCTCGACCCGGCCAGCCTGCGCATGATCGGCACCTGCGGTCTGTTCTTCTGGGACCAGACCACGAACATGGCATCGTTCGGCTACGACATGTCCGCCGACTGCTGGGGCCGCGGCCTGATGCGCGAGGCCGCCACGGCGGTGCTGGCCTACGGCTTCGCGTGCAAGAAGCTCAACCGGGTCAACGCGCTGACCGCGATGGACAACCAGCGCTCGGTGCGGGTGCTGCAGGCGCTGGGCTTCACGCAGGAAGCGGTGCTGCGCCAGTTCGCGTTCTGGAAGGGCGCCTACCACGACATGCGCATGTTCGCGCTGCTGCGCGAGGAACTGGGCGACGGCCCGATCCTGCGCGCGCTGCAGGACTTCGAGCCGCCACGCTGCGCTAAAGTGCCGTGACCAGGCTGCGGCGGCAAGCCGAGCGGCAGGTCATTCCCTTTCATTCATCCCGCATCACCAGGCAAGTCCATGGCGCAATACGTTTTCACGATGAACCGCGTCGGCAAGATCGTCCCGCCGAAGCGCCAGATCCTGAAGGACATCTCGCTGTCCTTCTTCCCCGGCGCCAAGATCGGCGTGCTCGGCCTCAACGGATCCGGCAAGTCGACCTTGCTGAAGATCATGGCCGGCGTCGACCGCGATTTCGAGGGCGAGGCGGTACCGCTGGCCGGCACGCGCATCGGCTACCTGCCGCAGGAACCCGAACTCGACCCCGAGCTGAGCGTGCGCGAGGCCGTCGAGCAGGGCCTGGGCGGCGTGCTGGCGGCCAAGAAGCGCCTGGATGAGGTCTACGCAGCCTATGCCGAGCCGGACGCCGATTTCGACAAGCTGGCCGAGGAACAGGCGCAGCTCGAAGCGGTCATCGCCGCCGGCGAAGGCGACAACACCGACCTGCAGCTGGAGATCGCCGCCGACGCGCTGCGCCTGCCGCCGTGGGATGCCCGCATCGGCCCGCTGTCCGGCGGCGAGAAGCGTCGCGTCGCGCTGTGCCGGCTGCTGCTGTCCAAGCCGGACATGCTGCTGCTCGACGAGCCCACCAACCACCTGGATGCCGAGAGTGTCGAGTGGCTCGAACAGTTCCTGCAGCGCTTCCCCGGCACCGTGGTCGCCGTCACGCACGACCGCTACTTTCTCGACAACGCGGCGCAGTGGATCCTCGAGCTGGACCGCGGCCACGGGCTGCCGTTCAAGGGCAACTACAGTTCCTGGCTGGAGCAGAAGGAACAGCGCCTGGAGCACGAGGCGCGCGCCGAGGCCGCGCACCTGAAGGCCATGAAGCAGGAGCTGGAGTGGGTGCGCCAGAACCCGAAGGGACGCCAGGCCAAGAGCAAGGCGCGCATGGCCCGCTTCGAGGAACTCGCCGCCGTCGAGTACCAGAAGCGCAACGAGACCAACGAGATCTTCATCCCGGTCGCCGAACGCCTGGGCAACGAGGTCGTCGAGTTGCGCTCGGTGCGCAAGGCGCACGGCGAGCGGCTGCTGATCGACGATCTCAGCCTGCAGATTCCTCCCGGGGCGATCGTCGGCGTGATCGGCCCGAACGGCGCGGGCAAGTCCACGCTGTTTCGCATGATCGCCGGCCAGGACACCCCGGATGCCGGCGAGATCGTGGTCGGGCCGACCGTGCGCCTGGTATACGAGGACCAGAGCCGCAGCTCGCTGCCCGGCGACAAGACGGTGTGGGAGGCCCTGTCCGACGGCCAGGACATCCTGACCGTCGGACGCTTCCAGATTCCGTCGCGGGCCTACTGCGGGCGCTTCAACTTCAAGGGCTCGGACCAGCAGAAGATCGTCGGCCAGCTGTCGGGCGGCGAGCGTGGGCGCCTGCACCTGGCGAAGACCCTGCTGTCGGGCGGCAACGTGCTGCTGCTCGACGAGCCGTCCAACGACCTCGACGTGGAAACCCTGCGCGCGCTCGAGGACGCGTTGCTGGAATTCGCCGGCTGCGTGCTCGTGAGCAGCCACGATCGCTGGTTCCTGGACCGCATCGCCACGCACATCCTGGCGGCCGAGGGGGATTCGCAGTGGACCTTCTTCGCCGGCAACTACCAGGAATACGAGGCGGACAAGAAGCGCCGCCTCGGCGAGGAGGCCGCGCGCCCGCACCGCCTGCGCTTCAAGCCCCTGCGCTGAGTCTTGTGCGATGCAAGCCATGCAGCCATCCGCACCGGGCTGGACCGTGGCCTGCCTGTGCGCACAGTGGTGCGGAATCTGCCGTGGCTGGCAGCAGGGCTTCGCGCAGCTGGCCCGGCAGGCTTGCGACGTGCTGCCGGGAGCGCGCTGGCTTTGGGTGGACGTCGAGCAGCAGGCCGACGCGCTCGGGGACTTCGACCCCGAGAATTTTCCGGTGCTGGCGGTACAGCGTGGCGAACTGCTGCTGTACTGCGCAGCACTGCCGCAGCAGCCAGGCCACTGGCGCCGCATGCTGGAGTCGCTCGCCGCGCTCGACGAAACCCAGCGCCAGCGCTGGGCCCAGCCGCTGCGCGGCCTGGGCCTGGACCTGCGACGCCTGCACGACGACGCGGACCGCGCCTGATCGCGCCTGATCGCGCGGTGGCGCCCGGCTCAGCGCCGTGCTTGCGCGCGCGCGCCGAACAAGGCGCTGCCCACGCGCACGATGGTCGCGCCCTCGAGCACCGCGGCCTCGAGATCTGCGCTCATGCCCATCGACAACGTATCCAGCGCAAGCCCCGATGCCACCAGGTGCTGCTGCAGCTCGCGCAGCCGCGCGAAGGGCTCGCGCTGCGCCGCCACGCCCTGCACCGGGGCCGGGATGCACATCAGTCCGCGCAGGCGCAGGCCCGGCAGGCGCGCGACTTCGTGCGCCAGTTGCTGCGCCTGCGATGCCGGCACGCCGCTCTTGCTGGATTCGCCGCTGATGTTGACCTGCAGGCACACCTGCAGCGGCGGCAGCAGTTCGCCATCGCACTCGACCGGGCGCTGTGCCGACAGCCGCTGCGCGACGGACAGCCGGTCGACGCTGTGCACCCAGTCGAAGTGCCGGGCGACCTCGCGACTCTTGTTGCTCTGCAGCGGACCGATGAAATGCCAGCACAGCGACGGCCAGGACGGTCGCAGTGCGTCGATCTTGGCGACCCCCTCCTGCACGTAGTTCTCCCCGAAGTCGGACTGCCCGCAAGCGGCCATGGCCGATACGGCGTGGGCTCCGAAGGTCTTGGACACGGCCAGCAGGCGCACCTGGGAGGCATCGCGACCGGCGGCGCGGGCCGCCTGCTCGATGCGCAGCCGCACCTGCCGCAGCCGCTCGGCAGCGGCAGCGGCAGCGGCAGCGGCAAGGTCATCCGAGGGCGGGTTCACGGCGAAAGCCTGCTGCGCGAAAGCGGGCCGGCGTGTAGCCGAAACAACACGCGCCGTCCTCGGCGCGCGCAAAGCGGTGAAGCGCCGGGCCCTGGCCTTACTATAAAGTCTGTCATTCGATTCGCAAGAATATCAGGGAGATTGCTGTGGATATCACGCAATTGTTGGCGTTCAGCGTGAAAAACAACGCATCGGACCTGCACCTGTCGGCCGGACTTCCGCCGATGATCCGGGTGCACGGCGATGTGCGTCGCATCAATGTCGAGCCGCTGGACCACAAGATGGTTCATGCGATGGTCTACGACATCATGAGCGATATCCAACGCAAGCATTACGAGGAATATTTCGAAGTCGATTTCTCCTTCGAGATCAGCGGGCTGGCGCGCTTTCGCGTGAACGCATTCAACCACCAGCGCGGCGCCGGCGCGGTGTTCCGCACGATTCCGAGCAAGATCCTGTCGCTGGACGACCTGAACGCACCGAAGATTTTCGGCGAATTGGCCTTGAAGCCGCGCGGCCTGGTGCTGGTGACCGGCCCCACGGGCTCCGGCAAATCCACCACGCTGGCGGCGATGGTGAACCATCTGAACGAGAACGAGTACGGCCACATCCTGACCATCGAGGATCCGATCGAATTCGTGCACGACTCGAAGAAGTGCCTGATCAACCAGCGCGAGGTCGGACCGCACACGCTGAGTTTCGCCAACGCGCTGCGCTCGGCACTGCGCGAGGACCCGGACTCGATCCTGGTGGGCGAGATGCGCGACCTGGAGACCATCCGGCTTGCGCTGACCGCCTCCGAGACCGGCCACCTGGTGTTCGGAACCCTTCACACCTCGTCGGCGCCCAAGACCATCGACCGCATCATCGACGTGTTCCCCGCGGCGGAGAAGGACATGGTGCGTGCCATGCTGTCCGAAGCCCTGGTCGCGGTGATCTCGCAGACCCTGTGCAAGCTCAAGGACGGCAGCGGCCGCGTGGCCGCGCACGAAATCATGATCGGCACCCCGGCGATCCGCAACCTGATCCGCGAGAACAAGGTGGCGCAGATGTACTCGATGATCCAGACCAGCCAGGCCCACGGCATGCAGACACTGGACCAGAACCTCGCCGACCTGGTGCGGCGCAGCCTGATTGCTCCCGCCGAGGCGCGCTCGAAAGCCAAGCAGCCGGAGAATTTCCCGGGAGCCTGAGCCCCTCGCAAGCCCCACGACGCCCCTCAGACCTGCCCAGGACAGCAAACCATGAAAAAGGTGTTGGAATTCCTGCGCACCGGCCGCCAGAGTCCCGATCGCGAAGCCGAGCGTGACGGATTCCCGGAGTCCCAGTTCTTCACCACCGGATTCCAGGACGCGGCCGCCAGCACCGTGGCGGCCCCGGGCTGGGCGGAGCGCGCGCGCGCGCTGGGGGCACGGCGCCTGGCGCACGAGCCGGCGGCTCGCCGCCTGAAGGAGTTGTGGACGCAGGACCGATTCATGGCGGGCCTGTCGGGGCAGCACCTCGAGCAGTGCGCGCGGCATTTCGAGTTCTGGTCCGTCGATGCCGACCGCGACGTCATCGAGCAGAACGAGCCCGGCAGTTTCATGTTCATCCTGCTGCACGGGGTCGTCGCGGTGGATCGGCAACAGCCCTGGGGCGAACGCGTGCGCCTGACCGAGGCGCGCGCCGGCAGCGTGCTGGGAGAGATGTCGCTGCTCGACGCCGGACCGCGCGCCTCCTATTGCACGACCCTGCGCCCTAGCGAGATCGCGGTGCTGGAGGCACGCATGCTCGACGCGCTGATCGAGCGCGACCCCGCATCGGCGGTACGCATCGTGGGGTCGCTGGCGCGTCGTCTGTCGCTGCGACTGCGCAAGCTCGGCACGCCGTCGAGCAACGATTCGGCCTGAACCCATCCGACCCCGGGGAGAGCTCCATGGAACGTGACCAGGCGTCGAGATTCGTGCAGGACCTGCTGCGCAGTCTGGTGCAACGCGGCGGATCCGACCTGTTCCTCACAGCCGATTTTCCACCGGCGATGAAAATCGACGGCGAGGTGCACAAGGTGTCGGCGCAGGCGTTGAGCGCCCAGCACACCCAGGCACTGGCGCGCGCGATCATGAGCGATCGCCAGGCCGCCGAGTTCGAGCGCACCAAGGAGTGCAATTTCGCGATCTCGCCGGGAGCCATCGGGCGCTTCCGGGTCAATGCCTTCGTGCAGCAAGGGCGCATCGGCCTGGTGCTGCGGCTGATCCCGCAGGAACTGCCGTCGATCCGCGGGCTCGGCCTGCCGCGCGTGCTCGAGGAACTGGCCATGAGCAAGCGCGGGCTGATCGTGCTGGTCGGCGCCACGGGCAGCGGCAAGAGCACGTCGATGGCGGCGATGCTGGACTGGCGCAACGAGCACAGCCGCGGCCACATCGTGACCATCGAGGACCCGATCGAGTTCGTGCACGGGCACAAGAACTGCATCATCACGCAGCGCGAGGTGGGACTCGACACCGAGAACTGGGAAGCGGCGCTGAAGAACAGCATGCGCCAGGCGCCCGACGTGATCCTGATGGGCGAGATCCGCGATCGCGAAAGCATGGACCACGCCGTGGCCTTCGCCGAGACGGGCCACCTGGTGCTGGCCACCATGCACGCCAACAGCGCCAATCAGGCACTGGACCGCGCCATCAACTTCTTTCCCGAGGAACGGCGCTCGCAACTGCTGATGGACCTTTCGCTGAACCTGCGCGCGATGGTCTCGCAGCGCCTGGTGCCGCGCCTGGACGGGCGCGGGCGGGTGGCCGCGGTGGAGGTGATGATCAATTCTCCACTGATCTCGGATCACATCTTCAAGGGTGAGGTCGGAGAGATCAAGGACGTCATGCGACGCTCGCGCGAACTCGGCATGAGGACCTTCGACCAGGCCCTGTTCGATCTGTACGAGCAGGGGGAGATCTCCTACGAGGACGCGCTGCGCAACGCGGACTCGGTGAACGACCTGCGGCTGCGCATCAAGCTCGACAGCCGCCGCGACCAGTCCGACCCGGACAGCGGCACCGAGTACCTGGCGATCGTCTGAGGCCCGGGGAGTCCGGCTGGCGGGGCGCGCGTCAGCGCGCGCCGAAGAACCAGTAGCACACCAGGATCGACGCCACCACTCCGGCCAGGTCGGCCAGCAGCGCGCAGGCGACCGCGTGGCGTGCGCGACGCACCCCGACGGCGCCGAAATACACGGCGAGCACGTAGAAGGTCGTCTCGGTACTGCCCTGCATGGTCGCCGCGGTCAGCGCGGGAAAGCTGTCGACCCCGTCGTGGTGCATGGTCTCGATCAGCATCGCGCGCGCCGCGCTGCCGGAAAAGGGCTTGACCAGCGCGGTGGGAAGTGCGTCGACGAAGCGCGTGTCCAGCCCGAGGTGCTGCACGATCCAGCGCACCAGGTGCAGCACCATGTCCAGCGCTCCCGACGCGCGCAGCGCGCCGACCGCGCACAGCATCGCGACCAGGTAGGGCAGCAGCTCGCGCGCCACCTCGAAGCCCTGCCGCGCGCCGTCGATGAAGGCCTCGTACACCGGAACGCGTCGCCACGCCCCGACGAGCAGGAACAGCATGACGACGCCGAACAGCATCAGGTTGCCGGCGAGGTCCGACACCCGCGCCAGCGCCGCCGCCGACAGCGACGCCAGCCCGGCCAGCAGCAGCGCGTAGCCGAGCAGCCCGGCGGCGATCCAGGCCAGCGAACGCGCGTCGCGCAGCGGCAGGCGCTGCACCAGCGCCACGCTGAACAGCCCCGCCAGGGTGGACGCGCTGGTGGCCAGCAGGATCGGCAGGAACACCAGCATCGGATCGGCGGCGCCCTGCTGTGCACGGTACATGAAGATACTGACCGGCAACAGGGTCAGCGACGACGCGTTGAGCACGAGGAACATGATCTGCGCGTTGCTCGCCGTGTCGGCGCTCGGGTTCAGGCTTTGCAGCTCGCGCATGGCCTTGAGCCCGATCGGCGTGGCCGCGTTGTCCAGCCCCAGCATGTTGGCGGCCATGTTCAGCGTGATCAGGCCCAGCGCCGGATGCCCCTGCGGCACTTCGGGCATCAGGCGCGAGAACACGGGCCCCAGCGCCCGCGCGAGCGCCTGCACCAGGCGCGCCCGCTCGGCGATGGCCAGCAGGCCCAGCCACAGCGTCAGCGTGCCGAACAGCAGCACCATCACGTCGACCGACAGCCTGGCCATCGCGAACAGACTGGCGACGATGGCGCCGAACACGTTCGGGTCGCCGCCGATCCACCAGCGCCCCAGCGCGGCCGCCGCCGCGGCGACGAACAGGCCGAGCCAGAGCCGGTTCAGCATCGATCGCGCGGGCTCGGCGGGCCGGGCCTCAGCGCGTCGGCTTGCGCCGCGGCGCGGCCGGCGCGCGCGGGGCCG
>JAJYTY010000141.1 GCA_021792835.1 Pseudomonadota bacterium
CGGGCCTTCGGGCAGGGTGCTGCCTGCGACGCGCTCGAGAGCCGGCGCGAGTTGCGGCGCGCCGCGGCGCGCCATGCGGCGGCGGGGCGCGCCGCGGCGCAGGCGAGACTGCGCCAGGGCAAGCATCAGCAGGACCTGGGCGAGGACCTGCATGCCGCGGCGAGCGCGCACCAGGGCGTGCCGCGCGACGACCTGCTGCTGGGCGGCGCGGACGGCTTCACGCTGGGCAGCGACGCCAGCGCGCAACTGCATGCTGGGGCGCGCCTCGGGCTGAGCGCGGGCAGCCAGCTCGGGGTGTGCGCCGGCGGCGACCTGCTTGCCGGTGGTGGCGGCGGATTGCGCATGATCGCGCACCGCCTGGGCATGCGTCTGCTGGCCGCCGCCGGCCCGCTGCACCTGCACGCCTGCGCCGGGGCACTGCGGGGGCAGGCGCGCGACGGGCTGCTGTTGCAAAGCGACGGCGACATGCTCCTGCAGGCGCGCAAGGGCATCGTGCTGCACGGCGGGGGAAGCTTCCTGCGCGTGTCGGCGCAAGGCATCCAGTACGGCGGCCCGGGGACCTTCGATCTGCGCAGCGCGGGGTATCGCTTGCTGGATGGCGGCGGCGCGGCGGCGCCAGCCGGCCTCGAGGAAGCCTGACCCGCCTGCCAGAGCAGCCCAGCGACCCCGGGCTTATACTATGCATAGTATAAGTGGGCTCAGCGATACTGCGCCCACGACAGCAGCCATCTCGAGGAGAGCTCGCATGAATCAGGTACAGGAACGGGAGTCTTCCGCACAGAGCCAGCAGCAGGCGGCCGGGCCGCAGGTGCGCAGCTGGTTCCACGCGCCGACCAACACGGTGTGCCATCTGGTGCTGGATCCGCAGACCCGGCATTGCGCACTGGTCGACAGCGTGCTGGATTTCGACTATGCGTCGGGGCGCAGCGGCACCGCCTTCGCCGACACCATCATCGACTACATCCGCAGCGAGAACCTGCAGCTTGACTGGCTGCTGGAAACCCATGCGCACGCGGACCACCTGTCCGCAGCCAGCTACATCCGGCAGCAGGTCGGCGGACGCATCGGCATCGGCGAGCACATCCGCGACGTGCAGAAGGTGTTCGGGGACCTGTTCAACGATCCAGCGATCCCGCGCGACGGGCGCCCCTTCGACAAGCTGTTCACCGACGGCGAGACCTTCGAGATCGGTGAACTGCGCGCGCGGGTGATGCACACCCCCGGCCACACCCCCGCCTGCGTCGTGTACGTGGTCGGCGACTGTGCCTTTGTCGGCGACACGTTGTTCATGCCCGACTACGGGACGGCGCGCTGTGATTTCCCCGGCGGCGACGCGCATCGGCTGTACCAGTCGGTGCGGCGCATTTTCGAGCTGCCGGCGCAGACGCGGCTGTACATGTGCCACGACTACATGCCCGGCGGGCGCGAGCCGCGCTGGGTATGCACGGTGCAGGACCAGCGCGAGGCCAACAAGCAGATCCATGACGGTATCGGCGAGGACGAGTTCGTCGCCTTCCGCTCCGCGCGCGACGCCACGCTGGGCATGCCGGCACTGATCATGCCGTCGATCCAGGTCAACGTGCGCGCCGGGCAGATGCCGGAGCCGGAGGCCAACGGCGTGAGCTACCTGAAGGTGCCGGTGAACGCGGTCTGACACGCCGCGGCAGGGGCGCGGGCGGGTTGCGGGCAGGCCGTAGACTAGCCGGTTTTTCGCAAGCGTCCGCACCGATGAGCCAGCCCGAAAACCCGCTTCCGTCCTCCGCTTCGACCCCCGCTTCGATGGCGGCTCCGATCGGCGCCGCGCAGCCGCAGCCGCTGCCGCAGGCCGACCCGGCGGCGCAGCAGGCGAAGATCCTCGACCAGCTGGCCGCCGAGCTGCAATTGCGCACGGCGCAGGTGGCGGCCGCCGTGGACCTGCTCGACGACGGCGCGACCGTGCCCTTCATCGCGCGCTACCGCAAGGAAGCCACCGGGGGCATGAGCGACGACCACCTGCGCGTGCTCGAGCAGCGCCTGGGCTATCTGCGTGAACTCGAGCAGCGCCGGGCGGCCATCCTCAAGTCGATCGCGCAGCAGGGCAAGCTGACGCCGCCGCTGCGCCAGGCCATCGAGGCGGCCGAGCAGCGCCAGCAGCTCGAGGACCTGTACCTTCCCTACAAGCCGCGCATGGTCACGCGCGCCCAGAAGGCGCGCAACGCCGGACTGGAGCCGTTGGCGCAACGCCTGTACGCCGAGCCGACGCTGGACCCGCGGGTCGAGGCCGCGGGCTTCGTGCAGGCGCAAAAGGGCGAGGACGGCTCGGACTTCACCACGGTGGAGGCCTGCCTGGACGGCGCGCGCGACATCCTGGTCGAGTCGTGGGCCGAGGACTCCGCGCTGGTCGGGCCGCTGCGCGAGTGGCTGTGGGGCTGCGGCGTGCTGCGCTCGCGCCTGCGCGAGGGCAAGCAGGCCGAGGGCGCGAATTTCCAGGACTATTTCGACTACTCCGAGCCGATCGCGCGGGTGCCGTCGCATCGCGCGCTGGCGGTGCTGCGCGGGCGTGCCCAGGAAGTGCTGGACGCGGCGCTGGAACTGCCGGAGCCGACGGCGGCGGCCGGCGTGCTCAACGCCGCGCAGCAGCGCATCGCCTCGTACATCGGCTGGGCGCATGCGGGGCGCGCCGCCGACGACTGGCTGCAACGCTGCGTGCAGTGGGCGTGGCGGGTGAAGCTGTCGCTGTCGCTGGAGCGCGAACTGTTCACGCGGCTGCGCGAGCAGGCCGAGGAGCAGGCCATCGCGGTGTTCGGCTCGAACCTGCGCGACCTGCTGCTGGCGGCGCCGGCCGGCGCGAAGTCGGTGATGGGCCTCGACCCCGGAATCCGCACCGGCGTGAAGGTGGCCGTCACCGATGCCACCGGCAAGGTGCTGGAGACTGCCACCGTGTATCCGCACGAGCCGCGCCGCGACTGGGATGGCAGCCTGCGCCAGCTGGCGGCGCTGTGCCGGCGTCACGGCGTGGCCGTCATCGCCATCGGCAACGGCACGGCCAGCCGCGAGACCTCGCGCCTGGCATCGGATCTGGCGCGCGCCCATCCCGAGCTGGGGCTGACGCAGCTGGTGGTCAGCGAGGCCGGCGCGTCGGTGTACTCGGCCAGCGAGCTCGCATCACGTGAACTGCCTTCGCTGGACGTGAGCCTGCGCGGCGCGGTGTCGATCGCGCGGCGGGTGCAGGATCCGTTGGCCGAGCTGGTGAAGATCGATCCGAAGAGCATCGGGGTCGGACAGTACCAGCACGATGTCGACCAGGCGCGGCTGGCGCGCCGGCTGGATGCCGTGGTGGAGGACTGCGTGAACCGCGTGGGCGTCGACGTCAATACCGCGTCGCCGGCGCTGCTTGCACGGGTGGCCGGGCTGAACGCGCGCATCGCCGAGCAGATCGTGCACCGCCGTGACCAGGCCGGGGCCTTCGCCAACCGCACCGCGCTGCTCGAGGTGCCGGGCCTGGGGCCGAAGACCTTCGAGCAGGCGGCGGGCTTCCTGCGCATCAACGGCGGCGACAATCCGCTGGACCGCTCCGCGGTGCACCCGGAGAGCTATCCGTTGGTCGAGCGCATCCTGGCCGCGGCGGGGCAGCCCATCGAGCTGCTGATGGGCGACCCGGCGCGCCTGCGCGGCATGCGCGCGGAGGATTTCGTGGACCAGCGATTCGGCCTGTTCACGGTGCGCGACGTGCTGGGCGAGCTGGAAAAGCCCGGGCGCGACCCGCGCCCGCAGTTCCGCGTGGCGCGCTTGCAGGACGACGTGCAGGGCATCGAGGACCTGCGGCCCGGCATGCGCCTGGAAGGCACGGTGAGCAACGTGGCGGCCTTTGGCGCCTTCGTCGACCTGGGCGTGCATTGCGACGGCCTCGTGCACGTGTCGCAACTGGCCGACCGCTTCGTCAAGGAGCCCTCCGAGGTGGTCAAGGTCGGCGACATCGTGCAGGTCACGGTGATGGAGGTCGACGTGAAGCGCCAGCGCATCGGCCTGAGCATGCGCAAGGACCCGCAGCCCGGCGCCGGCTCCGGCGGGGCCGCGCCCACGGGCGCCCGCCGCGCCGCGCCGCGCGACAACGCGCCACGCGGCGCGTCGCGCCAGCCGCAGGTGCAGTCGGCGATGGCGCAGGCCTTCGCCCGCCTGGGCAAGACACGAAGCTGATCGCGCGCGGCGCGCCGGCCCTGGGGGCCCTCTCGAGAAAACGCAGGGCCGCCCCAGGGGATCCTCCCTACTCCAGGCTGAAGCCCAGGAACAGCGCGCCCCAGTGCCTGCCGCCGACCCACAGCGGGTGGGCGAGCAGGCTCATCACGGCGCCGCCGTCGCGCGCGTACACCTGCAGCAGCACGCCCTGCAGCTGCGCGCAGCCGCGGGTGATCGCCGGTTCGCTGAAGATGCGCCGCGAGCGATTGTGGACCAGATCGTGGCGCGGGTCGCCGGTCAGCGGCTGGTCGGTGACGGAGTTGCTGGCCGCCACATAGGCGTTGCGGTCGACCACCAGCGCCAGCCGGTAGGCCGGCGAGGCCGCGAGGTAGGCGTCCTCGATCGGCTGGATCTCGCGCCGGAACCATGGCTCGAAGCGCGAGGTGAAGCGTGGCGGATCGGTGTCGGGCACCGCCTGGTAGTCGGAATCGAACAGCACGGATTCAGGCAGCTCGCCGCTGTCCACCGCCTGCTGCAGCCGTGCCTGCACCTGGGCCGCGCGTTGCTCGAGTTCCTGCACGATGCGGCTGGCCTGCGCGTCGGTGCGGTAGGCGGTGGTCGACTCGAAAAGCCCCTGGCTGGTCTGCAGCGCCTTGGCCAGCGATTCGCCGGTGCGCGCGGTGGTGGCCACGACGTCCTCGGCGAAGTCGCGCACCTTGTCGGCCATGCTTTCGAAATGGGCCTGCACGCGTTGCAGTCCGCGCGCCTGGCCGGCGGCGGCCGCGGCGGTCTGGCCGGCTTCGCGGGTGACCGTGTCGATGCCTCCGGCGATGTGGTCGAAGTGGCCGTGCAGCTCGCGCACCCGCATGCTGCTGCCTTGCATGTGGTCGCGGAACTCGGCGGCGGCGCCAGCGCTGGCACGCAGCGTGAGGTCGATCGCGCCCACCGCCTCGGAGATGCCTTCCACGGTGCGCTCGGTGGTGCGCGACAGGCCGCGGATCTCGTCGGCGACGACCGCAAATCCGCGACCTGCCTCGCCGGCGCGCGCCGCCTCGATGGCGGCGTTCAACGACAGCAGGTTCACGCGCTGCGCGATGTCGCGGATGGACTCCATCTGCCGCACGACCTCGCGCAACTGGTCCTGCAGCGTGTTCATGTCGCGGTGGGTTCCGGCGCTGCGTTCCATCAGCCCGGAGAACACCTCCAGCATGCCGCGGCTTTGCTCGCGTCCGCGTGACGCGAGGGAGTTGATGTCGGCCAGGGTCGAGTCCAGCTGCTCCATGCGCGCGCTGGTCTGCGCGGTCAGCTCGAGCATCTCGCCGAGCTCGGCGCGCACCAGGCCGATCTCGGTGTTGTGTTCCCGGGCATGCGCCTGGCTGCGCGCCAGCGCCTCGTGCGACTCGTAGGCGCTGCGCGCGATCTGCGAGGCCGCGTCGGTGGCGCCGCTGCCTACCTGGTCGACGAGCCTGCGCTGGCGCGCGAGCAGTGCGCGCAACGGCGGCGGCAGCCCGGCGATGCTTGCTTCCCGCAGGTCCAGCGTGCGCGCTTCGAGCATGGCTTCAAGCTGCCGCAGCAGGTCGGGGACGTGCTGCGGGGCAGGGTGCTCGAGGCCTGGCTCGTTGAGCTGCATGTAGGCGTTCTCCAAGGTGCGTCCGGCGCGCACGCACGGGCGCTCCGGAGAAAGGAGAACGATTGTGCTGCCTGATACTCAGGCAGGCAAGATTTCTCGCGGCGTCTGGGCGGGGCGCTGGACTGCTTCGCGCCGGTGTGGCTGGCGCTCAGACTTCGTGGCTCAGCAGTTCGCTCAGGCCGTCGCGGTCCGTGATGCGCACCTGGCGCTGGGCGACCTGGATCAGCCCGGCCTGGTGGAAGCGCGACATCAGGCGGCTGACCGTCTCCAGCTTCAAGCCCAGGTAGCTGCCGATTTCCTCGCGGCTCATGCGCAGCACGAATTCATCGGGCGACAGGCCGCGTGCCTTGTAGCGCTCGGACAGATCCAGCAGGAAGCGCGCCAGGCGCTCGTCGGCCTGCATGCTGCCGAGCACGAACTGGTCCTGCTGCGCGCGCGCCAGGCGGTTGCCGATCAGGCAGTGGATCTGGTGCTGCAGGGTCGGCAGGTCGCGCGCCGTGTTCTCCAGCGTGCGCACGTCGATCTCGCAGGCCTCGCTGTCTTCCAGCGCGACCACGTCGGTCATGTACACGCGGGTGGAAAAGCCTTCGAGGCCCATCATCTCGCCGGGAACGTGGAAGCCCACGATCTGCTGGCGCCCGTCGGGACTGCCGACCACCGACTTGAAGGAGCCGGCGTGCACCGAGAACACCTTGTCCATCGACTGGCCGCTTTCGAACAGGCGTTCGCCCTTCGTTACCCGCACGTTGTTCTGCATGATGTCACGCATGCGGCTGAGTTCGTCGCTCGGTAGCGCGATCGGCAGGCAGAAGCGGCTCTGGAAGCACACATCGCAGGGATGGGGTTTGTCCATGCGATGAATGGTGGCGGCGGGCGTTGTTTTCATGGATTTTTTCCAATGAGTCTGGAGATCGTTATATCACGAAAATATGGTATTTTTCGTGATGTAGATCAGCCTTTCTTGCATACTGTTGCTCATTGGGCTGACAAGGGCCTTGCATTGTGCAATCGATCCCACATCGGCGACGGGCGGCGCCGCCGGATTCGAGCTACTCGACGTCGAAGGTGTGCAGCGCCCAGCCGCGCCCGGCGCGCTGTTCGTCGAAGAAGCGGCGCAGGGTCTGCGCCACCGCGCGAAAGGCGATGCGCTCCCAGGGCACCTCGTGCTCCGCGAACAGCGCGGCTTCCAGGGTTTCCTCCCCCGGCTCCCAGCGCGGCTCGAGCAGGCGGGCGCGGTACAGCAGGTACACCTGACTGACCGGGAGCACGTTGACCACGCTGTACAGGCCGTCGAGCTCGACCCTGGCCCCGGCTTCCTCGAGGGTCTCGCGCAGGGCTCCCTGTTCGCTGGTCTCGTGCAGTTCCATGAATCCGGCGGGCAGCGTCCACAGGCCCAGGCGTGGTTCGATGGCGCGCCGGCACAGCAGCACGCGGTCCTCCCACACCGGCAGCGTGCCGACGATGTTGCGCGGGTTCTCATACTGGATGTGCGCGCAGGCGGTGCATACCGCGCGCACGTGGGTGTCTCCCTGCGGAACCCGGTGTTGCACCGGGGCGCCGCAGAGATTGCAGTGCTGGATCTGGCTTGGGCGCATCCATGCGATTGTCGCAGGCGCGCCGCGGAGGCGCCGAGTCCGCGCGGCCCGTATCATGCGGGGTTTGCGCCGGCGGCGCGGTCCTCGCCGGACCCGCAGCGCGGCGCGCGCAGCCTTGCCATGCCCATCGTCTCGATTCCCGCTCTCGGCCTGCAACTTCCGGCCTCCCCCGACGAAAACCTGCTGAAGTTGCTGCGGCGCCACAAGGTGCCCATCGCATGGTCATGCAAGCGCGGCGAATGCGGCAGTTGCAAGTGCGTGCTGGAAAGCGGCGAGGTGAATCTGTCGGGCTACCAGCCGGGCGCTCTGCCGCAGGGGCAGCGCGAGCAGGGACTGATCCTGGCCTGCAGCAGCCGCATCGTCGGCGACATCACGCTGGCCCTGGTCGACACCGACGACTACATCGAGCATCCGCAGCGCCGGCTCCGCTGCACCGTGCTGTGGCTGCGCGAGCTGGCGCCGGAGGTTTTCGCGCTGCGCCTGGGCATCACCCATGACGAGGATGGCGCAGGTCCCTTCGTGTTCAGCGCCGGCCAGTACGCACACCTGCGCGTATGCGATCCGCAAGGTGTGTGGGTCGGCCGGGATTTCTCGATGGCGGGAACCCCGGTGGAAGCCGAATACGACGGCGAACTCGAATTTCATATCCGGCGCACTGCCGGCGGCTCGTTCAGCGGTCTGCTGAGGAGTTCCATCGTTCCCGGCACCGAACTGCTGCTCGAGGGGCCGCGTGGCGCGGCCTATTTCCGCCCGCGCCACCAGGGGCCGTTGATCGCGGTGTCCGCCGGCACCGGGCTGGGGGCGATGCTCTCGGTGGTGCGCACGGCGCTGGACAACGGCAAGACCGACCCGGTGGTGCTGTACGCCGGGTTCCGCCATGTCTCGGAGGTCTACGGCGGCGATGCCATGGAGGAACTCGAGGGCACGTACGCGAATTTCCGCGCGCATGTCGTGGTCGAGTTCGACGCCGGGCAGGGCATGCGCGGCGGACGGGTCGGCGACGCCTTGTTCGCCGACGTGTCCGATTTCGCCGCGACCAAGGTGTACCTCGCCGGTTCGCCGGCGATGGTGGAGTCGGTCAGCAGCGAGCTGCTGGAGCACGGCGTGGCCTCGCGCGACGTGCATGCCGATGCCTTCTACGCCCCCGCCCCGCAGGCCGCGGCCGACGACTCGCAGGGTTGAAGGAAAGCAGGCCCCGACGCACTGCGTTCGCCGCCCGCGGGGCAGGGTGGATGCGCTGCCGCGTTGTCGCTGCCTGACCCGCCCGCATGCGCCGAATCGGTTTCTTGGGGGTGGTGCGGCGCGTGGTTTACAATTTCAGCCAACTGTCGAGCCGGCGGGGCTACGCCGCAAGCAGCCGAGCCGCGAATGCGGCCAGGCGCGGCCCCGGTCGCGACGGTCGGCGTCCATGCCCGACGCAGCCGTGCAGGCACCCCCAGGGGTGTGCCGGTTTCGTGGCAAGGGTGGGCGACGCCGAACTTCCGCCCGCGACGCGTTCCGGCGGCGCAACGACCCGCGGGTCGTGCGCCGGGCACGTGGACGCGGCGCGCATGGCGGGCCCCGGGTCCCGCGCTGCGACGAAGGCGAACACCGATTCATGACGAACACCGGCTCGGGAGGGCCGGCCGTGGCGCATCCTGCGCGCGAATCCTTTCACGCATGAACACTGCATGGGCCAAGCGGGTCGTCGAGACCGCGTTGTTGTGTGCTAGCCAGCCGCTGGGTGTCGCGGCACTGCGCAGCCTGTTCGACGACGAGCTCGATGCCGATACGGTACGCGGATTGCTCGACGAGCTGCAGCAGGACTGGGCCGACCGCGGCGTCGAACTGCGCGCGGTGGCCGGAGGCTGGCGTTTCCAGAGCCGCGAGGACATGCAGCCGTACCTGCAGCGCCTGAACCCGGAAAAGCCGCCACGCTATTCGCGCGCGGTGCAGGAGACGTTGGCGATCATCGCCCATCGACAGCCGGTCACGCGTGGCGACATCGAGGACATCCGCGGCGTCAGCGTGAACGCGCAGATCCTGCGCCAGCTCGAAGAGCGTGGCTGGATCGA
>JAJYTY010000142.1 GCA_021792835.1 Pseudomonadota bacterium
CCTTGCTGGGTGGCGCCGCGCCCGGGCTGGGCGCCCTGCTGGGCCTGATCGCGCTGGCCTACGCGGCGCGGGCGTGGATGCGTTACGCGGGAGCCGAATTCGCCGTCACCGATCGGCGCGTGATCATGAAGCTGGGCCTGATCCGGCGCAGTTCGCTGGAAATCGTGCTGGACCGCGTGGAAAGCCTGATCGTCGAGCAGGGATTGCTCGGCCGGCTGTTCGATTTCGGTTCGGTGTGGATCGTCGGCACCGGCGGCACGAGGGATCCGTTCCATCTGGTCGCCGACCCGCTGGGATTGCGGCGCGCGGTGCAGGAGCAGGTGGTGGGGGCGAGGCGCGAATGAACGACGAGTCGGGCGTTCCGGTGCCGCAGTCCTTCATCGATCTGTACGTGGAGCCGGGCCGCGTCAAGCCCGTGGCCTCTCGCGAGCAGATCGCCGAGCGTCACGAGTTCTGCGAGGACCTGGCACAGCTGCTGGCGCAGCGCGCCGGCGAGATCCGCGCCGACCTCGGCATCACCCGGCAGGACGTGCTGGAGCGCATGCGGCTCGGCCTGTTCGACGATGACAGCGAGGTCGAGACCCGCGAGGCGCAATGGGTGTGGACGCGCCTGCTCGAACTGCTCGGCTGGACTCCTTGAAGGGCCGGCCGCGCGATGCGCGGCCGGCCTGCCAGGCAGCGTTTCAGCTCGGCAGCGTCTCGCCGCGCGTTTCCAGCGCGAAGGGGATGACCAGCAACCCGGCCACGAAGGCCAGCGCCGTCCACGCCACCGGCGTGCCCAGCGTGCCCATGGTGCTGACCGCAGCGGCCAGCACGAAGTTCACGACTGCGCCGAGGAAACGCCCGATCGACGTGTTGAACGCGAACGCCGTCGCGCGCACCCGGGTCTCGTACTGCTCCGGAAGCCACAGGCTGAACATGGCGAAATTGCCGCCGAAGAAGCCCAGGAAGAACAGCGTGGCGATGAACACCTTCAGCCCGCCGGGCAGGTAGAAGGCCCAGCCGAAGCTG
This sequence comes from Pseudomonadota bacterium, assembly GCA_021792835.1. Lineage (GTDB taxonomy): Bacteria > Pseudomonadota > Gammaproteobacteria > Burkholderiales > Burkholderiaceae_C > Thiomonas_A. The sequence continues at coordinate 1,012 of JAJYTY010000142.1, forward strand.
ACCACGATGCACACGGCCATGCCGAGGAAATACAGCGACAGCGTGCTCTTGCGACCGAAGCGCTCGGCGAGCAGCGGCAGCGCCAGGCAGCCCAGGATGGTCCCGATGGACAGGATGCCGGTGCCGATCGACGCCATGTGCACGGCCTGGATATGGGTCATGCCCTCCTTGAGCGCGAGCTGGATGATCGCCGCAGGCTCATACACCGCGCCCGCCCACAGCCCGATGATGGCCACCGTCAGCAGGGTCGAGTTGACCAGCGTGCGCCGGCGGTACTGGGGATGGAAGATCTCCGACAGCGGGCTGCGCTGAACCGGCTTGCCGGCGTGCGACCACTTCTCCGGCTCGCGCACCTTCAGGATGGTGTAGATGGACACGACCACCGGGACCAGGCCGCACAGGAACATCGCGCGCCAGCCGTAGCGCGCGCCGACCGTGAAGTTCAGCGCGGCGGCGATGAAGAATCCCGCGTAGTAGCCGGTCTGCAGGTAGCCGGCGCCCATCTTGCGCCGGTCCTCGGGCCACGACTCGGCCACGTAGGTGCCGGCCAGCGCCCATTCGCCACCGATGCCGATGCCGGCGAGCAGGCGGAACAGCCCCAGCTCCCAGACGTTCTGCGACATCGCGGCCAGCCCGGTGAACAACGCATAGCCGAAGATCGTGGCGGCCAGCACGCGGGTACGGCCGAAGCGGTCGGCGATCGGACCCCAGATGAACGACAGGCCCCAGCCCACGAGGAACAGCGCGAACAGGATCGAGCCGGCCAGCCCGATGTGCGCGGGCGTCACCGTGATGCCCGACTTCGGCAGCAGCTCGGTCAACGCCGGCACCAGCACCAGCGCGTAGATGATCGAGTCCATGCCGTCCAGGGTCCAGCCGAACCACGCGGCCCAGAAGCCGCGGATCTGCTCCCCGTTGAGTGGCGTGCGCCGCGGCGAGGGCCGGGCGTCGAAGGTGGTTTGATTCATGGGTTTGCCTCCTCGATCCGGGTTCGTCCCGGTTGTGTGAATGCGCACCGCCATCGGTTGCGCTTGGGGGGCGGCTCGCGCCGCCTCGTGCAGGGTCGGCTCACGCGCCGTGCGCAAGCTCCCCCTGCTCTCGGACCCGCCGGATGCGAAGCACCAGCGAGTGCAGACTCGTACCGTCGCTGGCCAGCGACTCGACCTGGCCGTTCAGGTTGCGCATGAGACCGCTCAGGGTCTGCCCGGGCGGCATCTCGACCACGCAGCGCGCGCCCAGCTCGAGCAGCAGCCGGTTGGTGTCGTGCCACAGCACCGGACGCATCACCCCTTCGGCGAGGTCGCGCGCGATGTCCCCGGCGGCGCGCAGTGCGCGCGCCGTGGTGTTGGCGATGTAGGGCAGCGCGGCATCGCGCAGGCGCATCGCGCCCAGCGCGCCTGCAAGTTCCTCGCCCACCGGCGCGAGCAGCGGACAATGCGACGGCACCGCGACGTCCAGGCGCTCGGCCTGGCGCGCGCCGGCGCTTCGCGCCGCCGCGCGCACCGCGTCGAGGACTTCGTCGCAGCCGGCGACGACGAATTGCGAAGCCGAGTTCAGGTTCGCCAGCCAGGCCTGTGCGGCCGGCCCGGCACGCGAGGCGTTCACACCCTGCAGGAGCTGCTCCAGCGCCGGCTGGCGCAGCCCGGCGATGGCGAGCATGCCGTAGCCATGCTCGAAGGCCCGCTCCATGGCCTGCGCGCGCAGGCGCACCAGGCGCAGCGCATCGGCGAAATCGAGGCTGCCGCAGGCCACTGCCGCGCCGAAGGCCCCAACCGACAACCCCGCCACAGCATCCGCAAGCCCCCCCTCGGCACGCAGCGCGCGCGCCTGCGCCACACCGGCGATCAGCAGGCCGAGCTGCACCGCGACCGTCGAGCGCAGCGCGGGCGGCTGGTCGAAGCCGCAGGGGTCCTGTCCCAGCACCTCGGCGGCCTCCCGCAGCGTGTCGCGCACGCTGGCGTGCCTGGGCAGGCGTCGCAGGTAGCCGGGATCCTGCGCGCCTTGCCCCGGGAACAGGAAGGCCACTTGCAGCATCAGGCGGCCTCCGCGGTCGGGGCGGCGTGTCGGCACAGCACCACCCCGCGCTCGCCGCGCAGCAGGTACTCGCCGCCGCCGGCATAGTCGGCCAGCGCGGCGCCGCCCTGCGGCCATTCGAGCAGCACGTCGATGCGCGTGGCCGGCCGCGCCGGCAGCGCGCGAAGCCATGCGCGCGCGTGGCGCAGCGCCGGCGCCTGCGTGCAGCGCACGACCACGTCGAGGTCGCTGTGCGGGCCCACCGTGTCGCGGCCGCTGGCCAGTTCGAAGCCCGCGCTGCCGCCGGGACCCCAGTCCGCGGGCCCGGCCTCGGCGCCCCAGGCCAGCTCGAGCTGGCGCAGCGCGACGAATGCCGCCAGTGCGGCGCGCGGCGCGGCCAGGCTTCGTGCCAGGCACCGCAGCTCCGATGGTCGCAGCACCCGTTGCACGTCCCCGGCGTCGAGCCAGGCGGCCCCTCGCCGGGCGCGCGTGTCGCCACGAACCCCGACCGCCAGCCGGCCATCGCGCGACGCCTCGCGTCGCACGACCACCCAGGGCACGGCATGCAGCGCGGCCGGCGCCCAGTCCGGCGGTGCGTCCTGCCAGTGCAGCGCGCGCGCGTCGCGCGGCAGCAGCAGGTCATGCACCCGCGGGCATGCCACGGCACACGCACGCGGCGCGACAGCCGCAGCCGGCCACGGCGCGCGGTTCATCGCGGAGCCGGCGTCCATTGCGCGGCGAGGCGCTCGCGCACCTCCACCGACGCGGCGCGCGCCGAACGCGCAGCGGCCGAGGTCCAGCGCACCGACAGGTCACGCTCGGCGGGCCCGATTCCCCGCAGCGCCTCGAGCAGCGCGGCGCGTACCCGCTGCACCTGCTGCGGGGTCGGGGCGTCGGCATCGACGCCGCCGATCAGCGCATGCAGCAGTCCCAGGCCGGCGTAATCGGCGATGCGATAGGACATCGGCGCCTGCCCGGCCGCGAATTCATCGAGCTCGGCCACGCTGCGCCGGGTCACCCGCGCGGCAGCCTCGCGTCCCATCGCGTGCACCAGCACCCCCGGATCGTCCAGCGCCAGCAAGCGGTGCGCCTGGTAGCCGTGAGCAAGGAAGGCTCCCGACATCGCGCCGCCGACCAGCAGCGCCAGCACCGGGTGCCCGGCCTGGCGCGCGCTCGCGTAGGCGTCGACCGCCGCCGCGCAGGCCAGGTGGATGCCGAGCATCTCCTCGCGCCGCCCGTAGGCCTGGCCGCGCACGTCGACCACCGCCAGCAGCACCCTGCGCGCACCATCGCGATCGGCCTGGCAGGCCTCGCTCACCGCGGCGGCCAGGCCCCAGGCCTCGCGCAAACCCACCTCTCCGCCGCGCGCCCGTGCGAAAGGATTGTCCGGGTCGGGAACCACCGCCAGCACGCGCGCCGCGCGCTCGCCGAGCAGGGTGTCGGCGGCCAGCACCGACGGGGGCAGCCCGGCGACCGGCGTCCCGCCGGCAGCCAGCTGATCGAACCAGATGCGTCCGCGGGTGTTCATCGTCCGTCCCTCCCGTCCGCATGGGGATTCCACAAGGCGCGCAACTCGTCCGCGCCGAGTTGCGGCCTGTCGGCCAATTGCTCGATGCGCGCGCGCCATGCCTGCACCCGGCTGCTGCGCGGCGGCCTCGCCGGTGCGTGCGCGAACTCGAGCAGGCGCGCGCGTACCTGCGCGGCATCGTCGTCGACCAGTGCGTCGGCCAGCCCGCAGGCCACGCGCTGTTCGCCGCCGATCAGGCCCCACACCATCCTGCGGTCGCCGGCGTCGAGTTCCTCGATGCCGGCTTCCTGCTCGATCACCTCGGGGCCGTTCATGCCCAGGCGCGCCTGGCGGGTCATGAGGATGTGCGAGCACAGCCCGGCCACCAGCGACATGCCGCCGAAGCAGCCCACCATGCCTGCCACCACCGCCGTCACCGGGACGTGACGACGCAACGCGACCACCGCGGACTGGATCTCCGCGATCGCCGCCAGCCCGAGATTGGCTTCCTGCAGGCGCACCCCTCCGGTCTCCAGCAGCAGCACCGGCAGCACCGGGCTGCCGGCCTCGCAGTCGCGCAGCGCCAGCTCCAGGCTGCCGGCGATCTTCGCGCCGCAGACCTCGCCGATGCTGCCCCCCTGGAAACGCCCCTCGAGCGCCAGCACGACCGCGGCGCGCCCGCCCAGGTGCCCGCGCAGCACCACCACGCCGTCGTCGGCCTGCGGCACGATGCCCTGGCGCGGCAGCCACGGCGAATACAGGGTATCGAAGGGGCCCAGCAACTCGCGCTGGCCGTCGGGGTCGAGCAGGCTGCGCGCGCGCTCGCGCGCGCTCATCTCGATGAAGCTGTCGCGGGCCAGCACCTCGCCGCCGACCGCGCCGGATGGATTCGCGTTCATCGGCGGCTCGCCTCCAGGGCCTGTTCCAGGCGCAACGCCACCACGCCCGGGGTCGCGCCGAAATCGTTGATTCGCAACGCGGCGGCGACCTCGTGTCGCTCGAAGAAACGCTGCAGCACACGACGCCAGATCTCGCCATAACCCTCGACGCTGGTGCATACCTGCACGCGTGCGACGGCATCCGGGCTGGGTTCGATGAGGATTTCCAGATCGCCGGAGCCGACCACGCCGACATGCGCGCGTTGCGCGATCGACGTGGCCGCCCGGAAGTCGAATTCGAGAGTTTCCATGGTCTGCGGGTGGGGTTCTTCAGCCGTCGGTGACGGCGTCCAGGAACAGGGTTGCCGACAACAGGTCGGCACTGCCGCCGGGCGAGGCGTTGCGCGCCAGCAATTCAGCGTCGAGCTCGAGCAGCGCCGCATACCCGTGCGGCGTCGCGGCACCGCCGAGTTCCAGCACGCGCGCGGCGCCGGTCTGCGCGGCACGCAGCGCCGGCTCGCCGCCGCGATGCAGCAGGCAGGTGTCGTCGAGTTCGGCCATGATCGCCAGCAGCGCGTCCAGACGGGCATGCTCGGCGCAGGCGCCGGCGGCGCGGCGCCCACGCAACATGGGCAGCCCGCGGCGCAGCACCTGCGGGAAGCCGGCGCAGGCCTGGCCGCGCGCGCCGGCCGCGCCGTACACGCGCGCCGCGCGGGCGCCGTGGCTGGCGCCGGGGTCGGGGTGGCCGCGGTCGGGATGGCGCGCGATGTGCGCCGCCCCGGCGCAGACCTCGGCCGCGCTGGCGCGAACCCCCGGCAGCGCACGCGCACCGAGCAGCAGGCCGAGCGCCCAGATGGCGCCGCGATGTGCGTTGCTGCCCTGCGTGGCCAGCAACATGCGCTGCTCGGCAACGCGCCCGATATGGGCGAGCCGCTCGCGCAGCCGGGCATCCGGGCTGGCCTGCTGCGCGGCCAGCGCCATCTCGGCGAAGGGGCGGCGCAGCGCGCTCGCCGAACGCAGCATGCGCGCCAGGTCGAGGTCGCGATGCGCGCCGCTGCCGCGCGCGTCCACCAGCGCCGGCTTCGGACTCAGCCGCGCCTCGTCGCGCAGCGCGCGCACCGCCGCATCGGCCAGCCATTGCGCCTGATCGCGCCGCGCCGCGGGCTCGTCGCCGGGCATCGGTGCCGGGCGCACGGCGCGCGCCGAGGTCGACGGGTTCATGCCTGTCACCAGCTCAGGAAGCGCGCCGGAGGCCGGTACAGGCCTCCCGACCACGCCACCAGGTCCTCGATGCTGCGCGCCGCCAGCATCGAGCGCTTGGCCTGCAGCGGACTGACCCCCAGGTCCGACGCGAAGGCGACGAGACCGCGCTCGCGCAGTTGCTGCACGCGCTGCGCGCCCACGCGCTGCCCGATCGGGGTCACGCCGGCCACCGCGGCCAGGGTGTCGCGCCGCTCCTGCTCGCCCTGCGCCTTGTACAGATAGGCGATGCCCTCCTCGGTGACCACGTGCGTGACGTCGTCGCCGTAGATCATCACGGGCGCGATGGGCATGCCGCTCCTGGCGCCCACGCTCACCGCGTCCAGCGACTCGACCAGCGCGGGCACCCCGCCCTGCTGGAAGGTCTCGACCAGTTGCACCACCAGCTTGCGCCCGCGCACCACCGGGCTGTCGGCGGTGATCAGCGACAGCCAGGCCGGCGTGGCGTGGCGTCGCCCGCGCGGGTCGTGCCCCATGTTCGGCGCGCCTCCGAAACCGGTCAGGCGCCCCAGCGTGACGGTGGAGGAGTTCGCATCCCCGTCCATCTGCAGCGTCGAGCCGATGAACATGTCCACCCCGTACTGTCCGGCGAGCTGGCACAGCACGCGGTTGGAGCGCAGGCTGCCGTCGCGGCCGACGAAAAAGATGTCCGGCCGCGCCGCGATGTAGTGCTCCATGCCGACTTCGCTTCCGAAGCAGTGCACGCTTTGCACCCAGCCGCTCTCGATGGCCGGGATCAGCGTCGGATGCGGATTGAGCGCCCAGTTGCGGCAGATGCGCCCCTTGAGTCCGAGGGATTCGCCGTAGGTGGGAAGCAACAATTCGATGGCCGCGGTGTCGAAGCCGATGCCGTGGTTCAGCGAGCTCACCTCATAGCGCTCGTAGATGCCCCGGATGGCCATCATGCCCATCAGCACCTGCAGGTCGGTGATGTGCCGGGGGTCGCGCGTGAACAGCGGCTCGATCGCGAACGGCCGGTCGGCGACGACCACGAAGTCCACCCACGATCCGGGAATGTCGACCCGAGGCAGTTCGTCGCAGATCTCGTTGACCTGCGCCACCACGATGCCCTGGCGAAACGCCGTGGCCTCGACGATGGTCGGCGTGTCCTCGGTGTTCGGCCCGGTGTACAGGTTGCCGCTGCGGTCGGCCCTTTCCGCGCACACCAGCGCCACGTGCGGCTGCAGGTCGATGAGCATGCGCGCGTACAGCTCGACATAGGTGTGGATGGCCCCCACCTCCAGCTTGCCGTCCTCGATCAGCTGGGCCACGCGCAGGCTTTGCGGACCGGCGTAGGAGAAATCGAGTCGGCGGGCGATCCCCTGCTCGAAAAGGTCGAGATGCTCGGGGCGGCTGATGCTGGAGATCAGCAGGTGCAGGTCGTGCACCTTGCGCGGATCGAGGCGCGCCAGGCTGCGCGACAGGAAGTCCGCCTGCTTCTGGTTGTTGCCTTCCAGCGCCACGCGATCGCCGGGCCGCAGCAGGCGGCCCAGCGCCTCGTCGATGCGCTGCGTCGGCAGCACGCAGCCGTCGGCCAGGTCGGCCACCTGGGCCAGGCGCGAAGCCTTCTCGGCGCCGCGCCGGCCCCAGCGCGCGGCGCTCGGGTCGGGATTCGCTGGGGTTTCGGGGGACATCGGTGCGGCGCCTCCAAAAAATACACAATCGCGATTCCTGTATTTTTCATTCAGCAGCCTGTATGACTCATACAGGGTTTTCCTGTACAAGAGGCCGTAAACAGATGCAAGCAGGCCGCGCACGCCCTAGGATGGGGCCATGGACAAGAACACTTCCCTGGCCGACCAGTTGCGCGAGAGCATCGAGGAGTCGATCGCCACCGGCACCCTGCCTCCCGGAGCCCCGCTCGACGAAATCGAGCTGGCACGACAGTACAACGTGTCGCGCACCCCGGTGCGCGAGGCCCTGCTGCAACTCGCGGCGACCGGCATGGTCGACATGCGCCACCGGCGCGGCGCCGCGGTGGCCGAGCTCGGCGCCCAGCGCCTGGTGGAGATGTTCGAGGTGATGGCCGAATTCGAGGCCATGTGCGGGCGCCACGCCGCGCGGCGGATGTCCGATGCGGAACGCACCGAGCTGCTGGAGGCGCACCGCGCCTGCGAGACCGCGCGTGCTGCCGGCGATGCCGACCGCTACTACCACCTCAACGAGCGCCTGCACCACCTGATCTACGCCGGCAGCCACAGCGAATTCCTGCGCGAGCAGGCCTTGGCGCTGAACCGCCGGCTACGCCCCTACCGCCGCCTGCAGCTGCGCGTCAAGGGCCGTCTGGCGGCTTCGTTCTCGGAGCACCAGAGCGCGGTCGACGCGATCATCTCGGGCGACGGCGACGTAGCGGCGCTGGCGCTGCGCGCGCACGTCATCGTGCAGGGTGAACGCTTCGCCGACCTGATGGCGGTGCTGGCGCAATGGCAGTCGCGCGAGTCGCGCACCGCGGCGACCGCCGGCGCCTGACGCTGGGGCTGGCGCTGGGCCTGGGGCTGGCGAGTCCGGCAGGCGCGGCACCCGCGCCTGCCCATCCGCCCCCGCCCCCGCCCCCGCAAACCGCCCCCGCGACGCCAGCCGGCTGTTCGAGTTCGCCGCAACGACAGGCCTACGTCAGCCTGCGCGCCACCAGTGCGTCGGCCCTGGCGGCGCAGGTCGCCGAATGCGAGCGCCTGGGATACCGGCGCATCGGCGGGGTGGCGCGCGCCATCGACGCCAACCCTGCGG
>JAJYTY010000143.1 GCA_021792835.1 Pseudomonadota bacterium
GCGGTTAGGTGGTGGCTCGCCGTAGCGCAGGTCCTGCAGCTTGACCAGGTTGAGGTTGAATTGCTGCGGCCACGGCTGCGTGCTCACCTGCGAGGTGGCGGGGTCGAAGCTCAGGGCCGACAGGTGGTTGGAAATGGCCGCGTCGTACTGCGCGACGCGATTGAAGGCGGCCACCGACAGTGCGAAGCGCGTCGCCTGCGACACCGATCCAGCGGCCTCGAACTCGGCCAGCACGGCCTCGTACTGCGACGGATCGGTCAGCACGCTGACACCCTGCCAGTTCTTCGCCGCCGAGCGCACCATCGCCGGGCCGCCGATGTCGATGTTCTCGATCGCCTCCTCGAGGCTGCAGCCGGGGCGCGCCACCGTGGCCTCGAAGGGATACAGGTTGACCACCAGCCAGTCGATCGGCGCGATGTCGTGCCGCGCGATGGCCTGCATGTGCGCGGGCAGGTCGCGGCGCGCCAGCAGCGCGCCGTGCACCTTCGGGTGCAGGGTCTTGACCCGGCCGTCGAGCATCTCCGGGAACCCCGTGTGCTCCGCGACCTCGGTCACCGGCAGCCCGGCCTCGGCCAGCAGCTTCGCGGTGCCGCCGGTGGACAGCAGCTTCACGCCGCGGGCGTGCAGGCGGCGTGCGAGATCGAGCACGCCGGTCTTGTCGGAAACTGAAAGCAGTGCGTACATGGTGCGCGGAGGGCGGAAGGGACGAAGGGCGGGGTTCGGGGGGACGGCGCGCTTGCGCGCGCTCACTTGATCAGCTTGTGGTCCTTGAGCTTCTTGCGCAGGGTGTTGCGGTTGATTCCCAGCCATTGCGCGGCCACCGACTGGTTGTCGCCGGCCCGCTGCATCACTGTCTGCAGCAGGGGTTTCTCGACGGTCTGCATGACCATGCCGTGGATGCCGTGCGGTTCGGTGCCGTTGAGGTCGCGGAAATACGCTTCCAGGCTCTCGATCACGCATTGCTCCAGCGGCGAGCGCGTACTCATGCGCAGGCTCCCGGGGAATCGGCGGACGCGCCGGAGTCGGCGAGCCCGTCGAGGAATGCGGACAATGCGTCGAGCTGCGCCTGCGGCTCGAGCAGCGTGTTGAAGTGCGCGCGCAGCGCCGCGCCTCCGGGCAGCGCGGCGACCGCCCAGCCCACATGCTTGCGCGCGCTCGGCACGCCGCCGCGGCCGTAGTGCGCATGGTGTTCGCGCAGATGCTCGAGCAGCCAGCGCAGCTGCTGCGCAGCGCCCGGACGCGGCGGCTCGACGCCGTCGCGCAGCGCGCGCGCGATATGTCCCGGCAGCCACGGCCGGCCCAGCGCCGCGCGGCCGATCATCACCGCGTCGGCGCCGGTGGCGCGCAGCACCTCGCGCGCCTTCGCCACCGAATCGATGTCCCCGTTGGCGACCACGGGGATGCGCAGCGCGGATTTGATCTCGGCAATGGTGTCGTATTCGGCCTGGCCGCCGTAGCCCTGTTCGCGGCTGCGTCCGTGCACCGTCACCAGCGCCACGCCGGCGTCCTGCGCGGCGCGCGCCAGGCGCGGCGCATTGCGCTGTTCGCGGCACCAGCCGGTGCGCATCTTCAGGGTCACCGGTACGCCGAGGGGCTGCATCGCGCGTACCACCGCGTCGATGATGCGCAGCGCCAGTTCCTCGTCCTGCATCAGCGCCGAGCCGGCCCAGCGGTTGCAGACCTTCTTCGCCGGGCAGCCCATGTTGATGTCGATGATCCGCGCCCCGGCCTCGACGTTGGCCTGCGCCGCGGCGGCCATCTCGTCCGGGTCGACGCCTACCAGCTGCGCCGCCACCGGCCCGGGTTCGCCGTCGTGGCTCATGCGCAGCGCGGTCTTGCGCGACGCGCGCAGCTCGGCGCGCGAGGCCACCATCTCGCTGACGCAATGCCCGGCGCCCAGGCGCCGCGCCAGACGGCGCCACGGCAGATCGGTGACCCCGGCCATCGGCGCCGAGAACACGCGGTTCGCGAGCACGTGCGGTCCGACGCGCAGGGGCGCATCGAAGGTGGCGAGGGCGGCGGAGGCGGTGGGCATGAGGGAGCGCTGGGGCCTCCCGGCCGGGGAGCCGGCGGCCGCGCCGGGCCTTGCGCCTGGCGGGTTCGCCTGGCAGGTCTCGGGCAGCTGGCTTCGGTCGGGGGAAGCGGAAGATTCTAGTGCGATGCGCGCGCCGGCTCGGCGGCGCGCGCCGCCAGCAGTGCGCGTGCCGCGCGGCTGGAGTTCTGGCGCCCCAGCGCGCGGCTGATGAAATCCCCGCAGTCCACCAGTGCCTGCAGGTCCACGCCGGTGGCGATTCCCATGCCGTGCAGCATGTACACCAGGTCCTCGGTGGCGAGGTTGCCGGTGGCGCCGCGCGCGTAGGGGCAGCCGCCGAGTCCGGCCACCGAGGCGTGGAAACTGCGCACGCCCAGCTGCAGCGCGGCCAGCACGTTGGCCAGTGCCTGCCCGTAGGTGTCGTGGAAATGCCCGGCCAGCCGCTGCATCGGCAGCACCCGCGCGGCGGCCTCGAAAGCCTCCTGCACGGCGCCGGGGGTGCCCACGCCGATGGTGTCGGCGATGTCCACGCTGTCGCAGCCCAGTTCGGCCATGCGGCGCACCACCTCGGCCACCGCGGACGGCGCCACCGCACCCTCGTAGGGGCAGCCCAGCGCGCAGGAAATGCTGCCGCGCAGCCGCACGCCGGCGTCGCGCGCCATGCGGGCGACCGGCTCGAAGCGCTGGATCGACTCGGCGATCGAGCAGTTGATGTTGCGCTGCGCGAAGGACTCGCTGGCGGCCGAGAACACCACCACCTCCTGCACTCCGGCGGCCAGTGCGGCCTCCATGCCGCGCTGGTTGGGGACCAGCGCCGAGTACACCACGCCGGGCAGGCGCCGGATGGCCGCCAGGACCTCGGCGCCGTCGGCCATCTGCGGCACCCAGCGTGGCGACACGAAGGCTGCCGCCTCGATCGCGCGCAGTCCGGCCGCGCCGAGGCGGTCCACGAGATCGACCTTCACGGCCGCGGGGACCGGCGTGGACTCGTTTTGCAAGCCGTCGCGGGGACCGACCTCGACCACCTCGACCTGTTCGGCAAGCCTGGAAAGGGTCATCGCAGCAGCTCCTCGCGCAAGGGTTCAGGGGTCGACGGGATCAGTAGCCCAGGCGCGGGTCGACCACCCCGCCGGGGGACTCCCCGCGTTCGATCGCGGCGATCTTGCGCATGACCTGGGCCGCCGCCGGGCCGACCAGGGTCTGCGCCGCCACGTGCGGCGTGACGCGCACGCGCGGGTGGCTCCACAGCGGGTCGTCGGGCGGCAGCGGCTCGCTCTCGAACACGTCGAGCGTGGCGCCCGCCAGATGCTGCTCGTCGAGCAGGTCGAGCAGGTCGGTACTGCGCAGCAGCGCGCCGCGCGCCGCGTTGACCACGTGCGCGCCGCGCGGCAGCTGGCTCAGCGCCGCGTAGTCGAGCAGGCCGTCGGTGTGCGGGGTCAGCGGCAGCAGCAGCACGAGCACTCGGCACTGCGCGAGGAATTCGTACAGGCGGTCGATGCCGTAGACCGGGCCGGCGAAGTCCGAGCCGGCGCGCGGTGTGCCGCTGCGCGTGCAGGCCAGCACCGGAAACTCCATCGACTGCACGCGCGTGGCCGCGGCCAGGCCCATGTGCCCGAGCCCGAGGAAGCCGACCCTGAAACCGGTGCGCGGGCCCAGCACCAGCGGCTCCCAGGTTCCCTGCGCCTGCAGCGCCGCGTAGTCGCCCATGCGGCGCCAGGCGTGCAGCACCGCCTCGGCGACGTAGTCGGCCATCTGCCGGCCCATGCCGGCGTCCTCCAGCCGCAGCAGCGGCACGTCGGGGGCGTGCGCGCGCATCAGCGGCAGCAGCGAGTCGACCCCGGCGCCCAGGTTGAACACCGCGCGCAGGCCCTGCTGGCCGGCCAGCCATTGCGCCGGCGGCTTCCACACCAGCGCGAATTCGGCCTGTTCGTCCGGCTGCGCCGTGGCATCGATCACCTCCACCGACAGGCGCAGTTCGCCGGCGTGCTGCGTCAGCGCGTCGCGCCAGCGGCGAAACGGCTCGTCCGGGTCCCAGACCGCGAGTTTCATGGCCCGCCGTCCTGCCCCGGTTCGTCCTCGCGGCGCATGCGCAGCAGCAGCGCGCCATCGGCCACCTGCTCGCCCTCGGCGACCAGCACCGCGTCGACCACGCCGTCGTCGCCGGCCTGCAGGCTGTGCTCCATTTTCATGGCCTCCAGCACGACCAGGGTCTGTCCGGCGTGCACCTGCTGCCCGGCCAGCACCGGAAGCGACGCGATGCGCCCGGGCATCGGCGCGCGCACGCTGTCCTGCGAACCGCCGCCGGCCGCGGCGCGCGCGCTGTGCCTGCGCAGTTCCCATGCCGCGTGCTCGCCGTCGACGAACACGTGCAACCGCGGTGTCTCCTGGTCCGGCGCGCGCAGCGCGGCCGCCGCGCCGACCACGTGTGCGTGCATCGCCAGCGTGCCGCAGGCGATGCGCAATTCCCATTCGTCGTCGCCGCTGCGCACGCCATGCCATTGCAGGGCTTGCGCCACGTCCGACGGCGCCGGCGTCTCGTCGGCGCCGTCGCAGGTGAAATTCCACTGCCCGTGCTCGCAGCCGATGCGTGCCACCAGCAGCTGCGCGCCGCGCGCCAGGCGCAGTTCGCGCGGCGGCCGCACGCCGTTGCTCCAGGCGTCGCGGCGTGCCCACGGGTCGGCGTCGCGCGAGGCCTGTTCGAGCTGCTGCTGCAGCAGCGCGCAGCAGGCGGCCAGCACGGCCTGGCGTGCCTCGATGTCGCCGGCCAGCAGCGCATCGAGTTCGCGCCCGATCAGCCCGGTGTCCATGTCGCCGGCGACGAAGCCCGGGCTGCGCAGCAGCCGGCGCAGGAAGGCCGCGTTGGCATCGGGCCCGGCCAGGCGCGTGGCGCGCAGTGCCGTGCCCAGGCGTTCGATGGCCTGCGCGCGGGTCTCGCCCCAGGCGACCAGCTTGGCCACCATCGGGTCGTAGTAGGTGCTGACCACGTCGCCTTCGCGCACGCCGCTGTCGATGCGCAGCGCTGCCGGGGTGCCCGCGGCGTCTGCGCCGACCTCGAAGCGCGCGGCGCGCGCCGGCAACTGCAGGCGCTGCACGCGTCCGCTCGACGGCAGGAAGCCGTTGCGCGGACTCTCCGCGTACAGCCGCACCTCCACCGCGTGTCCGTACGGCTGCTGCGGCGGCTTCGGCAGCGCCTCGCCGGCGGCCACGCGCAGCTGCCACTCGACGAGGTCGAGTCCGGTGATCATCTCGGTGACCGGGTGCTCGACCTGCAGCCGGGTGTTCATCTCCATGAAGTAGAAGTCGCGGATGCCACCGGCGCCGTCGCCCTCGGCGATGAACTCCACTGTGCCGGCGCCTTCGTAGCCGACGGCGCGCGCCGCCGCCACCGCGGCCTCGGCCAGACGCCGGCGCTGCTCGGGGCGCAGTCCCGGCGCCGGCGCTTCCTCGACCACCTTCTGGTGCCGGCGCTGCAGCGAGCAGTCGCGCTCGAACAGGGCCACGGCCTGGCCGTGGCGGTCGGCGAACACCTGGATCTCGATGTGCCGCGGGCGTGCCACGAGTTTCTCGATCAGCACCGCGTCGTCGCCGAAGGCCGCTTTCGCCTCGCGTCGGCACGACGCCAGCGCGGCGGCGAAATCGGCTTGCGCATGCACCTCGCGCATGCCCTTGCCGCCGCCGCCCGCGCTGGCCTTGATCAGCACCGGCCAGCCGATGCCGCGGGCCTGCTCGGCCAGCATGTCGTCGTCCTGCCCGGCGCCGTGGTAGCCCGGGACGACGGGCACGCCGGCCTGCTGCATCAGGCGCTTGGATTCGGACTTGAGCCCCATCGCCTCGATGGCCTGCGGCGGCGGGCCGATGAACACCAGCCCGGCCTCGGCGCAGGCTCGCGCGAACTGCGGGTTCTCGCTGAGAAAGCCGTAGCCGGGATGCACCGCCTGCGCGCCGCTGGCCAGCGCCGCGCGCACGATGCGCTGCGCATCGAGGTAGCTTTGCGCGGCCGCCGCCGGGCCGATGTGCACGGCGTCGTCGCAGGCGGCCACGTGCGCGGCCTGCGCGTCGGCATCGGAATACACCGCGATGGAGCGGATGCCCAGCCGTGCGCAGGTGGCGGCGACGCGGCAGGCGATTTCGCCGCGGTTGGCGATGAGGACGCTGGTGAACATGGCGCTGGGCTCGGGCGGGCGGAGGAGGGGGTCAGGGCTGCGCGCCGGTCGGGCCCGCGTGGAGCCCGAGACGCTCGAACAGCTGCCGGTCGGCGTCGACGTCGGCGTTGCCGGTGACCAGCAGCGTGTCGCCGTAGAAGATCGAGTTCGCGCCGGCGAGGAAACACAGCGCCTGCATGCCGTCGCCGAGTTCCTTGCGCCCGGCCGACAGCCGCACCCAGGCGCGCGGCATGCAGATGCGCGCAGCGGCCACGCTGCGCACGAATTCGAAGGGATCGACCTCGGGAGCATGCTCCAGCGGGGTTCCGGCCACGCGCACCAGGGAATTGATCGGCACCGATTCGGGCTGCGGGTCCAGCGCGGCCAGTTGGGCCAGCAGCGCGGCGCGGTCACGCCGGCTCTCGCCCATGCCGACGATGCCGCCGCAGCACACGTGCATGCCGGCGTCTCGCACCGCCTGCAGCGTGTCCAGCCGGTCCTGGTAGGTGCGGGTGCTGATGATGCTGCCGTAGAACTGCGGCGAGGTGTCGAGGTTGTGGTTGTAGTAGTCCAGCCCGGCGTCGGCCAGGCGCTGCGCCTGCTGAGGCTTGAGCATGCCCAGGGTCATGCAGGTCTGCAGGCCGAGCTGCTTCACGCCGTCGATGATCGTCGCCAGCTTGTCGAGGTCGCGGTCCTTCGGCTCGCGCCACGCCGCGCCCATGCAGAAGCGGCTGGCGCCGGCGTCGCGCGCCGCGCGCGCATGCGCCAGCACCTGCTCGGCATCCATCAGCTTGTCGGCGTCGACCCCAGCCTGGTAGTGCGCCGACTGCGGGCAATAGCCGCAGTCCTCGGGACAGCCGCCGGTCTTGATCGACAGCAGCGACGACAGTTGCACCTCGGTGGGGTCGAAATGCTGTCGGTGCACCTGCTGGGCCTGCCACAGCAGTTCGGGAAGCGGCAGCGCGAGGAGTTGTTCGATGCGCTGCACGCTCCATTCGGACGCCGCGGCCGGCGTCTGTTGCGCGCGGTGCGGCGCGGGCGGATGGATGGTCGAAGTCTGCATGGGTGCCTGGCGAGATGCCGGGACCTGTGTCGGTCCCGTGCGGTGGGTGCATGCGTTACATGCGGAAAATGCCGTAGCGGGTCTGCGCGGCGGGCGCGTTGCGCGCCGCGGCCAGCCCCAGCGCGAGCACGCGCCGTGTGTCGGCGGGGTCGATGATGCCGTCGTCCCACAGCCGCGCGGTGGAATGGTAGGGGTGGCCCTGGGTCTCGTATTGTTCGCGGATCGGTGCCTTGAAGGCCTGCTCCTGTTCGTCGCTCCAGCTCTTGCCGGCCGCCTGCAGCGCGTCGCGGCGCACCGTGGCCAGCACGCTGGCCGCCTGCTCGCCGCCCATCACGCTGATGCGCGCGTTGGGCCACATCCACAGCTGACGCGGCCCGAAGGCGCGCCCGCACATGCCGTAGTTGCCGGCGCCGAAGCTGCCGCCCACGACCACCGTGAACTTGGGCACCGCGGCGCAGGCGACCGCCATGACCATTTTCGCGCCGTTGCGCGCGATGCCCTCGTTCTCCGCCTTGCGCCCGACCATGAACCCGGTGATGTTCTGCAGGAACACGAGCGGGATGTCGCGCTGGCAGCACAGTTCGATGAAATGCGTGCCTTTCAGCGCGGATTCCGAGAACAGGATCCCGTTGTTGGCGACGATGCCCACCGGCATGCCCTCGATCGACGCGAAGCCGCACACCAGCGTGGTGCCGTAGCGCGCCTTGAACTCGTCGAACTCGGAGGCGTCGACCATGCGCGCGATCAGTTCGCGCGCATCCAGCGGCTTGCGCAGGTCCAGCGGCGCCAGCGCGCGCAGTTCGGCGGGGTCGTACAGCGGTTCGCGCGGCGATGCCGGCGGCGCGCCGTGGCGTTGCGGCATGCGCAGGTGCGACACGATGCGCCGCGCCATCTCCAGCGCCTCGGAGTCGTCGTGGGCGAGATGGTCGGCCACCCCGGACAGGCGCGTGTGCACGTCGGCGCCGCCGAGGTCCTCCGCGCTGACCGCCTCGCCGATCGCGGCCTTCACCAGCGGCGGGCCGGCGAGGAAGATCGTGCCCTGGCCCTTCACGATCACCACCTCGTCGCTCATCGCCGGAACGTAGGCGCCGCCGGCGGTGCACGAGCCCATGACCACCGCCACCTGGGCGATCCCGGCCGCGCTCATCTGCGCCTGGTTGTAGAAGATGCGCCCGAAGTGGTCGCGGTCCGGGAACACCTCGTCCTGGTTCGGCAGGTTGGCGCCGCCGGAGTCGACGAGGTAGATGCAGGGCAGGTGGTTCTCGCGCGCGATCTCCTGCGCCCGCAGGTGCTTCTTCACCGTCATCGGGTAGTAGGTGCCGCCCTTCACGGTGGCGTCGTTGCACACGATCACGCATTCGCGCCCGCCGACGCGGCCGATGCCGGTGATCAGCCCGGCGCCGGGCGCGGCGTTGTCGTACATGTCCAGCGCGGCCAGCGGCGACAGCTCGAGGAAGGGGGTGCCGGGGTCGAGCAGGCGCTCCACGCGCTCGCGCGGCAGCAGCTTGCCGCGCGCCGTGTGGCGCGCGCGCGCCGTGTCGCCACCGCCCTGCGCGGCCTGCCGCAGGCGCTGGCGCAGGTCATCCAGCAGCCCCTGCATGCTCTGCCGCGTGGTCTGGAACTCGGCGCTGCGTGGGTCGATGCGCGATTCGATGCTGGGCATGGCGGGCGTGTCGGGTTCGTTCGCGGCTTCAGGCGGTCTGCTGATCCTGCAGGCCGAGCTCTTGTTTCATGGCGTCGCGGATCCGGAACTTCTGCACCTTGCCGGTGATGGTCAGCGGGAAGCTCTGCACGAAGCGGATGTAGCGCGGAATCTTGTAATGCGCGATCTGGCCCTGGCAGAAGTCCCGGATGTCCTGCTCGGTCGGGGAGCTTCCCGGGCGCGGGATGACCCAGGCGCACAGTTCCTCGCCGTACTTCGGATCGGGAACCCCGACCACCTGCACGTCCTGCACCATCGGGTGTCGGTACAGGAATTCCTCGATCTCGCGCGGGTACACGTTCTCGCCGCCGCGGATCACCATGTCCTTGATGCGCCCGACGATGTTCACGTAGCCTTCGGAGTCCATCGTCGCCAGGTCGCCGGTGTGCATCCAGCCCTCGGGGTCGACGGCTTCGTGG
>JAJYTY010000144.1 GCA_021792835.1 Pseudomonadota bacterium
CCAGGCGATGCAGCCCGATTCCTCCAGCGCGGCATCGCCGCCGGCTGCCGAGGCGCGGCCGAGTCCTTCGCGCCTGTTCATCCTGCGCCCGATCGCGACCTCGCTGCTGATGATCGCGGTGCTGGTGGCCGGCTTCGTGGGACTGCGTCTGCTGCCGCAGGCGCCGCTGCCGGAGGTCGACTACCCGACCATCCAGGTCACGACGCTGTATCCGGGTGCCAGCCCCGACGTGATGGCCTCGTCGGTGACCGCGCCGCTGGAGCGCCAGTTCGGCCAGATGCCGGGGCTGGCGCAGATGTGGTCGGTGAGTTCCGGCGGGGCCTCGGTGGTGACCCTGCGCTTCGACCTCTCGCTGCCGCTGGACGTGGCTGAGCAGGAGGTGCAGGCGGCGATCAACGCGGCCGGCTCGCTGCTGCCGGCGGACCTGCCGCAGCCGCCGGTATACGCGAAGATCAACCCGGCCGACGCACCGGTGATCACGCTCGGCCTGACTTCGCGCAGCCTGCCTCTGACCCGGCTGTACGACCTGGCCGATACACGCCTTTCGCAAAAGCTTTCGCAGGTGCCCGGCGTCGGCCTGGTGACCCTGTCGGGCGGCCACAAGCCGGCGGTGCGCGTGCAGGTCGATGCGAAGGCGCTGGCGGCGCGCGGAATCGGGCTCGACGCGGTACGCACGGCGATCGCCAACGCCAACGTGAACAGCCCGAAGGGCAGCATCGACGGCGCGAACCAGGCTTTCGCGATCGACGCCAACGACCAGCTCGGCACGCCGCAGCAGTATCGCGACCTGATCATCGGCTACAGCAACGGCGCGGCGGTGCACCTCGGGGACGTGGCGCACATCGAGACCGGGCCCGAGAACGCCTGGCAGGGAGCGCTGGTCAACGGCGTGCCCGGCATCGTGATCAACGTGCAGCGCCAGCCCGGCGCCAACGTGATCCAGGTCGTCGACCGCATCCACCAGCTGCTTCCGCAATTGCGCGCGCAGCTTCCGCAGGCAGCACAGCTGCAGGTGATGTCGGACCGCACCGTGACCATCCGCGCGGCGATCGCCGACGTCAGCGTCGAGCTGGTGCTGTCGGTGGTGCTGGTGGTGCTGGTGATCTTCGCCTTCCTGCGCAGCGCGCGTGCCACCTTCATCCCGGCCACCGCGGTGCCGCTGGCGCTGGTGGGCACCTTCGGCGCGATGTACCTGCTGGGATTCTCGATCAATACCCTGACCCTGATGGCGCTGACCATCGCCACCGGCTTCGTGGTCGACGATGCCATCGTCATGATCGAGAACGTGGCGCGCCACATCGAGGACGGCGAGGCGCCGCTTCAGGCGGCGCTGAAGGGGGCGGCGCAGATCGGCTTCACGATCATCTCGCTGACCTTCTCGCTGATCGCGGTGCTGATCCCGCTGCTGTTCATGGGCGACGTGGTCGGGCGCCTGTTCCGCGAATTCGCGATCACGCTGGCAGTGGCCATCGTGATCTCGGCCGGGGTCTCGCTGACGTTCACGCCGATGCTTTGCGCGCGCCTGCTGCGCCACGTGCCCGAGGCGCGGCAGGGGCGCTGGTTCCGCGCCTCGGGCCGGGCCTTCGAGCGCCTGGCCGATGCCTACGCGTGCTCGCTTCGCTGGGTGCTGCGCCACCAGGGCAAGGTGCTGCTGGCCAGCGTCGGGCTGGTGCTGCTCACCGGGCTGCTGTACGTGATGGTGCCCAAGGGCTTCTTCCCGGTCGAGGACACCGGACTGATCCAGGGCACCGCGGTGGCGGCGCAGGACGTCTCCTTCCAGGACATGCAGCGGCGCCAGGCGCAGCTGGTGCAGGCGCTGCTGCGCGACCCCGCGGTGGCCAGCATCTCGGCCATCGCCGGCATCGACGGCACCAACACCACCATGAACAGCTCGCGCCTGCTGATCAGCCTGAGGCCGCTGGCGCAGCGCG
Organism: Pseudomonadota bacterium; assembly: GCA_021792835.1. Taxonomy (GTDB): domain Bacteria; phylum Pseudomonadota; class Gammaproteobacteria; order Burkholderiales; family Burkholderiaceae_C; genus Thiomonas_A. The sequence continues at coordinate 1,932 of JAJYTY010000144.1, forward strand.
GTGTACGCGTCGGTGTGGTCGAGCAGGACCTGCAGCGCCTCGCGGACGCGGTGCCCGGAATCACCCTGTACATGCAACCGGTGCAGGACCTGAGCATCGACGACCTGCGCAGCCGCTACACCTACCAGTTCAGCCTGTCGGCCACCAGCTCCGGCGAGCTGAGCTCCGCGCTGCGCGCGCTGCTGCCGCGCCTGCGCGCGCTGCCGCAGCTGGCCGGGGTCAGCGACGACCTGCAGGACGACGGGCTGCAGGCCTACGTCGACGTCGACCGCGCCGGCGCGGCCCGGCTGGGCGTGACCATGAGCGCGATCGACGCCGCGCTGTACGACGCCTTCGGGCAGCGCCTGGTGTCCACCGTGTTCACGCAGGCCGCGCAATACCGCATCGTGCTCGGCGTGCATGTGCCGGCGGACGCCGGCTTGCGCGCCTTCGACCGCGTCTACGTCAGCACGTCGACGGGCCAGCAGGTCCCATTGCGCAGCGTGGCACGCATCGAGCAGCGCACGACCCCGCTGGCACTGGACCACCTGGGCCAGTTCCCGGCCGTGCTGGTGTCTTTCGACCTGGCTCCCGGAACCTCGCTGGGCAGCGCGGTGAGCGCGATCCAGGATGCGGCGCGCCGGGCCGCGCTGCCGGCCTCGGTCAGCCTGCAGTTCCAGGGGGCCGCCAGCGCCTTCCAGGCCGCCTTGTCGAACGAGCTGTGGCTGCTGCTGGCCGCGGTGGCGACCATGTACATCGTGCTCGGCGTGCTGTACGAGAGCTACATCCATCCGGTGACCATCCTGTCGACCCTGCCGTCGGCGGGCATCGGCGCGCTGCTGGCCCTGATGGCCACCGGGCATGACCTGACGGTGATCGCGATCATCGGCATCGTGCTGCTGATCGGCATCGTGCAGAAGAACGCCATCCTGATGGTCGACTTCGCGCTCGACGCGCAGCGCAACCAGGGCCTGCCGGCCGAGCAGGCGATGCTGCAGGCCGCTCGCCTGCGCCTGCGCCCGATCCTCATGACCACCTTCGCCGCGCTGTTCGGGGCGGTGCCGCTGGTGCTGGGCGGCGGCATGGGTGCCGAACTGCGCCAGCCGCTGGGGATCTCGCTGATCGGCGGCCTGATGCTGTCGCAACTGCTGACCCTGTTCACCACGCCGGTCATCTACCTCGCCTTCGACCGCCTGGCCGCGCGCGTGGCCGCCTGGCGCGCGAGCGACCCGGGCGCGGAGGCGCGGGCGTGAACGTCAGCGCGCCGTTCATCCGGCGCAAGGTCGCGACCACGCTGCTCGCGCTGGCCGTGCTGCTGGCCGGGGCGATCGCGTTTCGCCAGCTTCCGGTATCCCCGCTGCCGCAGGTGGATTTCCCCACGATCGTCGTGCAGGCCGACCTGCCCGGAGCCAGCCCGGCGGTGATGGCGGCGACCGTGGCGACGCCGCTGGAGCGCGCGCTCGGCACGATTGCCGGCATCACGCAGATGACCTCGGCCAGCGACCTCGGCTCGACCCGCGTGGTGCTGCAGTTCGAGTTGTCGAAGAACATCAACGACGCCGCGCGCGAGGTGCAGGCGGCATTGAACGCGGCCAGGCCGCTGCTGCCCAGCGGCCTGGCCGGGAACCCCACGTATCGCAAGGTCAACCCGGCGGACTCGCCGATCATGATCATCGCGTTGACCTCCAGGACGCTGTCGCGCGGCCAGATGTACGACGCCGCCTCGACCATCCTGGCACAGAAGATCTCCCAGCTTCCAGGCATCGGCCAGGTCAATGTCGGCGGCTCGGCGCTGCCGGCGGTGCGCGTCGAACTCGACCTGCCGCGCCTGGACTCGATGGGGCTGGGCCTGGAACAGGTGCGCCAGGCCATCGTGGCGGCCAACGTCGACGCCCCGAAGGGTGCGATCGACAGCGGGCGGCGGCGCTGGCAGATCGGCGCCAACGACCAGCTCGACCTGCCGCGGCAGTACCGGCACATCACCGTGGCCTACCGCAACGGCGTGGCCGTTGCGCTGTCGCAGGTGGCCGATGTGTCGGAAGGGCTGCAGGACACGCGCAACGTCGGCCTGGCCAACGGCCAGCCGGCGGTGCTGCTGATCGTGTTCCGCCAGCCCGGCGCGAACATCATCCAGGCCGTCGACGGCGTGAAGGCGGCCTTGCCGGGCCTGCGCGCGTCGATCCCCGCGGCGATCGACGTGCGCATGCTGTCGGATCGCACGACCACCATCCGCGCGTCGCTGCACGATGTGGAGAGCACGCTGGTGCTGGCCGTGCTGCTGGTCGTGATGGTGGTGTGGACCTTCCTGCGCGACTGGCGCGCCACCTTCGTGCCGGCGCTGGCGGTGCCGCTGTCCCTGGTCGGAACCTTCGCCGCGATGTGGCTGCTGGGCTACTCGCTGGACAACCTGTCGCTGATGGCGCTGATCGTCGCCACCGGTTTCGTGGTCGACGATGCGATCGTGGTGACCGAGAACATCTCGCGCCATGTCGAGCTGGGAGTGGCGCCGCTGCAGGCGGCGCTGCTGGGTGCGCGCGAGGTCGGGTTCACCGTGCTGTCCATGAGCCTGTCGCTGGTCGCCGTGTTCCTGCCGGTGCTGTTCATGGGCGGGATCATCGGGCGTCTGTTCCATGAGTTCGCGATGACCCTGACGGTGGCGATTGGCATTTCGCTGCTGGTGTCGCTGACCGTCACGCCGATGCTGGCCTCGCGCTGGCTGCGCCGTCGCGAGGTCGTCGCGGGAGCCCGGGCGTCGCGCCTGCAGCGGCTGTGGGACGGCGTGCACGAGGCCTATGCGCGCAGCCTGCGCCATGCCTTGCGCCACCCGGTGCTGATGCTGCTGGTGTTCGCCGGCAGCATCGCGCTCAGCGGCTATCTGTACGCCGTGGTGCCCAAGGGCTTTTTCCCGACCCAGGACACCGGGCTGCTGCTGGGCTCGGTGCAGGCCGACCAGTCGACCTCCTTCCAGGCCATGAGCCGGCGCCTGCAGGGCATCGTCGACATCGTGCGCCGCAACCCGGCGGTGCTCAACGTGATGGCCTTTTCCAGCGACGGCAGCGGCGCCTTCCTGTACATGCAGCTCAAGCCGATCTCCGAGCGCGTCGGGGTGCAGCAGGTGATGATGCAGCTGCATCGCGCGCTCGCCGGAGTCGGTGGGATCCGGGTGTTCCTGTTCCCGGGGCAGGACATCCACGTCGGCGGCAGGCAGGCCACCGCGATGTACCAGTACACGCTGCAGTCCAGCGACCTGCAGTCCCTGCTGCAATGGGAGCCGAAGGTGCTGCAGGCCTTCCGTCGCATCCCGGGCATGAGCGACGTCAACAGCGACCAGCAGGCCTCGGGCCTGGAGATGCGCCTGGTCATCGATCGCGCGGCGGCCGCCCGGCTGGGCATACCGATCGCCACCATCGACGCCACGCTCAACGACGCCTTCGGTCAGCGACTGGTGTCGACCATCTACGCGCCGCTCAACCAGTATCGCGTGGTGATGGAGGCGGGTCCGCGATGGCAGCGAGACCGCGAGGCACTGCAACGAGTGCACGTGGTGGCTGCGTCCGGCGCCGTCGTGCCGCTGTCGCAACTGGTGCACTACGAACTGGCGAACGCCCCGCTGACGGTCAACCACCAGGGGCTGTTCGCAGCGGCGACCATCTTCTTCAACCTCGACCCCGGGGTGTCGCTGAGCCAGGCGCAGTCGCGCATCCAGCAGGCGATGGCCGAGATCGCGCTGCCCCCCGACGTGCACGGCGGCTTCCAGGGCACCGCGCAGGTGTTCGAGCAGACCCTGAAGAACCAGCCGCTTTTCATCCTGGCGGCGATTTTCGCGATCTACATCGTGCTGGGCATGCTGTACGAAAGCACGCTGCATCCGCTGACCATCCTGTCCACGCTGCCGCCGGCCGGGGTGGGAGCGGTGCTGGCGCTGATGGTGTTCCATACCGAGTTCTCGATCATCGCGCTGATCGGCGTGTTCCTGCTCATCGGCATCGTGAAGAAGAACGCCATCCTGATGGTGGATTTCGCGTTGCAGGCCGAGCGCGAGCAGGGGCTGGCGCCGCGCGAGGCGATCTACCTCGCCGCCACGCTGCGCCTGCGCCCGATCCTGATGACGACCCTGGCGGCGCTGTTCACCGCGTTGCCGCTGGCCCTGGTCAGCGGCAACGGTGCCGAGTTGCGCCAGCCGCTGGGCATCTCGATCGCCGGCGGCCTGCTGGTCAGCCAGGTGCTGACCCTGTACACGACGCCTGTGATCTACCTCGAGCTCGACCGCCTGCGCCAGTGGACCCTGCGTCGCTTCGGGCGCGGCGGCCGCCCCATCTCCCTGGATCCGAGCCCATGAAGCCAGCCCCTTGCCATTCCCGCCCGCGGGCGCGGCGCGTCGCCGCGGCGGGTGCGCTCGCGCTGTTGCTGGGCGCCTGCTCGGCGCAGCCGCCGATGCCGCCGCTGCACACCCCCATGCCTGCGTCCTATTCCGCCACGGCGCAGGACTGGCACCCGGCGCCGGGTCAGGCCGCGATGCCTGCGTCGGGCGCATGGTGGAAAGTCTTCGGCGACCCCACGCTGGATTCGCTGGAGCAGCAGTTGCTGCAGCACAACCAGAGCTTGGCCGCGCAATTGGCGGTGTACGAGCAGGCGCAGGCATCGCTGCGGCAGGCGCGCGCCGCGTACGCGCCGGTGATCGGGGCCACCGCCGGGGCCTCGCGCAGCGCTGCGGCCGGTGCCGAGGCCCGACCGCAGAACCAGCTCGATGCGCAGTTGCAGGCGAGCTGGGAGCCCGATCTGTGGGGGCGCGTGCGCCTGCAGGTGCGAGCCGGTCGCGCCACGCTGCAGGCCAGCGCCGACACGTTGCGCTACACCCGCCTGAGCCTGCAGGCGAACCTGGCGCAGAGCTATCTGCAGCTGCGCGTGGTGGACGCGCAGCTGAGCCTGGCCGACGCCACGGTGCGCGACTACACGCGCGCGCTGCAGCTCACGCGCAGCCGTTACGCTGCCGGGGTCGACACCGCGGCCGACGTCGCGCAGGCGCGCACCCAGCTGCTGCAGGCGCAGACCTCGCATACCGATCTGGAGGTCACGCGCAAGCAGTTGCTCGACGCGGTGGCCGTGCTGGCCGGGCAGCCCGCACCGGACTTCACGATCGCCGCGCGCGCCGGCCTGCCGAGCCTGCCGAGCATTCCCGCCGGCGTGCCCGCGGAACTGCTGCTGCGGCGGCCCGACCTCGGCGCGGCGCTGCAGCAGGTGGAGGCAGCCAACGCGCAGATCGGCGTGGCCCAGCGCGCCTGGCTTCCTGCCCTCACGCTGGGGGCCTCCGGAGGATCGCAGGCGGCTACGCTGGCGCAGCTGTTCAGCGCGCCCAGCCTGTACTGGTCGCTGGGCCCCAGCCTGGCCGCCACGCTGTTCGACGGTGGGCTGCGCAGCGCCCAGCTGGCGAGCAGCCGTGCCGCGTACCGGCAGACCGTGGCCACCTACCGGCAGGACGTGCTGCTGGCCATGCAGCAGGTGGAGGACAACCTGGCCGCGCAAGGCATCTTGCGCGTGGAGGCCAGGCAGCAGGCCGAGGTCGTGCAGGCGGCCGACGTGTCCCTGCGCCTGGCGCTGAACCAGTACAAGGCGGGGACCGCGAGCTATCTGAACGTGATCACCGCGCAGACCACGGCGACCACCGCGCGCAACGCCGTGCTGACCCTGCGCGGCAGGCGCTATGCCGCGGCGGTGCAATTGATCGCCGCGCTCGGAGGGGATTGGGCGGGGCCGCCTGCGCCGGCCGCGCAGGGACACTAGACTGGAGTTTTACCCCGGCCCAGGTCGCCGCATGTCGTCGCAGCCGACACCCCTTTCCCCCGAAACGCCGGCCGGGCCTTCCGGCGAGGCCTCCGTCGCCGAGCCGGTCACGCTGGCGCGCTTCGCGCAGCTGTTCACCGCGGTGATGCTGCCGATCTTCCTCGCCGCCGTCGACCAGACCCTGCTGGCCACGGCGACCCCGGCCATCGCACGCGACTTCAGCAACCTGCACGACAGCACCTGGATCGCCGTCGGCTACCTGCTCGCGTCCACCATCATGGCGCCGCTGTATGGGCGCCTGGGGGACCGCTACGGTCGCCGCGACGCGCTGCTGGGGGCGCTCGCGCTGTTCGCGCTGGGTTCGCTGGCCTGCGCGGTGAGTCCGGGCATGTGGTGGCTGATCGGCGCGCGGGTCGCGCAGGGGCTGGGCGGCGGTGGGCTGATGGTGATGAGCCAGGCGCTGATCGGCGAGGTGGTGCCGCCGCGCCAGCGCCCGCGCTTCCAGGCCTGGCTCAGCGGGGTGTTCGTGCTGTCCAGCGTCACCGGGCCGGTGCTCGGCGGCATCGTCGTCAGTCACTACAGCTGGCGCTGGCTGTTCGTCGCCAACCTGCCGCTGTGCCTGCTCGCTGCGTGGCGCGTGGCGCGCCTGGCGCGCGGCGGCGGCCATGTCGAGCCGGGGCAGGGCCACGACGCCGCCGGAGTGCTGATGTTCGCATCCAGCGCCGCGCTGGCGCTGCTGTGGCTGACCCTGGCGGGGCACCGCTTCGCGTGGCTGTCGCTACCCAGCGTGCTGATGGCCGCGAGCGCCGGACTCCTGGGCTGGCTGCTGCTGCGCCACGAGCGCAGGCAGCGCCACCCTTTCCTTCCGCTGGAACTGCTGCGCCTGCCGGAGGCAGCGTGGATCGCGCTGACCGTCACGCTGTTCGCATCGAGCATGTTCGCCATGGTGTTCTTCCTGCCGGTGTACCTGCAGATCGCGCGTCACGGCAGCGCGGCGCACGCCGGCCTGTTGCTGCTGCCGCTGACCGCCGGGATCGTGCTGGGCGCCAACCTCACCGGGCGCGTGGTCGCGCGCAGCGGGCGCCCGGACCTGCCGCCGCGCTTCGGCCTGTCGATCTCGGCGCTGGCCTTGCTCGCATTGGCGCTGGTGGCTCCCACCGGGATGGTGGTGGGGGCGCTGGGCCTGCTCGCGGGGCTGGGATTCGGCAGCGTGATGCCCAGCGCGCAATTGCTGGTGCAGTCGGTGGCCGGGCGCAGCCGCCTCGGGGCGGCCGCGGCCACCATCTCGCTGGCGCGCTCCACCGGGGCCTCGGTGGGCACCGCTGTGTTCGGCAGCCTGGTGTTCGGGCTGGTCTCGCCGGCCGACCTGCATGCCGCGCTGCACGCCAGCAGCGCGCAGGCCACGCAACGCGTGACCGAGGCCTTCCATGTAGGTTTCGCGGCGGCGGCGCTGCTGACCCTGGTGGCCGTGCTGGCGGCCAGTCGCGTACCTCGCGTCGAACTCGCCTGAAGCGCGTGCCCCGGGGGGCCGGGATTTCAGACGGTGTCGCGCCGCCCGCAAACGGGGCAGTCGGGATTGCGCGGCAGGCTCATAAGACGAA
>JAJYTY010000145.1 GCA_021792835.1 Pseudomonadota bacterium
GAAGCAGGCGGCGTATGCATCGGACGTCACCTACGGCACGAACAACGAGTTCGGCTTCGACTACCTGCGCGACAACATGGTGTTCGAGCCGCAGGAGCGCGTGCAGCGCGGCCTGCACTACGCGCTGATCGACGAGGTCGACTCGATCCTCATCGACGAGGCGCGCACGCCGCTGATCATTTCCGGTCAGGCCGACGACAACACCGAGCTGTACGTCAAGCTCAACGGCGTCGTGCCGCTGCTCGAGCGGCAGATCGGCGAGGAGGACCCGGTCACCGGGCGCGGGGTCGAGAAGCCCGGCGACTTCACGGTGGACGAGAAGAGCCACCAGGTCTACCTGACCGAATCGGGCCACGAGAAGGCCGAGAGCATGCTGGCCGCAATGGGCCTGATCCCGCCCGGCAGCACGCTGTACGACGCGGCCAACATCGCGCTGGTGCACCACCTGTACGCGGCGCTGCGCGCGCACCATCTGTACCACCGCGACCAGCACTACGTGGTGCAAAACGGCGAGGTGGTGATCGTCGATGAATTCACCGGCCGCATCATGGCCGGTCGGCGCTGGTCGGAGGGCCTGCACCAGGCGGTGGAGGCCAAGGAAGGCGTGCCGGTGCAAAGCGAGAACCAGACGCTGGCATCGATCACCTTCCAGAACTATTTCCGCATGTACGGCAAGCTGGCGGGCATGACCGGTACCGCCGATACCGAGGCCTACGAGTTCCAGGAAATCTACAACCTGGAGACCGTGGTCATCCCGACCAACCGCCCGAACAAGCGCAAGGACCACCAGGACAAGGTCTACAAGAGCGGCGCCGAGCGCGACCGCGCGGTGGTCGAGGACATCAAGGACTGTTATTCGCGCGGGCAGCCGGTGCTCGTGGGGACCGGATCCATCGAGGCCAGCGAGCACCTGTCGCAGCTGCTCAACCGCGAGAAGCTCGAGCACCAGGTGCTCAATGCCAAGCAACACGCGCGCGAGGCCGAGATCGTCGCGCAGGCCGGGCGTCCGGGCATGATCACGATCGCCACCAACATGGCGGGGCGCGGCACCGACATCGTGCTCGGCGGCAACGTCGAGAAGCAGTGCGAGTTCATCGCCGCCGACGCCAATCTCGACGACGAGGAGAAGCAGCGCCGCGTCACCGCGCTGCGCGGCGAATGGCAGTCCCTGCACGACCATGCGATCGCGCAGGGCGGGTTGCACATCGTCGGCACCGAGCGCAGCGAGTCGCGGCGTGTCGACAACCAGCTGCGCGGGCGTTCTGGGCGCCAGGGCGACCCCGGCTCGTCGCGCTTTTACCTGTCGCTGGACGATGCGCTGATGCGCATCTTCGCCGGCGACCGCGTGCGCGGCATCATGGAACGCCTGAAGATGCCCGAGGGCGAGGCCATCGAGGCGGGCATGGTCACGCGGGCCATCGAGTCGGCGCAACGCAAGGTCGAGGCGCGCAACTTCGACATCCGCAAGCAACTGCTCGAATACGACGACGTCGCCAACGAGCAGCGCAAGATCCTGTACGAGCAGCGCAACGCGATCCTCGACAGCCAGGACGTGGGCGCGCAGGTCGCCGACCTGCGCGCCGGCAGCGTCGCCGACCTCGTGCACACCTACGTTCCCGAGCAGAGCATGGAGGAACAGTGGGACATCGCCGGGCTGGAGCGCGCGCTGCGCGACGACCTGCAGATCGAGCTGGCGCTGAAGGCCTGGGTCGATGCCGACCAGTCGGTGACCGACGAGCATGTGCTCGAGCACGTGCTGGCGGAGGTCAACGCGCGCTACCAGGCCAAGGTCGAACTGGTCGGCGCGGCCAACTTCGCCGGCTTCGAGCGCATGGTGCTGCTGCAGTCGCTGGACCAGCACTGGCGCGAGCACCTGGCCGCGCTGGACTACCTGCGCCAGGGGATCCACCTGCGCGGTTACGCGCAAAAGCAGCCGAAGCAGGAATACAAGCGCGAGGCCTTCGAACTGTTCGGACAGATGCTCGACGCGGTGAAGAACGATGTCACGCGCACGCTGATGACCGTGCAGGTGCAGACCCAGGAGCAGGCCCAGAGCGCCGCCGAGAGCTTCGAGCAGCGCGCGCAGAGCCTGCACAACCTGGCGTTCCAGCACCCCGAGGCCTACAACGCGATGCAGTCGCCCGAGGAGGCGCAGGCGCAGCAGGAGGCGCAGGCGGCGATCGCCGCGGCCGCGGCGCCGGTGCTGCAGCCGCTGGTGCACGCGCAGCCCAAGGTCGGGCGCAACGATCCCTGCCCCTGCGGCAGCGGCAAGAAGTACAAGCACTGCCACGGCCGGCTGTCCTGAACGACGCCGCGCCGGCAGGCCTATCCAGCAGGGAGTCCCTCTTCATGGCCGTGAATCTCCAGGCCCCCGACGCATCGGCGCTGCACGCGGTACGCGGCGTGCGCATCGGCGTCGCCGAGGCCGGCATGCGCAAATCGGGTCGGCGCGACCTGACGGTGTTCAGTTTCGACGCCGCCACCCAGGTCGCCGGCGTGTTCACGCGCAACCGTTTCTGCGCGGCTCCGGTGCAGGTGTGCCGCGAGCACCTCGGCGAGGCGCGCTGTGCCGCGGTACGCGCAATGGTGGTCAACACCGGCTGCGCGAACGCCGGCACGGGCGAGCCGGGCCTGGCCGCGGCCCGCACCAGCTGCGAGGCGCTGGGCGCGCTGCTCGGCGTGCCGGCGCGGCAGGTGCTGCCGTTTTCCACCGGGGTGATCCTCGAGCCGCTGCCGCTGGATCGGCTGCGCGACGGCCTGCCGCGCGCCGTCGCCGCGCTGCGCGGCGATGCCTGGGCCGACGCCGCGGCCGCCATCATGACCACCGACACCGTGCCGAAGGCGGCCAGCGAACGCGTGCTGATCGACGGCGTGGCCGTGCACGTGACGGGAATCGCGAAGGGGGCGGGAATGATCCGCCCCGACATGGCGACGATGCTGGGCTTCATCGCCACCGACGCAGCGGTCGAGCCGAGCCTGCTCGCGCGACTCGTGCGCGAGGTGGCCGACGCCTCGTTCAACTGCGTCACCGTCGACGGCGACACCTCGACCAACGATTCGCTGGTCATCGCCGCCACGGGGGCCGCAGGGCTGGCGCCGATCGCCGACGCGGCGAGCGCGCAGGCGCGCGCGCTGCGCGATGCCCTGCTGCGCGTGGCGCAACGCCTGGCGCAGGCCATCGTGCGCGATGGCGAGGGCGCGACCAAGTTCATCACCATCGAAGTGCAGGGTGCGCGCAGCGTCGCCGAGGCCCGGCTGGTCGGCTACGCGGTGGCGCATTCGCCGCTGGTGAAGACGGCGTTCTTCGCCAGCGATCCGAACCTCGGACGCATCCTGGCCGCGGTCGGCTACGCCGGAATCGACGACCTCGACGTGGGCGGGGTCGAGCTGTACCTCGACGACGTGCACGTGGCCACGCGCGGCGGACGCCACCCCGACTATCGCGAGGCCGATGGCCAGCGCGTGATGGCCAAGCCGGAGATCGGGGTGCGCATCGTGCTCGGGCGCGGCTCGCAGCAGGCCACCGTGTGGACCTGCGACCTGTCGCACGACTACGTGTCGATCAACGCCGATTACCGGAGCTGAGCATGCCTGCCCGATCCTCCTGCGCGACCGGGGCGGCTGCGCGCGAGCCGGCCGAGCGCGTGGCCGCGCTGCTTGAGCAGGCCGAGCGCGTGCTCGGGCGCCTGGAGCAATTGCTCAGTCCTGGCGTGCCGCAGCCCGACTGGGATGCCGCGGTGGCCTTCCGCTGGCGGCGCCGCGGCACGCAGGCCTGGCTGCAGCCGGTGGCGCAGCCGGCGGTGATCCGCTTTTCCGACCTGCAGGGAATCGACGAGCAGAAGGCCCGCCTGGAGCGCAACACGCGCCAGTTCGTGGGCGGGCGCCCGGCCAACAACGTGCTGCTGACCGGCGCGCGCGGCACCGGCAAGAGTTCGCTGGTGAAGGCCTGCCTGCAGGCCTTCGCGTCCAGGGGGCTGCGCCTGGTGGAGATGGACAAGGCCGACCTCGTCGACCTGCCCGAGCTGGTCGAGCTGGTGCGTGAGCGCCGCGAGCGCTTCATCGTGTTCTCCGATGATCTGTCCTTCGACCAGGGGGAGCCGGGCTACAAGGCGCTGAAATCGGTGCTCGACGGATCGGTCGCCGGCACCGCCGACAACCTGCTGATCTACGCCACGTCGAACCGCCGCCATCTGCTGCCCGAGTACATGCGCGAGAACCTGGAGGCCACGCACGACGAAAGCGGCGAGGTGCATCCGGGCGAGGGCACCGAGGAGAAGGTCTCGCTGTCGGACCGATTCGGGCTGTGGCTGAGCTTCTACCCCTTCGACCAGGAGCATTACCTGCGCATCGCCGAGCATTGGCTGCAGGCCTTCGGGCTGAGCGAGCAGCAGGCACGCGCGGCACATTCCGAGGCGCTGCTGTGGGCGCTCGAGCGCGGCTCGCGTTCGGGACGCATTGCCTGGCAGTTCGCGCGGGATTATTGCGGCCGCAAGCGGCGATGACTCCGGTGCGGCGCGAGCCGGTGGCGGTGGCGGTGGGCGTGCTGCTGCGCGACGATGGGTCGTTCCTGCTGGCCAGCCGTCCCGACGGCAAGCCCTGGGCCGGCTACTGGGAATTCCCGGGCGGCAAGATCGAAGCCGGCGAGACCGTGCAGCAGGCGCTGCGCCGGGAATTGCGTGAGGAACTCGCGATCGAGGTCGAACAGGCCGAATTCTGGCGCTCCTGCAGGGTCGACTACCCGCATGCGCTGGTCGACCTGCAGTTCTGCAAGGTGCGTGGCTGGCAGGGCGAACCGCATCCCTGCGAGGGGCAGAGCCTGGCCTGGCAGCAGCTTCCGGTGCAGGTGCATCCGGTGCTGCCCGGGACCATCCCGGTGCTGCGCTGGCTGGCCGAGGAGCGCGGGCACCACGGGCCCACGCATCGGCCCGATTGAGCAAAGGCCGCTCAGTGGCGCGGCATGCCGCCACGCGCCGCGGGCGCCGGCGGCGCCTCGGGCAGGTCGTCGTCGGCTTCCTCGGGCCTGGCGGCCACGCGATAGCTCTCGCTGGACCAGGCGCCGAGATCGCCGTTCCTGCAGCGCTCGGAGCAGAAGGGGCGCCACGGATTGTCGGGCGAATACGCGGTCGGCGTGCCGCAGCCCGGGCACGCGACGATTCGCGGCTTGCCGGTCACGGGCATAGCGCGAGCTCGAACTGCACGTCGCTGGACACCGGCTTGAGCTTCCAGTCGGAGTCCGGGCGCATGTAGCGCACCGAAACCATCAGGCGGTGCCCGGTGATCTCGGGAATCACTCCGAGGGTCCCGTCGACCCGCAGGCGCATCAGCTGGAAATTGCGCCCGCCCAGGTTCTGCTGGTAGGTGCCGGCCTGCGCGACGCTCTTGTGCGGCATGCCGGCATCGCGCAGCAGGCGCAGCAGCAGCTCGACGCCCATCGCCAGCGGGCCGAAGACCTCCATCCAGCGCGTCAGGTCCTCGCGTCGCTGCTCCTCGGGCAGGTGCTGCCACGCGTAGTACGCCGGCAGGTCGAATTCGCAGGTCCCGCCGGGAATTCCGGCGCGGCTGCGGATCGACATCAGCCATTCGTTGTCGGCCAGCGCCTGTCCCGGCTTGCCGATCTGCTGGCTCAGGCCCTGGAAGGCGGCGTCGATCTCCGCCAGAACCTGCTCGAGCGTGGCCTCCGACACCGCCGGGTTGCCGCGGTAGCTGAGGTACTGCTGGCGCTGGCGTTCAAGGTCCTTGAGCATCTCGCCCTTGAGATCCTGGCGCGAGCTCACGTCCATGATCTCGAACATCGACAGCAGGGCGTGATGATGATCGAACGGATGCCCCCGCTGCAGCAGGAACGAGTTGCGGCGAAACAGGTATTCGAGCCTGAGCAGGGTTCGAACACGCTCGTTCAGCGGATATTCGTACAGGATCACGGGCCGGTGCGGGTTGGGGCGCGGCGTAGAAGCCGGGGCGGGGTGGCGCCGCGGCATGCCTGAGAATAATGCATGCATGACCCGCCGGGTCCGTGCCCTGCTTGCGCGGCCTGCGACCCCGGGGCCCAAGCGCTGGCAGGCCGCCGTCCAGGCTGGCTGCCGGCCATTGTCACGCATGTGCGGCGGGAATTCAAATGCCCTGCGGGCTCAGCATGCTGTCGTGCAGGCGCCGCGCCTGCTCGCGCAGCTGAGCGAGGTCCGCGGAATTGTCGATCACCCAATCGGCGGCGGCCAGTCGTTGCTCGCGCGTGGCCTGCACGTCGATGATGCGTTGCACCTGCTCGCGCGAAAGCCCGGAGCGTTGCATCACGCGCCGCAGCTGCTGTTCGGGCGGGCAGTCGACGACCACGATGCGATCGACGCGCTCGCGCCAGCGCGCCACCGACTCCACCAGCAGCGGCACCACCAGCACCACGTAGGGCCCGGGCAGGGTGTCGGCCAGCTGCTGCAGGCGCGCGCCGATCAGCGGGTGCAGGATGGCTTCCAGGCGCGCACGCTGGCGCGCGTCGGCGAAGGCCAGTTCGCGCATGCGCGAACGGTCGAGCGCACCGCTGGCGTCGATGGCCTGTTCGCCGAAGGCTGCGCGGATCGGCGCGATGGCCGCACCGCCGGGAGCCGTGAGCTCATGCGCGATGGCGTCGGCATCGATCACCGCCGCACCCAGCTCCTGCAGCATCGCCGCCAGCGCCGACTTGCCGCAGCCGATGCCGCCGGTCAGGCCGATGCGCGCGCGTGCCGCGTGCGTCGATTCAGGCACCGCCGCCCAGCAGCCACGCCACCAGTCGCTGCGGCCCGACGTACAGGCTCAGCAGCCCGGCCGCGGCCAGGAAGGGGCCGAAGGGGATCGGCTGCCCGGGCTTGAGCGCACCGCTGCGCTGCAGTGCGATTCCGAGCACCGCGCCGCAGACCGCCGACAGCAGGATGATCGGCAACAGCGCCAGCGCGCCGAACCAGGCGCCGAGCACGGCGAACAGCTTGAAGTCGCCGAAGCCCATGCCCTCCTTGCCGGTCAGCAGGCGGAAGACCTGATAGATGCTCCACAGGCTGACGTAGCCGATGGCCGCGCCGAGCACGGCCTGCGGCAGGAAGGCCGGGTCGAGCCAGGCGTGCAGCAGCAGGCCCAGCCACAGCAGCGGCAGCGTGACGCCGTCGGGCAGCAGCGTGGTGTCCAGGTCGATCAGGCCCAGCGCCAGCAGGCCCCATGCCAGCACCACGGTGCCGGCGGTCCACGCCGACGGCCCGTGCTGCCACACCAGTGTCGCGGCGATCGCCGCGCTGGCGATTTCCACCAGCGGGTAGCGCAGCGAGATGCGCGTGCCGCAGGCCGAGCAGCGCCCGCGCAGCAGCAGCCAGCTCAGCACCGGGATGTTCTCCCACCACGTGATGGCGTGGCCGCAGGCGCCACAGCGCGAGCGTGGGCGCATCAGGTCGAAGGCCTCAGCGGCTTCGTCCGGCAGTTCCAGCGTGGCCCGTGCCTCGCTGCGCCAGCCGCGCTCCAGCATCACCGGCAGGCGCAGGATCAGCACATTGAGGAATGAGCCGACGAGCAGGCCGAACAGCGCCGCGGCGAACACCGCGAAATGCAGCGGCAGGCCCTGCACGAGCGAGCCGCCGCTCAACCCACCACCTTGCCGAGGTTGAAGATCGGCAGGTACATCGCGATCACCAGCCCGCCGATCAGGATGCCCAGCACGACGATGATGATGGGTTCGAGCAGGCTGGACAGCGACTTCACCAGTTCGTCGACCTCCTCCTCGTAGATGTCGGCCACCTTGCCGAGCATCGAGTCCAGCGAGCCCGACTCCTCGCCGATCGAGGCCATCTGCAGCACCAGTGGCGGGAACACCCGGCTGCTCTGCATCGACAGGGTCAGGCTGGTTCCGGTCGACACCTCCTGCTGGATCTTCTCGGTGGCGCGCTGAAAGACGATGTTGCCGGCGGCCCCGGCCACCGAATCCAGCGCCTCCACCAGTGGAACGCCGGCACCGAACATGGTCGACAGCGTGCGGGTCCAGCGTGCCAGCGCCCCCTTCTGCACCAGTTGGCCGAACACCGGCAGGCGCAGCAGCGAGCGATCCAGCAATTCCTTCACGCGGTCCGAGCGTTTCCAGCTCTGGAAGGCGAAATAGCCGCCGATGATCAGCACGCCGAACATGACGTACCAGTAATGCACGAAAAAGTTCGAGATCGCGATCACCACCAGGGTCGGCCCGGGAAGCTGCGCCCCGAACTGCGAGAACACGCCCTGGAAGGTCGGCACCACGAACAGCATGATGATGGTGACCACGATCATCGCCACGATCATCACCGCGATCGGGTAGGTGAGCGCTGACTTGATCTTGCCCTTGATCGCCTGGGTCTTTTCCTGGTAGGTGGCCAGGCGGTCGAGGATCAGCTCCAGCATGCCGGCCTCCTCGCCGGCCTCCACCAGGTTGCAATACAGGTGGTCGAAGTACTTCGGGTACTTGCGAAACGCCGCCGACAGGCTGGTTCCGGTCTCGACGTCGTTGCGGATGTCGACGATCAGGCGCGCCATCGACGCATTGGGATGGCTGCGCGAGACGATGTCGAAGGACTGCAGCAGAGGCACCCCGGCACGCAGCATGGTGGCCATCTGGCGTGTGAAGGTGGTCAGGTCCTTCGAACGGATCGAGCGCGCGCCGCCGATCTTGCGCTTCTTCAACTTGGTCACCAGGATGCCCTGCCGGCGCAGCGAGGCATTGACGATGTTCTCGCTGCCGGCCCGCATCTCGCCGCGCTGCACGCGGCCCTGGCGGTCCTTGCCCTCCCAGATGTAGAGGAATTCCTTCGCGCTACGCACCGCAGCCGTGGTCATGATCGCTCCCCTCGATGCGCCCGCTGCGGGGCCTCATTCATTGGTCACCGCCAGCACCTCCTCGAGGGAGGTCAGGCCCTGGCGCACCTTCACCAGCCCGGACTCGCGCAAGGTGCGCACGCCCTCGCGCCGCGCCTGCGCCGCGATGTCCAGCGCGGTGCCGTGGTCCAGGATGATGCGCTGGATCTCCTCGCTGATCGGCATGGCCTGGTAGATCCCGAGGCGGCCCTTGTAGCCGGTGCCGCCGCAGGCACTGCACTTGCCGGGCTTGTAGGGCTTCCAGCTGCCGTCCAGCTCGGATTCGGCGAAACCCGCCTCCAGCAATGCCGCGGCCGGGATGTCGAGCGGCGTCTTGCA
>JAJYTY010000146.1 GCA_021792835.1 Pseudomonadota bacterium
GACGCGAGCCAGACCAACCTGACCTGCCACTACTGCATCGTCGGCTGCGGCTACCACGTCTACAAGTGGGACGCCGACCGCGAAGGCGGCCGGGCACCGCACCAGAACGCGCTGGGCCTGGATTTTAGAAAGCAGCTGCCGCCCTTCGCCACCATCATGACCCCCGCGATGACCAATGTGCTGACCGATCGCAGCGGCAAGCGGCATAGCGTGATGATCGTTCCGGACAAGGCCTGCGTCGTCAACCAGGGGCTGAGCTCCACGCGGGGAGGCAAGATGGCTTCCTACTTCTACAACGCCGACGGCATCACCCGCGAGCGCCTGCTGCACCCGCGCATCTACCAGGGCGGGCAGTGGCTGGATACCTCGTGGGATTACGCCGCCAGGCTCTACGCCGGCGTGATGAAAAGGATCCTCGATCACGACGGGCCGGATGACATCGCGGTCACGATGTTCGACCACGGCGGAGCGGGCGGGGGCTTCGAGAACACCTGGGGCACCGGCAAGCTCTTCTTCACCGCGGTGCAGACGCCCACCTGCCGCATCCACAACCGTCCGGCCTACAACTCGGAATGCTTCGGCAATCGCGACATGGGGATCTTCGAGCTGAACAACAGCTATGAAGACGCCGAACTCGCGGACGTGATCTGGTCGATCGGCAACAACCCCTACGAAAACCAGACCAATTACTTCCTCGCGCATTGGCTTCCGAACCTGCAAGGCGCGACCGTGGACAAGAAGAAGCAGATGTTCCCCGGCGAAGCGGTCGGCGCGGGCAAATTCATCTTCGTCGATCCCCGCCGCACGCCTTCGGTGTCCATCTGCGAGAGCGTGGCGAAGGACCAGGTCCTGCACTTGGCCATCAACCCGGGGGCCGACGGAGCCTTGTGGAACGGCCTGCTGACCTACATCGTCTCCCAGGGATGGATCGACAGGGACTTCATCGCCAACCATACCGAAGGCTTCGACGATGCGGTCAAGGCCAACAGCATGTCGCTGGACGAATGCAGCCGGATCACCGGAATCCCCGTGGCGCAGATCCGGCAGGCGGCCGAGTGGTCGTACAAGCCGAAGGCCGCGGGCAAGCTGCCCCGCACCATGCATGCCTTCGAGAAGGGCATCATCTGGGGCAACAACAACTACGTCACCGAACAGGCGATCGGCGCGGTGGTCGCCGCGACGCACAACGTGGGAAGCCGTCGCGGGACCGGCTTCGTCCGCATGGGCGGGCACCAGGAAGGCTACGCCCGACCGCCCTACCCCTCGCCGAAGAGCCGCTATCCGGCATCGGAGGTTCCGATCCCGACGCACGACAAGCTGATCGAGGTCGACGACTACCTGATCGCCGGCAAGGGCCGGATGGTCACCTACTGGGCCTGCGACACCTTCCAGACCACCAACAATGCGCAGGCCTTGCGCGATGCGGTGATCCGGCGCAGCCAGATCGTGCGCGAGGCCATGGCGAAGGCCCACGGCGCGACGCCCGAGCAGATGGCCGACGTGGTCTACGAGGCCACGGGCAGGGGCGGTCTGTTCGTCGCGGCGATGAACATCTACCCGACCATGCTCGCCGAGGCGGCGCATGTGCTGTTTCCGGGGGCGCTGCCGGGCGAGATGAACCTGACCTCGATGAACGGTGAGCGCCGCATGCGCCTGTCGGAAAAGTTCATCGACCCTCCCGGCGAGGCACTCCCCGATTGCCTGATCGCGGCGCGCATCGCGAACACGGTCCGCGGCATGTACGAGAAGGAGGGCAATTCGGCGATGGCCGAGCGCTTCTCGGGCTTCGACTGGAAGACCGAGGAAGATGCCTTCAACGATGGATGGCGTCGTGTCGGCCAGCCGGGCGCACCCAAGATCGATGCCGAGGGCTATCCGACCGACCACCTGGCCAACTACGAGCTGTTGCGAAAGGCCGGCAACAACGGGGTGCAGCTGCCGATCGTCAGGCTCGAGGGGGAAAAGCTGATCGGCTCTCCGTCGCTGTACCCGGACGACAAGTTCGACACGCCCAACGGGAAGATCAAGGTCTTCGCCGCCAAGTGGCAGGGCATGCTCAAGCCCGCCGCCGAACTGAAGGCCAGGTACAAGTTCCTCATCAACAACGGACGCCTCAACGAGGTCTGGCAGACCTGGTACAATAACCAGTTCGATCCCTTCATCACCGAGCGCTATCCGATCGCCATCATCCAGATGAACCCCGGCGACATGAAGGAAATGGGCATCGAGCCCACCGACATCGTCGAGGTCTACAACGACTATGGAAGCGCCACCGCGATGGCCTATCCCGAGGCCTCGCTGAAGCCCCACGCCACGTTCATGGTGTTCGGGGCGCCCAAGGGCGTGCAGGGCTCGGTCACCAGCACGGCCACGGACGTGCACTTCCTGCCCTACTACAAGGGCTCCTGGGGCAACATCCGGCGCATCGGTTCGATGCCGGACTGGCAGCGCACGGTATCCACCAAGAGCCGCCTGTACGCGGGCTGATCCATCCCCAGGTTTCCCCATGGCCGCACGGCCATGGGGAATGGCCGCCATCTCCTCGGCGGTTTCCACTCCGGCTCCCCCAGGAGCCGGCTTTTTCGCGCCGGCCCGCGCCCGCTGAAGCGGGTGAAGACGGTCGACCGCGCGACTGGGGAGCTGGTCAATCTCCCGGCCTTGGAAGGGTAGGCATGACAAGCGAGTCGATGGAACTTCGTCGAGAGATCGCGCAAGGCGAAGCACGCCTGACGAGTGACCCTCTTGTGGCGGGCGCCGTGCATCCGTGCCTGGACCTCATGCGCTCGCGGCGCCAGACTTCGCCGAAGCGCCTGGTCGACCCCGGGCCCTCCGAGAAGCAGATCCATGCCTTGTTCGAAGCGGCGGCCCAGGCACCCGATCATGGAAGGATTCGTCCATGGCGCTTCGTCCGTGTCGGCGCGGCCGCTCGACCGGATCTAGGCGAGGCCTTTGCATCCGCGCTGCGCGAGCGCGACGCCCTGGCCGGACCCACGCAGTTGCGCGATGCACGCGACAAGGCACTGCGGTCGCCGTTTCTCGCGTTGGCGATCGCTCGCCTGGACGACGCCCATGCGGAAATCCCGGCCGCGGAGCGCTGCGTTTCCCTGGGATGCGCGCTGCAGAACATGCTTCTCGGGGCGCATGCGCTCGGATACGGCGCGGGCCTGGTGAGCGGTCAGGCCCTGCATTCCCGGGCTCTGCTCGATCTGTTCGGCATCGAAGCAGGTGAGCTGGCCGTATGTTTCATTGCCGTCGGCACCGTGAGTCAGGATAAGCCGACGCGCGCAAGGCCCGCACCCCGAGACTTCGTGTCGTCGCTCTAGGCTTTGACTGGCCACGGTCTACTTCTCGTCACTGGAACTGGAATTCCAGAAAGGCGCGGTTGATGTTCTTGCGGTTGAGCTGATCGGCGTTGCCCAGCTTGCGGAAGGCCTCCGGAGTGGCCGCATCGAGGCGGTTCACCGTGTGCTCCAGGTCCTCCATGTTCTCGGCGGCGGGCTTGACCTCGCGCACCAGCCAGTCGAGGTAGTCGCCCGTCTGGGCCTGGGCCTGCGCGAGCGTGCAGGGCTTGCCGTGGCCGGGCACGATGAGCTCGGGCTTGAACGTGGCCGCGAAGGTCCTGAAGGTCCGTGCCCATTGATCGACCCGGCTGCCGTTGTCGAGCACGCCCAGCATGCGGTCCACGAACACCAGGTCGCCGGCAAAGGCGATGCGTTGCGCGGGGAGCCACACCACCGCATCGCCGGGGAAATGCCCCGTCCCGAAATGCCGCAGTTCCACCTCCACGCCGCCCAGCGTGAGGGTCGCCTGGTTGCCTGGCAGCGGATCGGGGCTGGTCAGCGGCGTGAAGGCCTCGGCGCCCTGGCCGAACTGCATCTTGAGCGACTGCATCTCCTGCGCGGCCTGGGCCTGTTCGACTTTCACGGTCGTTTGCAGCGCGATGATCCTGGCGCCCCGCGCGGCGAACCAGGCATTGCCCAGCCAGCGGTGATCCTGGCTGCCGGTGTTGATCACCCAGCGCACCGGCTTGTCGGTGACGGTGCGCAAGGTCTCGGAGATCAGCTGCGCGCCGGCGTCGCCCGCGCCGCTGTCGATGAGGATCACGCCCTGGGGCGTGACGACCGCGCCGAAGGTGGCGTTGTCCCCGGCATTCGCGGCGTCGCGCTGGCCCAGCGGGCCGACGAGGGCGTACAGGCCGTCGGCGACCTTGACCGGCTCGATCACCGGCGCCGCCTGCGCGGCGAAGGTCCAGGCCGCGATGGCGGTGATCGTTGCGGTCTTGACGAAGAACTTGAACATGCCTTGTCTTCCTGGGTTGCGAATCACGGGGGCCGATTCCGGGCCGGGCATGTTGCCGCGCGGGCCGCCGCGCGTCCATGATCACCGTCAGTTTCCGATCCCGGATTCGGCCCGCTCACGCAGGCTCCATCGCGCGCAAGTGAACGAGATTCGTCGCGCCCGCCCAGCGACGCACCGGAGGTGCGGTGGATCAATGCGTTGCGACGGACCGCTACCTACGATCGAATGGCCCACACACCCGGGAGCATGTCTTGGCGCCCTCGATGCTCATTCGTCCGCCGCGGATCGTGCGCGGTCTGGAGCGTTCGGCGCGCCGCGGCAAGGGCCACGCGTTCGGCGCAGCAGCCTATGCCGCGCTACTGCTCGCCGGTTGCCAGGCGGGTCCCGACTTCGTGCGGCCTCGGCCCCCCACGGTCCGCAGCTACGTCTCGGGAACCACGCCGTCGGCGTTCGACGCCGGCAGCGGCGAGGCGGCACAGCGCGTGGTCGAGGGACAGGCGATCCCGGCTGCGTGGTGGCAGCTGTTCCACTCGCCGGCACTGGACCGGACGGTCCGCCAGGCACTCGCCGGCAATCCGGGCGTCGACTCTGCCCGCGCCACGCTGGCCCAGGCGCGACAGGCGCTGCTGCAGGCGCGCGGCGCCGACTACCCGCAGCTCGACTTCGCGGCCACGGCCCAGCGCCAGCAAGGCCCCGCATCGATACTCGGTCAGCAACCCGGGCACTCGCTGCCGCTGTACGACCTGTACTCGGTCGGCCCCATCGCAAGCTTCTCGCCCGACGTGTTCGGCGCCAACGCCCGGCGCGTCGAGCAGCAGGCTTCGCTGGCGCAGTACCGTGCGTTCGAGCTGGCCGCCGCCCAGCTCGCAGTCTCCGGCGACGTCGTGACCGAGGCGGTGAGCGCGGCGTCGCTGCGGGCGCAGATCGATGCGGCCGGGGAGATCGTCGCCGGCGACGAGCAGAACCTCGCACTGGTGCAGCGCAAGTACGCAGCCGGTCGGACGGCGCGCTCGGACGTGCTGATCGCCCGCAGCCAGCTCAGCAACGACCGCGCGCTGCTGCCCCCGCTGCGCCAGCAACTCGCAGCGGCCGAGGATGCGCTGGCCATCCTGGCCGGGCGATTTCCCGCGCAGGGCGCGCCGCCCAGCTTCACGCTGTCCGACTTCACGCTGCCTGCCGACCTTGCGCTATCCGTGCCCTCGACGCTGGTCCACCAGCGCCCCGACATACTCGCCGCCGAGGCACAGCTGCATGCCGCGAGCGCCGCGGTCGGCGTGGCCAGCGCGCAGCTGTACCCGGACATCACGCTGTCCGCGAGCCTGGCCAGCGCGGCCCTGAGCCCGGGCGCGTTGTTCGGGAGTTCGGGAACCGTGTGGTCGGTGCTCGGCGGAGTCACTGCGCCGCTGTTCCATGGCGGGGCGCTGCGTGCGCAGAAACAGCAGGCGATCGACGCCCTGCGCGCCGCCGACGCCACCTACCGGCAGACCGTGTTGCAAGCCTTCGGCCAGGTCGCCGACCTCCTGCGCGCGCTCGACCACGACGCCCGCCTCGTCGCCGACGAACACGAAGCGCTGAACGCCGCGCAGGCCTCGCTCGCGCTGCAGCGCGCGGGCTACGCCGCAGGCAAGACCGACGTGCTGCGCCTGCTCGACGCGCAGCGCGGCGACCAGCAGGCGCGCATGGGCTACGCCCGCGCGCTGGCGCAGCGCGACCTGGATTCGGCCCAGCTGCTGGTGGCCATGGGCGGCGGCTGGACCGAGGATCGCGCGCTGTGCGCCCGCTGCCGGGACACTGGCGGCACGACTCCCTGATACGAGGTGCGCATGAACACGTCCACGAAACCGGAGCCGAAGGCGCGCAGGCGCACCTACCTGCTGCTCGGGGCGACCGTCGTCATCGTCGCGGCGGGCGCCTTGCTCGCCTGGCGCGCCCTGCTGCGACCCCTGACCGTCGAGGCAGCACCGCTGCGCACCGACGTGCGTGAGCAGGTCTTCGGGCTGGGCGTGACCGCAGCACGGGTGCAGTCCGCGGTGGGGTTCAAGGTGGCAGGGGTGCTGGCGGAGCTCGACGCCGACGAGGGCGACGGCATCCGTGCCGGGCAGGTGCTCGCGCGGCTGCAATCGCGCGACGTGCAGGCCCAGGTCGCCGTGGCCAAGGCCGCGGTGCTGCAGGCGCGCGAGAACATCGTCAAGGCACAGGCCGACGTGCTCAGCACCTCGGCCAGCCTCACCAATGTGCGACGCATCGCGCAGCGAGACGCCCGCCTCCTTGACACCGGGGTGGTGTCGAGGGAGCAGGCGCAGACCGACGAGGCCGCGGTGCGCGTTGCCTCCGCCAACCGTGCCGTGGCGCAAAGCGAGGTGGCCGTGGCGCAAGCTGCGCTGCGTTCGGCCGAGGCCCAGCAGACCTTCCAGGATGCCACGTTGGCGCAGTACACGCTGCGTGCGCCCTACGATGGATGGGTGGTCGCGCGCAACCTGGAACTTGGCAGCATGCCCAATCCCGGCCAGCCGGTGTTCACGCTGGTGCGGGCGCACTCGATCTGGGCCGTGGGCTACGTGGACGAACGCCTGGCCGGCCGAGTGCGCGTCGGCCAGCCGGCGCAGATCGTCCTGCGCTCCAACCCGGGGCGGCCGCTTGCCGGCCACGTGGCCCGCATCGAGATCCAGAGCGACTCGGTCAACGAGGAGCGCATCGTCGACGTGGCCTTCGACCATGTCCCGGCCGACATCCACCTCGCCGAGCAGGCGCAGGTGGAGATCACCACCCGGATGCTGCAGCGGGCGGTGCTGGTGCCCCAAACCGCGATCTCCGGGCTGCAGGGCGGGCGCGGCACCGTGTGGACCGTCGAACATGGGCGGCTCGCCCGACGCAGCCTGGACTTCGGTCCGCAGCTTCTGGACGGTGCGATGCCGGTCGTGGGCGGTCTGCCCGCTGGCGCGGCCGTGGTGGCGCAGCCGGTGGCCGGCCTGCGCGTGGGGCGCGCCGCGCGCGTCGGCGGGGAGGCGGCGCCATGAACCTGGCGATCCGGGATATCCGCCACAACTGGCTGCGCTTCGTGCTGACCGGCCTTGGGCTGGGTGGACTGCTGGGCATCGTGGTGACGATGATGGGCATCTACGAAGGTGCGCTGGCCGATGCCGTCCGCCTGCCGCGGGCCTCCAACCCGGCCTTGTGGGTGGTCGAACCCTTGACCAAGGGACCGTTCGCCGAGCCGTCGCGTCTGCCGCGCGATACCCGCGAGCTGGTGCGCCGGTTGCCCGGCGTGGCAGAGGCCGGCGCCGTGACCTTCGAGACGGTGCAAGCCACCGCGAACGGCCGGCCGGTGCGTCTTTACGTCCAAGGCTACGAGCCGGGCCGTCCGGGCGGTCCCGGCAACCTCGTGGCGGGCCACGGCATCACCGAGAGCCACTACCAGATCGTGGTCGATGCTTCGTCGGGACTGCGGCTGGGCGAGCGGGTACTCATCGGCCCGTACCACGATCCCTACACGGTGGTAGGCATCACGCGCGGCATGGTCAATTCGGGGGGCGATCCCGCTGCCTGGGTCACCCTGCTCGACGCCCAGGCGGTCCAGTTCGCGGTGGCGCCGCCGCTGCAACGGCGCGAGAAAGCCCTGGGGCGCAGCCCCCAGCAGACGAACGACGTGAACGCCGTCATGGTGCAGCTCGAGCCCGGTGCGTCCACCTCGGCGGTGGCCGCCGAGATCGACCGGTGGAAACACCTGTCCGCGGTGACCGAGAAGCAGCAGGAGGACTACCTCACTGTGTTCGTGATTTCGAGGATGCAGAAGCAGTTGGGCATGTTCATGGGAATCCTGATCGTGGTCGCGGCCGTGATCATCGCCCTCATCATCTACACGCTGACCATGGACAAGATGCGCTCCATCGCGACCCTCAAGCTCGTAGGGGCACCGGATCGGACCATCGTCGGCCTGGTGGTGCAGGAGGCGCTGGTGCTGGGCATCGGCGGATACGCCCTGGGCATCGTCCTCGTCGCCGCGTTCAGGAATCGCTTCCCGCGCCGCGTGGAGATGCTGCCTCGCGACCTAGCGGTCCTGCTGCTCATCGTCGTCGTCGTGTGCCTGCTGGGCTCGGCCTTGAGCGTGCGCACGGCGGTGAAGGTCGACCCGGCCAAGGCACTGTCCGGATAGCACCATGGCGGACCTGCCGCAAGCGCTGGTGGAACTGCACCATGTCTCCAAGCACTTCGGGGAGGGCGAGACACGCGTCAACGCGCTGGTCGACGTCTCGATGTCCGTGGCCGAGGCAGAAGTGGCCGGACTCGTTGGCCCCAGCGGCTCGGGCAAGACGACCCTGCTCAATGTCGTCGGCTGCATCACCGAGCCGGACGAGGGCCGGATCCGGCTCAACGGCGATGCGGTGTTCGACGGCCGCTGGCAGAGTCGCGACCTGCGCCGGCTGCGCCTGGAGAAGATCGGCTTCATTTTCCAGACCCACAACCTGCTGCCCTTCCTCACCGCAACCGAGAACGTGATGGAAGTGATCGAGTTGGCCGGGGGCACCAGGAAGGCCGCGCGCGAGCGCACGCTCGAGCTGCTGCGTTACCTGCAGGTCGATCACCGCGCCGCGGCGATGCCGTCGCAACTCTCCGGGGGCGAGGCGCAGCGCGTGGCGATCGCCCGTGCGCTGGCCAACAACCCGAAGATCATCCTGGCTGACGAACCGACCGCGCCGCTGGACTCCGAGCGCGCCGGGATCGTCATGGATCTGCTGCGCCGCATCGCGCTGGATCACCGCGCCGCCATCGTCGTGGTCACCCACGACGAGAGCATTTTCAACCGCTTCGACCGCATCTTCCGCTTGCGCGACGGC
>JAJYTY010000147.1 GCA_021792835.1 Pseudomonadota bacterium
GCCCTGTGGGATAGGTTTTGTTGTGCCCCCGTTGCGACGCTGGCGTATGAAGAGAAGAGGGCCGAGCATTGACAGTGAACGCAGCACTGTGCGCCTATGGGGCAAATCTGCGTCAGTGACGCCCATCTTGGGGTGAGTTGTTCATGCCACCTCTGAAAGCGTCAGAAGTCCACGTGCATGCGCAGCCCGACCACCCAGGCTGCCGGGGTTGGCGCCATCGGATGGTCGACTCACTGCAGATCGGGCTGAAGCGTCAAGGCGGGCCGATCTGCCAAGACGGTGGTCGTCGCCCTCTTGGCATCCGCACACGGGAGCATGAGATTGTCCAGGGTGCGCTTGCCGAGGTCCTGAGCGCAGTTTGCGAGGCGGACTTCCTTTTTCTTTGCTTCTCCTATGGCTTCCGGCCGGGGCGCAATCCGCATCAGGCGCTGGCAGCAGTGCACGCAGCCTTGATGAGCCAGCGAGTGACCTGGGTGCTCGATGCCGACGTTCGCAGCTTTTTCGACTCGGTTGGCGCCGTATGCACGACTCTCTCTGGCCGACCGGCACTGCTGGTACGTCAGCGTGCTGCCGGGGCACTGAGCGTACTACGGCATGCAGCACAACTGGCGCGCGCTCGGCGGCTTTCGGCAGGCGCTGCGAAGAATCTGGCTCCATTGTCTGCGCCAGCGCAGTCAATGCTCGCGCCGCGCAGGGTGGGATTGGTTCGATGCGGTGACGGCTCGCTACCCCCTGCCGGCAGTGCGGATCACTCGTTCCTGGGCACAGCAACGCACGTGACGCGTTCGGCCTTCGGGAAGAGCCGAGTGCGGGAAAGGCGCATGCGCGGATCGGTGAGGGCCAAGCCGTGGACAAGCCTCCCAGCGCCTTGAACACAAGAATTCAGACAGCCTCCATGTAGCTCGGCAGGACGCTTGCCTGCAACCTGCGCATCGGACGGAGATCGACCCCCGCCGACTTGCCTGTTGGGGCCCATAATGACTAGCGTGCTCCCAGCATGGGCCGCTCGCGTCGCTACACGATAAACTTTTCGCCTGTTTACCATCGGAGTGCGTCGTGAAAAAAATGGGTAGTTCCCGAATCGCCTTGGTCAGCGCCTTGACAGTCAGCTTTTGCATGCCGCTACCGGCGTGGGCCGATGGCGGTCATGATCCTGGTGAAGGTCCCGTTGCTTTCCTTGCCGGGCTGGCCACTGGGATGCTAGCTTCCCCGTATATTGCAGCTGCTCCCCCCGCCCCCGTCTATGTGCAGCCTTCCGTCGTGTACGCTCCGCCCCCCCCGCCGCCGGCCTACGTGTACACACCGGTACCCTATGGCTATGCGCCGGCGCAACCGTACGGCTGGCGCCGGCGCGAAGATCATCGCGAAGGTGATCGTTGAGGTGCAGCAGGCGCGGTGTTGAACTTCACCCGCCCGTCGCCCACCTCTGCAGCGTGAGCAGGACGTGCGCGGCAGAGGTGGCTCGGTTCCTTTGAACACGCAGTAGCGACTTCTTAAGTGGATGGGCTGCGGGTTCGTGTGCCGTGGTGCAGGGTTATCCCCGGCGGCGGCGTCGCTTGCGACGAACGCAAGCCGCGGGGGGTAACCCGTGTGCGGGCGGCTCAGGCTGCCAGCCTGGATGTCGGCAGGGTAGCGTAGTAGGCCTCCTCGGGAGTGCGGCCGCCGTGGGCGCTGTGCGGCCGCCGTGTGTTGTAGAAGTCGATGTAGGCGGCCAAACCGGCGCGCACTGCGCTGACCGTCTCGTACGCCTTGAGGTAGACGTCCTCGTACTTGATGCTCTTCCACAGTCGCTCGACGAACACGTTGTCGCGCCAGCAGCCGCGGCCGTCCATGCTGATGGCGATGCCGTGGTGGCGCAGCGTGTCGATGAACTCCAGGCTGCTGAACTGGCTGTCCTGATCGGTGTTCATGATCTCGGGTTTGCCGTGGCGGGCGATCGCCTCTTCCAGCGCAGCCACGCAGAAGTCAGCCTCCATGGTGATCGACACGCGGTGTGCAAGCACGCGTTGGCTGTGACAGTCCAGCACGCCCCGATGGCCACCCAAACTCCCCCACCTTTGGCCACCTAAATTCCCCCACCCTGGCCACGGCGCGATGAGCCAACGGGCTCACCCGAAGCGCATCAACTTTCACAAGGCGCATCGCCTTCCAGCGTCCAATGTGTAAGCATCTCGGCGGCCCAGCCGACAATGAGCCTCAGCCGGTCCTAGTGGCGTCTCCGCATACCTGTGCGGGGCCCGCGCGGGCTTGATCGGCAGCTTGATGCTATGCAGGATCATGAACGGACGCGGCCGATGCAGCGTCCGCGTCACGCATACCTACAATGGAACGACCACATGAGCAGCGTCGGCCTCGCCGACGCTGCGCAGCACGAATTCGCGGCTGCTGCGCATCAGTCGCGCGGCAGCCGCGAATTCGTCGGCTGCGCCAACTGGCGCCTGCAGCGGCTCGCCAGCCACGAGGTCCAGCGCACTGCGCCGCGGCCACCAAATGCCGTCGGGCAGCAATTCGCGTGTCCCGCGAATTGCCATCGGCGTGACGGCCACGCCGGCCTGCACGGCCACGCTGAACGCGCCGAGGTGAAAGGCCAGCAGCCCCGGTGCGCGACGGAAAGTTCCCTCCGCGAACATGCAAAGATTGCCGCCGCTGCGCGCGACGTCGGCGAGGCGACGAGCATCGTCGATGCTGCGCGGCGCGTCGATGCGCTCGACGAACACCACACCTAGGCCAAGCAGGCAGCGCGCGAACCACCTCTTGCGTCGCAGTTCCGCCTTGGCCACGAAGCGCAGCGGCTGCTCGAACGCAGCCAACAGCACCAAGCCGTCGGCGTAGCTCGCATGGTTGACCACCAAGATCGCGCCTTCGGGCAGGCGCGGCGGCACACCACGCAGTTGCAGCCGAACGCCTGCCGCTCGCAGCACCCCGCGCGCGATACGGTGCGCGAAGCGCCAGGCGCGCGCCGGATCGCGCAGCAGCAACGCGCCACCGCACAGCAGTGGTGCGAGCAGCCCAAACGCCAACCACGCCCGCGCGCCCCACGCTACTCTTCCCGCAGCGCCCCACGCTCGCTGCACGTGCTGCCACAATACTGTCGCACCCAGGCGCGCGATCTGCCACGCCGGCCCCTGAGTCGAAGCGCCCAGGCGTCCGGCCAAGTAGAGCTCGCGCGTGGCTCCGCGACGCAGCTTGCCGCTTGACGTCTTGAGCACGCTGCCCGGACGCAGGAGGCGCACCACGTCGGCGCTTTCGCCCAGCGACGCGTCGAGCGCACGGCTGATGCGTGCACGCAGATCTTCGCGCCGTTGAGCGTCGCTCTCGTTGGTCTCGGCGACGACCACCAGGCTCTCGGTCCCACCGTGAGCGTCCGTGACGCCGAACGCGACCACGCGCCCCTTGCGTACGCCCGCGATCTCGCCGACCACTTGCTCGATCTCATCCGGGTACAGGTGCCTTCCGCCGCGAATGATCAGATCCTTAATGCGTCCGGTAAGGTAGTACTCGCCGTCGGCGCGGTACGCGAGGTCGCCGCTGTCGAGCCAACCGTCAGGGCCGATCAGTGCTCGCGTCAGCGCCGGATTATGCAGATACCCGCTGGTCGCGGACGGTCCGCGGAACTGGAGGTGCCCCTCGACGCGTTCGCCGAGTTCGGAGCCCTCGTCGTCGACCACGCGCACATCGTGCCCCGGTAGCGGGCGCCCGCAGTCCACGAAGCGCAAAGGCGCCGCGTCGCTTTCGTCCGTCGGAATGGCGCGGCGCTCGCGCCCGAACACACTGCGGTTAATGCGGTCGACGCGCGGGCCGCGCCCGGGCGGCGGCACGAGCAGCCCCACCGTGCACTCGGCCAGTCCGTACACCGGTGTCAACGCTTGTTCGTGCAGGCCGTAGCGCGCGAAGCGCGTCGCGAATCGTTCAAGGGTCAGCGGGTTCACAGCTTCGGCACCGCTGGCCATCAGGCGAACGCTGCCGAGATCCAGTCCCTGCAGCGCCGTGTCGTTGATGTGGCGCACACACAGCTCGTACGCGAAGTTAGGCGCCGCAGTCAGCGTGCCGCGCCAGCGGTGTAGTGCCCATAGCCAGGACTCCGGGTGCCCAAGGAAATCGAGGGGCGACATCACCACCAGCGGGCGCCCGTGGTACAGGCTCGACAACCACGCGGCGATCAGGCCCATGTCGTGATAGAGCGGCAGCCAGCTCACGAACACATCATCGTCGCGCACGCCGATGGCCTGCCCCATTGCGCGGATGTTGGCAAGCAGGTTCGCGTGGCTGAGCACGACGCCCTTTGGGCTACCGGTGCTACCTGAGGTGTACTGGATGAAAGCGGTGTCCGCCTCCGCGCGCGGTACCGGATGGAGCAGGCTCAACGGGCTTCGTAGACACTCGTCCACCGTCGTCACCGCGCGCAGCGGCGGCACGAGTGCCCGCAGCAGCTGCGCGGCCGGCATCGCCTGCTGCGTGCTGATCATCAATGCGACATGTGCGTTGGCCAAGATGCCAGCGTGGCGGCGCACGTGCTCCTCGATCTGCTGCAAGCGTGCCGGGGGATAGATCGGCACCGGCACAGCACCGGCCAGCAGGATGCCGAAATACGCATGGAAATAGCCGATGCAGGTCGGCAGCATGATGGCCACCGTCTGCCCCGGCTCCACGCCGCGGCTCTGCAGCCAGCCCGCGACGCTCCTTGCGCCGTCGTCCAACTGCGTGTAACTAAGCGCTTGCTCGCCCGCCGGCGACAGAAACACAAGCTGCGTGCGTGCGCCGTTGCGCTCGACGTGCCAGCGCAAAACGTCAATGAGCGTACGAGCCGACCCGGGAAACTCGTGCGGCGCGCCAGGCAGCGCGATAGCCGCGGTCGGTGCTGCTCCGGTGCTCGACGTGAAGCGCAAGCGCTGCACGATGTCGCGCACCGAATCGGCCTCGGCCAGCGCCCCCGGTGCCATCCGCGCGCCCAGCCCGCGCTCGACGCGCAGCATCAGCTCGGCGCGTGCCAAGCTGTCGAGTCCGAGGTCGCGCTGCAGCGAATCGCATGGCCCAACGATTGTGTCGCTGGCACGCGAATCGAGTTCGCAGCAGAGCGTGCGAGTGATATCGAGCACTTGCCGTTCGATATCGGCGGCAGCGCCGCTCAATTCAGCGGATTCAGGCATCAGGAAGTCTCCGCAGGCAACCGCTCCGACGGGTCCCTGGTCATCCTAGACGGCGTGCCGCCGCATGCCCCTTGCGGCGGATCAAGAAATGCTCCATGAGGGCTGGCTATCAGTGGGCGGCGCGAAGATCTTGTTGTTGGACCTAGTCGCGGCGATCATGAACAATTGGGGTCCGTTGCCCCTCAATGGTCCTCCTCATGATTGTTCGTCCCCGCCTGTCCTGGCTTCGCATGCTGTTCGTCCTTCGAGGATCGGTGCTTCCCAAGATCTGGATTCAACTGAGCGTGATCGCGACTATGGCCACGGTAGTCACCTGGAGCCGCGGTAACCTGCTCGGATGGCATGTAGGGCTGACCTATGTGCCATTTACATCCATTGGCGTCGCGCTAGCCATTTTTTTGGGGTTTCGCAACACGGCCAGTTACGAGCGCTACTGGGAGGCTCGAAAGCTCTGGGGAGGTATGCTCAATGCATCGCGTACTTTGACGCGGCAAACCATCGTGTGGATTGGCGACGATGGGCACGCGAGGTCGTTCGTGCACCGCTTGATCGGTTTCGTTCATGCGTTGCGACACCAACTGCGCGGGACGGATTCGCTTCCCGAACTGACGCCCCTGGTCGACTCGGACTTGCTCGCCTCGCTGCGGTCCGCGCACTCGCGCCCATCCTTGATCCTGCAATCGCTCGGAAGGTCCTTGGGAGAAGCAGTCAAGCGCGGGGACCTCCACCCACAGCTTGCATCGACGATGGAAGCAGGCATGGTGGAACTGACCGATGTACTCGGGGGGTGCGAGCGCATCGCGAACACGCCCATCCCATTTGCCTATTCGGTCATCGTGCACCGTACGGTTTACATCTATTGTTTCCTGCTGCCGTTTGGTTTGATCAGCAACATTGGCATCCTGACTCCGCTCATGGTGACGTTCGTGGCCTACACGTTCCTGGCGCTCGATGCGCTGAACGAGGAGCTCGAGGAGCCATTTGGCGCCATGCCCAACGATCTTCCCCTGACGGCGTTGTCGACAGGAATCGAAATCACGCTGCGGGAACTCTTGGGAGAAATTCCACTGCCGGCCGTGACGATCGCCCGCGATTTTGTCCTTCCGTGAGCAAGATCGCGCTTTACCGGGCGGCCCTGGATTGACCGCGCGTGGTTGCCGAGAAATTTCGGTTGTGTCAATCGTGTCATGGATGAAGTAAGCCAGGTGGCCCGGCGGTAGCAGCATCACCTGGTCCGGCTCGTAGGGGCGGTAACTCGTGGGCATGCCGCATTAACGCACGTCCACCGTCCTACGTCGACTTCAACAACCTTCTGGCGCCCACACTCCTAGATCGCACTGCTCGAGGATTCGTTCTCGGACCGCCCCTGTCTCTGCGTGAACGTGGCTGACGACAATATCCTCGCCCCCGCGCTGCGCGCAGACTCTGCCGCCCGAAAATATCCCATCAGTGCCGCCGGCGACCTGTGCCCAGTCAGCGCCATCGTCTCGGCCAAGGGCACGTTTTGCCGCGCGGCTTCGGTCACGAACCCAGAGCGCAGGGAGTGCGCCGCGTAGGTATCGGGCAGGCCGGCGAGCGCGGCGCGCACCTTGACGATGTCGCGCACCGCAGCGGGCGCCAGGGGCTCGCCGATCGTCTCGCCGCGCCGGATGCGCCGAAAAATTGCCCCCTGCGTCAGACCGCTGCGCCGTATCCAGGCCTCCAGCGCATCGGCGGCCTCCTCGAGAATGGGCTTCTCGCTGTCGGGCCGCAGTTGGCCGGCCTGGTTCGTCTTGGAGCGCAGCAGAGTGAACGAATACGCACGCGGTCCGACCTTGCGCGTGTTCTCGAAGGTGGCATCCGTGACCTCTGAGCGTCGGCGTCCCCCGCTGGCCCAGGCGAAGAGGAGCAGGGCGCGATCGCGCACGCCGCGCAGGGAGTCGTCACAGGTGGCCAGGAGGGCTTGAAGGGGTTCGACGGTCAGCGCCGCCTTCTTGTCTTGGGTCACGCCGCGCCGGGCGTAGGCGCGGCGTGCCTTGGCGAGGAGCTCGCGCACGTGCGCATCCTGCATGGGGTTGGCCACGCGCTGGAGTTGATGCGCTTTGGACAGAACGCTGACGCGGTGCAGGACGGTAGCCAGGGCTGGCGGGCCCGGCTGCGCCTTGAATCCGCCCGCGACCAGCGCCTGGTCGAGCGCGGGCGGGAGCTCGCAGGCGAGGCCGGCCCGGGTTTTGCGTTCCAGATGGTCCACGAGGAACTGTTGCACGGAGGCGGCATGCAAGGGCAGGGCGATGGGCTGGCCGTAGCGCAACCAGTACCACGCGGCCCAGTAGCGCAGTGCCGTCTGGTAACTACGCACGGTGTGCGGCGACTCGCCCTCGGCCAGCAGGGCTTCAGCTGCGCCTGCGGCCAAGGGTGCGAGCACCGCGGGGTCCAGCGTGGCGACCTCGGTCGTCGCAAGGGGCTGGGGGACGGTCACGGCGGGTGGCGGCATGAGGTTGAAAAACAACTGTTCCTGTAAGATGTCTAACAGAAATTCCACATAGATCGCGATAACTATCCCTTATCGTGACTTATTATGGCGCAAAGCAGGGCGCCGATCCAGGAGATCGAACCATGGCACGCGGCATCACCGAGCACGACGTCTTCGCCGCCTGCGACGCGCTGCTGCTCGCAGGCGAGCGCCCGACCATCGAGCGGGTTCGCCAGACCATCGGACGCGGCTCGCCCAACACCGTCAGCCCCATGCTGGACGCCTGGTTCAAAGGGCTGGGGCGACGACTGCAGGATCCCGGCGCCTTTGCCGCTGCGCCCGACGTGCCCGAGCCCATCCTCCAGGCCGCGCAGCATTTCTGGGAGACGGCTCTTGCGCACACGCGCGCCGACTTTGATACGCGACTGCGCGAGGGCCTCGCAACAGCTGCCGCCAACGTCGAGGCAGAAAGGGAGCGAGCCGAGCAAGCGGTAGCAGCTGCGCGCGAAGCCCAGGCGACAGCCGCGCGGCTCGAGCAGCAGTTGACGCAGCGGGGCCTCCAACTCGATGCCGCCCACCAGGACCTCGCCGCGGAGCGCGCGCGTCTCGAGGGGGCCCGGGTCGCACTGGACACGGCGTCCAGCACCCTTCGGGAGCACCAAGGCAAGGCGACCGTCGAGATGGACGAGCTCAGACGGCAACTCGAAGCGGCACTCCAGCGCGCCGACGCCGCGGATCGGCGCGTCGCGCTGGAACTCGAGCGCGAGCGCATGGCGCGTGCCAAGGCCGAACGCCAGGTGGAGGCGCTTCAGCGGGCCCTGAGCGCCGAGCGCCAAGCGGCCTTGGCCGCTGGGGAGCAAGCGCAAGCGCTGCTGAATGCCGCACGTGACCGCGAGCAGGCGCAGGCCACCTTCCATGCGGCAGCCGCTGCCGAACTGGCACTGGAGCGCGAGCGCATCGCGGACCTGCGCGCCGCCCGTCAGGCCAGCTCCGCGGACGCGGCGGCGGCTCGCGCGCAGATCGCCACACTGCAAGCGTCGCTGGATCGCCTGGCGACCTTTGCCGAATCGGCCACGCGAAAAACCACTCCGGCCACGCGCAAGCGTGCGCCCAGCACACCGTCGCTTGCGCGCACGCGTTGAGGTTTTCAGCCCTGGTCCAGGGTCCTGGCGCCCCGTCCTGGCCCTTCGGAGCGTTGCGCCGGCATGCCGCTTCCGAACGTCGACCTTGCCCATCGCGATCCACCCCATGGAGGGCACGCTCGGTCACTGGCGGGCGCGTCGCGCTCGTGAAACGGGGCCACGGCCTCCGACCTCAACTTTCGCATGAACCGTGAATTTGTTGGTCGCGTCGGAGTCCAACCATGCGTAGGATTTCTTCGGGATACCCCGATGGTCAGGTCAAACTGCTCCACCTTTGGCCGGTCAAACTGCTCCAGGCAGGACGGCTGGATTATGAGGCATCGGCGGTGACGGCGATGCGTGCGGCGGCCTCCTTGAGGCGGTAGCTGCGA
>JAJYTY010000148.1 GCA_021792835.1 Pseudomonadota bacterium
GTCGAGGTCGCAGCGCTGCACGATGTCGCGGTCGTCTTCGCCGAGGAACTGCAGGTTGCGCGCGATGCAGGCGTCGAGCGCGTCGACCGGAGCGCGTTCGTCGGCAGGCTGCGCGGGCAGGTCCTCGGGAAGCTCCACGGCCGGACGGCGCAGGCGCCCCGCATCGACCAGCGCGTTGCGCGCGACCTGGAACAGCCACGCGCGCGGGTTGTCCAGGGCGCAGAAGCCCTGCCCCTGGCGCAAGGCCTTGACGAACACTTCCTGCAGCAGGTCCTGCGCGGAATCGGCGTCACCCGCATGCCGCGCCAGGAAACCCTGCAGCTCGGCCTCGTGCGCCTGCCAGGCGCTCAGCACGCATTCGAAGCCCGCGGCGTCGGCGTCGGACATGGTGTTCAACAGCAGCGGCCCGGTTTCGCCGCCTGCGCCGCAGAGCAGCACGACGTGGCGGCCGGCGCCTCGGCCGGGGTGCAGCACGCGCCCGCCGTCGCGGCGCCGTCCGCCGCTTCGCGGAACACCGGGATGTTGCCCAGCGTGCGGTAATGCTCCCACGCGATGCCCTGCGGGTCGGTGACCCAGTGCTTGTCGCTGCGCGCGTAGCAGCAGGTGGTCGCTCCCTCGTCGAGCATCGCCGAATCGGCGGTGGCGGCGCGCTGCTTCAGTTCGGCGAGCTCGTCCTCGGTGTCGGCCTGGATGCCGAGGTGGTCGATGCCGGGATGGGCGCCGCGCGTGGAAATCGCGAAATTCACGCGCGGGTCCTCGATCATCCACTTCGCGTAGTCCGATTCGACGCGCGTCGGCTCGGCGCCGAACAGCCGCGTGTAGAAGGCGATGCTTGCCTGCAGGTCGTCGACGTGTGCGTGCACGTGAAAGCGTTTCATGCGGTTTCTCCTCGTTGTTCGTACCAGCCGCGCGTGGCCCCCACCAGCCGGACCACCAGCAGCATCACCGGGACCTCGATCAGCACGCCCACGACGGTGGCCAGCGCGGCCCCGGACTGGAAGCCGAACAGGCTGATCGCCGCCGCCACCGCGAGTTCGAAGAAGTTGCTGGCGCCGATCAGCGCCGACGGACAGGCGATGGCGTGCTGCTCGCCCACGGCCCGGTTCAGCAGGTAGGCCAGCCCCGAATTGAACAACACCTGGATCAGGATGGGAACAGCCAGCAGCACGATGACCAGCGGCTGCGCCTCGATGGCCGGCCCCTGGAAGGCGAACAGCAGCACCAGCGTGGCCAGCAGCGCCGCCATCGACCACGGCCCGATGCGCGCCAGTGCCGCGTCGAAGGCCGCCTGCCCGCGTCGCAGCAGCAGCGCGCGCCAGGCCTGCGCCAGCGCCAGCGGAACCACGATGTACATGAGCACCGAGAACAGCAAGGTGGCCCACGGCACGTGGATGGCCGAGATGCCCAGCAGCAGCGCGACGATGGGCGCGAAGGCGAACACCATGATGGAGTCGTTCAGCGCCACCTGCGACAGCGTGAACAGCGGGTCGCCACCGGACAGCCGGCTCCACACGAACACCATCGCGGTGCACGGGGCCGCAGCCAGCAGGATCAGCCCGGCGATGTAGCTGTCGAGCTGCGCCGCGGGCAGCCACGGCGCGAACAGGTGGCGGATGAAGACCCAGCCCAGCAAGGCCATCGAGAACGGCTTGACCAGCCAGTTGACGAACAGCGTGACGCCGATTCCCCGCACATGCCGGCGCACCTCGTGCAGCGCGCCGAAGTCCACCTTCATCAGCATGGGGATGATCATCACCCAGATCAGCAGCCCTACCGGCAGGTTGACCTGCGCAAGCTCGAGCCGGCCCAGCCACTGGAACGGCCCCGGCAGCAGTTGCCCCAGCACGATGCCGGCGACGATGCACAGGAACACCCACAGCGTGAGCCAGCGCTCGAACACACTCATCGGCGCGCCGCCGGCCCTGCGGGCGACCACCTCACATTGCGCGCTCATGGAAGGACCCTCCTCGCTACGCTCGACTCCCCGAGGGAGTTGAGCGCTCCTTCGGATCGGCCGTGCGGAGCGCTCATGGGACGACCCTCCTCGCTACGCTCGACTCCCCGAGGGAGTTGAGCGCTCCTTCGGATCGGCCGTGCGGAGCGCTCATGGATGCTGCTCCGCAGCCTGCGCCAGGCCCAGGGCCTCGCGTACCGCCGGCACCAGGCGGGCGCGGATGTCGTCGCGCACGCGCAGGAAGCTCTCCAGCGGCTCGCCGTGCGGGTCGTGGAAGGGCAGGTGGATGCCGGGCACCGGGCGCGGGAACACCGGGCAGGCCTCGCGCGCGTTGTCGCACACCGTGACGACGAGGTCGAAGGGCTGGTCGATCAAGGTGTCGAGATCCTTCGGGTACAGGCCGGCGGTGGGCAGGCCGGCCAGGCGCAGCGCCTCGATCGCGCCGTCGGCGACCTTCGGCTGCGGGCTGATGCCGGCCGAGCTCGCGCGCACCAGGCCGGCGAGCTCGTGGTTCAGAAGGGCTTCGGCCATCTGCGAGCGGCAGGAATTGCCGGTGCACAGCACCAGCACGGATTTCGGAGAAGTCATGGTGGCAGACGGATCAGGAGGGAGTTTGCGTGGTTGACGCGGAGGCGTTCAGGTCGTCGAGGGACCCGATGGCACGGATCTCTCGCTTGATGGCCATGGCATCGAGCTTGTCGAAGGGCAGACTGACGAACAGGGAGATGCGACGGCTGAGCTGGCGAAACGCGTCGGCCATGGCCAGTCGGACTTCGCGTTCACCACCTCGCATCGCCGCCGGATCCGGAATTCCCCAGTGCGCGGTCATCGGCTGTCCGGGCCACACGGGGCAGACCTCGCCCGCTGCCTTGTCGCAGACGGTGAACACGAAGTCCATCAGCGGCGCACCGGGTGCGGCGAACTCGTCCCAGCTCTTGCTGCGCAATCCGTCCACGGGGAACATCTGCCGGGCCAGCCACTCGAGCGCCAGGGGGTTGACCCGGCCCGCAGGGTGGCTCCCGGCGCTGAACGCCCGGAAGCGCCCCTTGCCGGTATGGTTCAGGATCGACTCGGCCAGGACACTGCGTGCGGAATTGCCGGTGCACAGGAACAGCACGTTGTAGGCATCGTCGCTCATGAGGATCCTCCTTCTGCGGGAAGCTCGCAGGCCTGGCGAGCCCGCGCGTCGCCGGGTGATGCCGCCCCCGTGCCTGGCATGCACGGATTGCCGCCGCAGCAATTGGCCGTCAGGAACCCGAGCAGATCGTTCATCACCGGGAAGTCCGCCGCGTAGATCATGAAACGGCCCTCCTGGCGCCGGCGCGCCAGCCCGACGCGGCTCAGGTGGGCGAGGTGGAAGGAAAGGGTCGGGGCCGGCAGGCCCAGGCGCTCGCCGATCGCACCGGCATGCAGGCCCTGCGGCCCCGCCTCGACCAGCGCGCGGTAGATCGACAGGCGGGATTCGTGCCCGAGGGCGGCCAGCAGTTCGGCTGCATTCAACGTTTCCATATTTCCATAATAGCAGAATCATGGAAGTGTTCCAGGCGCGATCTTCCATGCCTTGCTCGGCCACCGATCCGCGGGGAGGCTCTGCCCGGGGCCTTGCGGCCGGTTCCGCGGGCCGCGATCAGCGCCCGCCGGCATGTTGAAACCGGATCAGCGCTGGACAGTCAACGCCTGAAAATCGGACGGTAAATTGATAACATCAAGCACAGGCTTGAAGCAGATGTTCTGCCACGGCAGACTCAGTCCTGCGCGGGGACAGGAGGAACTCCCCATAGCTTCTGAAGCATGCGGAGGAACCCATGCGTCCTTCTTCCCTGGGACCGCTCTTGGCGTGTCTTGGCGTGCTCGTGCTTGGCGTGTCCGTGACCGCGCTGGTCTGGCACGACGAGGCCGCCGCTCGGCAGAAGGATGAGTTCTCTCGCTTCAACGCGTTGACCGAGCGGGCTACGGCCGAACTGACCCGGCGGGTGGGCATCTTTCAGTATGGGTTGCGGGGAGCTCGCGGTGCGGTGATCAGCGCGGGGATCGACACCACGACCCGGGCCGACTTTCTACGCTACAGCCAATCCCGGAACATCGCGCAGGAGTTTCCCGGCGCATTGGGCTTTGGCTACGTGCGGCTGGTTGCCCCACAAGACAGTGCAGGACCCGTGGCGCCCGGGCGACGAGACGACTTGCACGGGGCGTCCTCGCAGGGTTCCGACGGGCTGGCCGCCGAGCGGATGGTCATCCGCTATTTCCAGCCGACCGCTGCTGCCCCGCATGCGATCGGCCTCGACATCGCGCGGCGGCGGAGCCTTCGGCAAGCCGCGATGCAGGCCATACGCGATGGCCTGGCGACGCTCTCCGGGCCCATCGGTCTGAGCCGGCTTGGCGGTGACAACGAACAAGGGCTGGTCTTCCTGCTCCCCGTGTATCGCCCCGGAAGCGACACGGCCACGCCGCAAGAACGCATGCGGGCTGCAGCGGGCCTGGCGTACGCGCCGCTCCTGATCAACCGCATATTGCGTGACATTCCCCCTTTCCAGACCGAGTTGGCTGCATCCGTCTACGACGTCGGGCCGCCGGCGCGGCGCGTGCCGCTCTTTGTGTCGCAGCTGGCCGCGTTTGCACCCCCGGATGGACTGAGCAGGCAGGTTGCCCTGAATCTCTATGGCAGTCACTGGCTGGTGAATTTCAAGGCCACGCCAGCCTTTGTGCGCAACCTGGATCTCCCCTCTCCCCAGCGATCGGCTGCCGCGGTGGCCGCAAGCTTTGCCCTGCTGGCAAGCCTGACATACGTGATCTTGCTGAACGCGCGGCAGCGGCGCAGGGCTGCCCTTCGTGATTCGAGTCTGGCCGCGATCGTGAAAGGCGCCAGTGATGCCATCATCGGCAAGGACCTTCGAGGGAGGATCACCAGCTGGAACCCTGCTGCGGTCGGGATCTTCGGGTACCCAGAGGAGGAGGCCCTGGGGCGTACCGTGGCCGAACTGATCGTGCCGCCGGATCGACAGGACGAAGAGACATCGATCCTCGAGCAGCTTGGTCGCGGGGAGCCCGTGGCGAGGTTCATCACGAAGCGCTCCCGACGCGATGGAACGCTGATAGACGTCTCGGTGACGGTGTCGCCCGTTCGCGACGCGCATGGCACGGTCGTCGGCGCCGCCAAGACCGTTCGTGACGTCACGCAAGAGATTCATGCGCGCAGACGCCTCGCCGAACTCAACGCCACGCTCGAGGCTCAGGTGAGCGAGCGAACGGCGCAGCTCGCCGCAAACGAACGCTTCCTCCAATCGGTCATCGATCAAATGCCTGGACTGGTTGGATACTGGGATACGAATCTGCGATGCCGATTTGCCAACAAGTCCTACGAGGACTGGTTTGGCCGATCCAGGCAGCAGATCCTTCAGATCTCGAGTCGGGATCTGTTGGGCGACGATCTGTTCCAGCAAAGCGAACCCTTCATCCGCGGCGCGCTGCGCGGCGAGAGCCAGACGATGGAGCGGACCATCACGAAGCCGGATGGCACGGTAATGCATACCCTGGTCCACTTCCTGTCCGACATCGACCAGGGCGTCGTGCGTGGCTACATCGTCGTGGCGACCGACATCAGCCAGATCAAGCACGCCGAGGAGGCGTTGATCGAGGCGAAGAAGAAGGCCGAGGATGCCACGGCGGCGAAGAGCGCGTTCCTGGCGACCATGAGTCACGAGATCCGCACGCCGATGAACGCGATCATCGGACTGTGCTATCTGCTCGAGCGGCAGGACCTGCGCCCGGTGACCCGGGAAATGGTGAGCAAGATCCACGGTGCCAGCCGCGCCCTGCTCGGAATCATCAACGACATCCTTGATTTCTCCAAGATCGAAGCCCGCAGGCTCGACCTCGAAGACGTCCCGTTCAGGCTTTCCGAAGTGCTGGACAACCTGGCCAGCATCATGTCTGCATCTTTGGGCAGCAAACCCCTGGAGCTTGTCGTGACCCCGGCCCCTGCGGGCGCGGATTTCCTGCGCGGCGATGGCCTGCGCCTCGGCCAGGTGCTGACCAACCTGGCAGGCAATGCGATCAAGTTCACGGCCCAGGGGGAAGTGAGCGTGCATGTGGAAAGGCTTCCTGCCGCTACCGCCGACCGGGTCCTGCTCCGCTTCAGCGTGCGTGATACCGGAATCGGCATTGCGAAGGACAAGCAGCGCACCATCTTCCAGGCGTTCAGCCAGGCCGATGGCTCCACCACGCGCAGCTACGGTGGCACGGGATTGGGTCTGTCCATCAGCAGTCGCCTCGTCGACATGATGGGTGGCACGTTGACCGTCGAAAGCGAGACTGGAAGGGGAAGCACCTTCAGCTTCGTGCTTCCCTTCCAGCGCAGCGAACCGGCGCAAGCCGCAATACCTGAAATGGCCCATTTGCGCGTGCTTGTCGCCGACGACCACGCGACTGCGCGCGATGCCCTGCGCGATACGGTCACAAGCCTGGGCTGGAACGCCGACGCGGTGGACTCGGGAATGCAGGCCGTCGCCCAGGCGACCTCGACGGCGGCGCCTTCCTATGACGTGGTATTGCTCGATTGGCGCATGCCGGGTCTCGACGGTCTGCAAGCCGCGGCGCGGATCCGTCGAGTCGGCAACCAGGAAGGTGCCCCGATCCTTGTCATGGTTACGGCGTTCGACAGGGATGAACTTCGTCGGCAGGAAGGGAGCGAATGCGTCGACGCGATCATCAACAAACCCGTCACGAGCTCCAGCCTGTACAACGCGGTCCTCGAGGCCAAGCGCCGGCTTGGTCAGTTTCACCTTGCGACGGGCTTGCCTGCGCAGTTGCGCCGTCTTGACGGGCTGCGCCTGTTGATCGTCGATGACAGCGAGATCAACCGGGACGTGGCCAAGGGCATCTTGAGCGCCGAGGGCGCTGAAATCGAACTTGTCGAGGATGGCAAGGCTGCGTTGGACATCCTTGCTCGTGAGCCCGCCGGATTCGATGCGGTGCTGATGGACATGCAGATGCCGGTGATGGACGGCTACGAGGCCACGCGGCAGATACGCGCGAACCAGGCGCTGACGCGCCTGCCGGTCATTGCGCTGACGGCTGGGGCCTTCAGGAGCCAGCGCGATCAGGCGATGGTCGCCGGGGTCGATGCCTTCGTCGCAAAGCCCTTCGAAGTCGAGGAGTTGATCCATGCCGTCGTGCACCTCGTGCACGGCCGCGGGGTGTCGGTCGATCGATCGAAAGACGGGCCGTCCTCGTTGCAGGGCTTGGAAGGTTCCACGGAACGTGGCGGCAACTCGAGTCCGGAGCCGTCACCGCGGATCCTCGACGTGCAGCGCGGCCTGCGCATATGGGGCGACGCCGATGCACTTGGCAGTTCCCTGCGCAAGTTTCTTGCGATTCATGGCGATGCCGTGGCAGGCATGCGAACGGCGACGCCTGAGGCGGCATCCAGACTGGCTCACCGATTGAAGGGAGCGGCCGCACAGCTGGGAGTGGATGTGGTGGCCGACATCGCCGCGCAGGCCGAGCAGCGCCTGGCCGGGTCGGGCGACGCGTCCGGGATCCTGGACCGGCTCGAAGTGGCAATGAGCGCCGCAAGCGCCGCCATCGAGAACTATGCGGCTGGCGTGCGAGATGCGGCGCCTCAGCGCATCGCCAGGGACGCAGTCCGGGGCGAGGACATTGCTGCCACGTTGTCGCAATTGCTGCAAACGCTGGACGACGGCGATGTGGGCGCGGCCGAGACGGCGGTGCAGACGCTTGCGCAGGCATTGCCGTCCGAGCAACTGTCGCCGCTGCGCTCGGCCCTGGCCAGTTACGACCTTCGTGCTGCCGAGTCCACCGTGCGAGAGATTGCACGAGCGTGCAACGTCAACCTGGATGGCTAGCCATGGCTACTGGTCCGATCCTGATCGTCGATGACGAGCCGCTGAACCTGGATGCGCTACGGCGCGTGCTGGAGCCCGAGTACCAACTCAGGTTCGCGCGCACCGGAGGCGAAGCGCTGGAGGCGGCCGCGAAGTACGTTCCCTCGTTGATCCTGATGGACATCCAGATGCCTGAGCTGGATGGATACAGCTCTTGTCTCGCGCTCAAGGCGAACGAATCGACAGCGAACATACCCGTGATCTTCGTGACCAGTCTGGGCGACGCATGGGACGAAGCCAAGGGTTTCGAATGCGGCGCAGTGGACTACATCGTCAAGCCCCTTTCTCCGCCGGTGGTTCGCGCTCGCGTCAAGACGCATCTATCGCTGGTTCGGGCGACTCAGCTCGAGCAGAGCTATCACGATGCACTCTACATGCTCGGCAAGGCGGGTCACTACAACGACCTGGACACCGGCATGCACATCTGGCGCATGGCGGCATACGCGCGAGCCATCGCCGAGGCGGTCGGCTGGGCCGGGGACGATTGCGTCAACCTGGAACTTGCCGCGCCCATGCACGACACGGGAAAGATCGGGATCCCGGAGGGAATCCTGCGCAAACCCGGCAGGCTGAACGAAAGCGAGTGGGCCGTGATGAAGAACCACACGCGCATCGGACATGACATCTTGCGCATGGGGCATTCGCCCGTATTCGCACTGGCGGCCGAGATTGCACTGCGCCACCACGAGAAATGGGACGGCAGCGGATACCCGGACGGCCTCGCAGGTCAGGCCATTCCCGAATCCGCGCGTATCGTGGCCATTGCCGACGTATTCGATGCGTTGATGACCAGGCGGCCTTACAAGGAAGCCTGGCCTCTGGAGGAGGTCATCGTTGCGGTGCAGGATGGCTCCGGCGCGCACTTCGAACCGCGACTCGTTCAGGCATTCAATGCGATCCTTCCGCGGATCCTGGATCTGAAGGCTCTCTGGGATGCGCGAGAGTCCCGGACCGCGGTGGAGCCGTCAAATGGGAGTCTTCGCGAAAGGCGGTGAAGGACCGGTCCCGCTTCGATGCAGTTGCTCGCGGTACGTGCGTGCGCCGTAGGCGCGATCGAGTCGAAGGGCACTCGGGCGCTTGCGCGATCACCCATCGCCTGTTCAGGCTTTGGCCAGAAGCCGAGCGCCGCTGACCTTGGCGGCACCTTTGTCAAAGGTC
>JAJYTY010000149.1 GCA_021792835.1 Pseudomonadota bacterium
CGGATGGTCACCGGCCTGCCGCCCATGGCCTGCACGACGCGCCGGTAGGCCTCGAACTGCTCGTCCTCGCCCGGCAGGTCGCGGCCGCGGTTCATGAACAGGAATTCGGTACGGAACAGCCCGATCCCGGCGGCGCCGCCGCGCAGCGCCGCCTCGCAGTCGTCGGGCAGCTCGATGTTGGCGAGCAGCTCGATGCTCTGTCCGTCGAGAGTGCGCGCCGGCGTGTTGCGCAGGCGCTGCAGGCGCTGGCGCGCCAGCTCCGACTCCTGCTTGCGCACGCGGTAGTCGTCGACGATCGCCGGCGACGGGTCGACGATCAGCAGCCCGTTGTCGCCGTCGATGATCACCCAGTCGTCCTGGCGGATCAGCCGGCTGGCCTCGCGCGCGCCGACCACCGCCGGTATGTCCAGGCTGCGCGCGACGATCGCGGTGTGCGAGGTCTTGCCGCCTATGTCGGTGACGAAGCCGCGGAAAACGCCCTGCTTGAACTGCATCATGTCGGCCGGCGCGATGTCGTGCGCCACCAGCACCAGGTCCTCGTCGCCATGCGCGCCGCCGTCGATGGCCTGGGTGCCGCGCAGCGCGCGCAACAGGCGCTCGACCACCTGCTCGACATCGGCCTTGCGTTCGCGCAGGTAGGTATCGTCCATTTCGTCGAAGCTGCGCGCGATCACGTCGAGTTGCGCCGTCAAGGCCCACTCGGCGTTGTAGCGGCGGCGGCGGATCCAGGTCGCGGTCTCGCGACCGATGTGCGGGTCGTCGAGCAGCATCTTGTGCACGTCGATGAACGCGGCCAGCTCGGGCGGCGCGTCGGCCGGAAGCTCGGACTGCAGCGTCTCCAGTTCACTTCGCACCGCGGCGCGCGCCGCGCGCAACCGGTTCACCTCCTGCTCTTCCTGGCCAGGGTCGACGAAATAGTGGGCGACGTCGAGCCGGGCGGACGACATGAGCACGGCGCGCCCGACGGCGACGCCGTGTGACACCGGA
The DNA here is from genome assembly GCA_021792835.1 of Pseudomonadota bacterium. GTDB lineage: Bacteria > Pseudomonadota > Gammaproteobacteria > Burkholderiales > Burkholderiaceae_C > Thiomonas_A. The sequence continues at coordinate 988 of JAJYTY010000149.1, forward strand.
ATACCGAACATCTGCAGGGCCATGGCAGCAATGGTACGAGGCCGCGCCGACTCACAGCGCGGCCAGTTCGAGCACGAAGCAGGCGCCGCCTCCGGGATTGGGCTCGTAGCGGGCGTCGCCGCCGTGCAGCCGGGCGATGCGCCGCACCAGCGCCAGCCCCAGCCCGCTGCCCTCGGCGCGGCCGCCCAGGCGGATGAAAGGTTCGAAGATGTGTTCGGCCTGCGCCAGCGGAACTCCCGGGCCGCGATCGCGCACCACCACGCGCACGCCCTGTGCCGTGCGCTGGACCTGCAGTTGCGCGCCGTCGCCACCGGCGTGCTTGCGTGCGTTGCTCAGCAGGTTGCGGATGCCGTGGCGCAGCAGGCGCTCGTCGGCGCGCATGCGCACCCAGTCGCCGCTGGCCTCGATGTCCTCGCGCGCCGCCTCCTCGGCGGCCACCGCGAGCACGTCGACCTCTTCGATCTGCAGCGAATGCGTGGCGCCGGCGTCGAGCCGGCTGAACAGCAGGATCGAGCCGATCAGGCGATCGAGTTCGGCGAGGTCGCGGCGCGCATCTTCCAGCGCGCGTCCGCGCAGGCGCGCGGCATCGCCGCCCGGCTGGTCGTGCTCGAGCTGCTCCAGGGTCATGCGAAGTCGCGTCAGCGGAGTGCGCAATTCGTGCGAGGTGTAGGCCAGCAGCGACTTGTGGCTGCGCACCAGCGCCTCGATGCGCTCGGCAGCCTGGTTGAAGGCCACGGCCAGCGCCGCGACCTCGTCCTTGCCTTCGACCGCCACCCGTGCCCCGAGGTCCAGGTTGCCCAGCGCCTGCACTGCGCGCTGCAGGCGTTGCAGGCGCCGCGTCAGGTGGTGCATCAGCGGCAGCGTTACCGCGCCGACCACCAGCGCGCTCAGCAGCGTGGTGCTCAGCGGCGACAGCAGCAGGTGGCGCCACGGCGAGGGCTTGAGCCCGTACAGATGGAAAAAGGCCTGCAGCAGCTGCTTGCGCAACTCGGCCTGCTGCGGATCGGAGAAGAACACCATGTGCAGCACCAGCGCCGACACCAGCGCCTGCGCGAGCAGCGCGGCCACCAGCGCCAGCGCGATGCGTGCGCCCAGGCGTGAACGCGGCCGCGCCTCCGCACCGGGGGCCGGCGCCAGGGTCTCGGTGCCGGCCGCGGGGTGCTCGGGGATCGCGGAGCCCGCCGCGGCCGGCGGCGCGGGCGGCTGCAACAGCGTCGGGACGTTCATGCGATCGCCTGCATCGAAGGGTATCTGCCGGGGCGGCGTTCGGCGGGCTTCAGCCCCCGTCCTGGCTGCGTGCGAACACGTAACCCGCTCCGCGCAGCGTGAGAATGCGTCGCGGATGCCGCGGGTCGTCCTCCAGCACGGCACGGATGCGGCTGATATGCACGTCGACGGATCGGTCGTAGACGTCCTGCGCGCCGCTGCTCTTGACGGCGTCGAGCAGGAATTCGCGCGACAGCACCCGCCCCGGATGCCGGGCCAGCGCCAGCAGCAGGTCGAACTGGTAGCCGGTGAGGTTGCGCACCTCGCCGTCGACGCGCGCCTGGCGCGCTTGCGGATCGATTTCCAGGCGCCCGAAACGCAACAGCGGGGTGGCCCCCGGCAGGCCCTGGCGCCGGCGCACGATGGCGCGCAGCCGCGCCAGCAGCTCGCGCGGCTCGAAGGGCTTGGGAAGGTAGTCGTCGGCGCCGAGTTCGAGCCCGATCACGCGGTCCAGCGGATCGCCGCGCGCGCTCAGCACGAGCACCGGCAGGTCGTCGCCGCCGCCGCGCAGGCGCCGGCACAGGTCCAGTCCGTCGCCGTCGGGCAGCATCAGGTCGAGGATCGCCGCGTCGAAGCCCGGCCCCTGGTGCGCGCTGTCGAGTTCGCTCAGCGACTGCGCCAGCGTGGTGGCGCGGCGCACGGCCCAGCCGGCATTGTTCAGGTAGTCCTCGACCATCTGCCCCAGTCGCAGGTCGTCCTCGACCAGCAGCACGCGCGGGCGTGAGGCGGGCGGTGGCGGGGCGGCGGTGGCGGTGGCGGTGGGCTCGGGCATTTCGGAAGGCGCGGGACGGGCGAACGGGGAGGCGGGCGGATCGCGCGGATCGGAAGGCGGATGCCGTGGAACTCGCCATGCCGCACGCCAGGGCGCAGCATGCATGCGTCGCGTTGCCCGCGGGATTCGCGCGTATGTCGAAGTATTGCGCAAGCGCGGGCGCGACGCCGCGCCTGGGACTGGCGGAACCGGTGGCCGGACCTGGCGGCCGGCTACTCGCCTTCGCCGAACTTGTCCTGCACCAGCGCGTCCAGCGCGTCCAGCGCCTGCTGGGCATCGGCCCCGTCGGCCTCCAGCACGAGGCGCGTTCCCTGGCCGGCGGCCAGCATCATGACTCCCATGATGCTCTTCGCATTGACACGTCGGGTGCCCTTGCCGAGCCAGACGTCACTGTCGAATTCGGAGGCCAGCTTGGTCAGCTTGGCCGAAGCGCGGGCATGCAGCCCCAGCTTGTTGGCGATCAGGATCTCGCGTCGGAGCATGGGCAGGGAGGCGTCGGGGTGGCGCAGGGGGCGGGCGGGCAGGCCGGATCCGCCGCCGAGGCCGCGATCTCGGCGACGGCGCGCTGGCCGCCCTCGATGGCACGCGGCACCAGCCGGTCCAGGCCCTCGTTGCGGTAGCACAGGCAGCGCAGCAGCATCGGCAGGTTCACGCCGCCGACCAGGCGCAGGCGCGGTGTCGCCGCGGCCTGCGCGAGCAGCGCGCGCGCCGCATTGCAGGGGGTCGCGCCCGCGGCGTCGGCCAGCACCAGGACCTCGCCGTCGTCGCGGGCCAGGCGCGCGATGGCCTGCCGGGCGTTGCGCAGGACTTCCTGCGGAGCGGTGTCGGCCGCCACGTCGAGACCCTCCAGACCCTGCTGCGCCGCGCAATACACATGCTCGGCGCAGGCGCAGAGCGCGCTCGCCAGAGGGGCGTGGGCGATGATCAGGATGCCGGGCACGGACGGTTGCGCAGGGTGCGTCGAGCGCTCCATTTTAGCTGCATCGCAGCAAAGGCGCGGGGGGAAATGCCCTGCGCCTCAATTGGGGGCGGCTCCCAGGCTCACCGACGACGCGAACATGTGCGCCGCATCGGGCTTGTAGTGCGCTGGCTGCCCCAGCACGGTGGCCTGGAACACCTGCGTGCCCTGGGCGAACAGCAGCACGTGCTCGCGCAGCGGCTGCCCGCCCGGCTCGCGTCCGGCAAGATCGAGCTCCAGCGCGTCAGCGAGCCCGCTGGCGGCATGCTTGACACGGGCGGGGCGCGAGTCCAGCACCCGCGCCGACACGTTGGCCAGCGCCGAATGATGCAGTTCGGCCAGCGCCGGCGCCACCAGCGCGGCGTCGCCAAGGTCGGCGTGGGCCAGCGCGAAGGTCATGTCGGCGGCCTTGCATCCGGTCATGCTCATGGCCACGCGCTTGCCCGCCAGCATGACCGGCTGGGTCACCGTCAGCGGCTTGCAGGGAAAGTCGAGCAGGATGTCGACTTCCTTCGGGCCCGCCTGGCGCCAGTCCAGTGCCGGCGAGCAGGCGAGCAGGCAGCCCGCGGCGGCGGCCACCCCCAGCAGCCGGGCCGCGCGCCACACGGGCGCAGATAGTCTTGATCGTACGCAAGGGCCTTGCGTGGTACGCGGATTTAGCATGCATTCATTATCCCAGCATGCGAGATGCCCCCGGTCATGCACCTCGAATCGCCGTCCGCCGCCGCTTCGCGTCGCACCCTGCTGCGTGCGCTGGGAAGCTGCGTCCTGCTGGGCGCGGGGGCGGTGGCGCTGCCCGTGCCGGCGCGCGCCGAAACGTCGCTGCCTGCGGCGCGCGACCTGCGCGCCAGCGTGGCGCGGGCGGCGCGCCATGGTCAGCCGCTGGTGCTGATGTTCAGCCTGCCCGACTGCAGTTACTGCGAGCAGGTGCGTCGCAATACCTACCGCTGGCTGCTGCGCGACGGCGTCGACGTGCAGCAGCTGGACATGCTGCCGGGCTACCACCTGCGCGATCTTGACGGCCGTGAGACCAACGGCGAGGCGCTGGCGGCGCGTTACCACGTGAGCCTGGCCCCCACCGTGCTGTTCCTCGGGCCGGGCGGCCGCGAGATCGGCGAGCGCCTGGTCGGAGCCGGGGAGCCGGACTTTTACGAGGCCTTCGTCGACCGCGCGCTGCAGCAGGCGCGTGAACACCTGAAAAGCCAGGTGGCCCACTGAGGGGCGATCGCTTCGACGACGCGCAGACGGTCGCACGTGGCGACTGCGGGATTTCCCTTATATACTGATACTGATAGGGGTATTTGACGCAACGGCGAAGCGCAATTCGCGGGGCGTATCGCGGGACACGCTGCACGTACACGGGGACACGAGATGAAGGGTTGCGGGTTACGACACATGGCGGCCGCCGCGCTGGCGCTGGCGGGCGCCTGGCCGGCATGGAGCCAGGCGCGCACGCTGGATTTCGCGCAGGCGGTGGAGGTCGCGCTGCACCAGAACCCGGACCTGCGCGCCGTGCAGGCGCAGCTCGCACAGGCACGTGCGGGGGTGGCGCAGGCGCACGGTGCGCGCCTGCCCCGCCTGAGCGCGGGGCTCGGCGCCACGCGTACCGACGACGCGCTGAACGCCTTCGGACTCAAGCTGGCGCAGCGCGGTGCGACCTTCAACGATTTCGGCGCCGGCCAGTTCAACCCGGCACAGCCCGGAGTGCTCGGCGTGGCGCCGAACAACCTGAATTACCCCGGGGCCGTGAATGACTTCAGTTCGCGGCTGCAGGCGCAACTGCCCCTCTACACCGGCGGCAAGCTCGACGGCTATCTGCGCCAGGCGCACGCGATGCTGCTGGCCGCGCAGGCCGGCGACCGCGCGGCGCGGCAGGAGATCATCGACCACGTGTTGCAGGCCTACGACGGTGTGTACACGGCGCGCGCGTACCAGGAGGTCGCGGCCAAGGCCCTGCAGGCTGCGCAAAGCCAGTTGCGCATGGTGGACAACCTGTACCGCCAGGGCGTGGTGCTGAAAAGCGACTTGCTGGCGGCCAAGGTCAACCTGGAGAACGTGCGCATGCAGCAGCAGCAGGCCGCCGACCTGGAGGCGCAGGCGATGGACGGGCTGCACGTGGTGCTGGGCATGCCGCTGGACCAGCCCATCGAGCTCGGCCCGCCGGTGCGTGTGTCGATGCCCGGGGGATCGCCCGGCGGGTGGATCGTCTCGGCGCAGGCCGGCAACCCGCGGTTGGTGGCGCTGAGCGAGCAGGTTGCCGCGGCCGGCGGCAAGGTGGAGGTGGCGCGCTCCGATCTGTACCCGCAGGTCGGGGCCATGGCGCGCGTCGAGACCCATGATCCGAACCTGGGCTTTTCCGCGCATAGCTATACCGTCGGCGTGCAGCTGAACTGGGACATCTTCGATGGCGGCGTGACGCGCGATGCGATCGACGAGGCCGCCGCGGCGCAGGACGCGCTGCGGCTCAAGCTGCAGTCGGCGCGCGAGCAGCTGGGCATGCAGATCCAGGACGTCTACCGCAAGGCCCGGCTCGCCGCCGGCCAGATCGCCGGGCGCGAGCTTGCGGTGCAGCAGGCCGAGGAGGCCCAGCGCATCGTCGAGCAACGCTACTCCAACGGCGTGGGCACCTTGCTCGAGTTGCAGGGTGCGCAAGCCATGCTCGACAAGGCGCGCGCCGATCTGGTGCTGGCGCGCAGCCAGGTGACGACGCAGCGCGCGGCGCTGCGGCTGGCCCTGGGCCGGCTCGATGTCGACTCCGTGCAGGCCCGCTGACCCCTTCGATTCCGTCTTTTCGTCGAGACTGCCATGACCCATCATCCCCTGCCGGCCGCGCTGCGGCCGCTCGCGATCGCGCTTGCCGTCGTGCTGTTCGCCGGTTGCGCCCGCCACGAGACCCCGCCGCAAGCCGCCGCGCCACGCGTGGTCGACGCACGCACCGCGAAGCTGTCGGCCCCGGACTCCACCCTGCGCACGCTGCTCAGCGGCGTGGTCGTGTCCAGCCACCAGGTGCAGGTGGCGTCGCGCCTGATGGGCTACATCCGCTCGGTCGACGTGCATGAAGGCCAGCATGTGAAGGCCGGCCAGCTGCTGCTGCAGATCGATCCCACCGACATCCAGGGCCAGGTCGCGCAGGCGCGCGCCGGGCTGGCGCAGGCGCAGGCCAATCTGGCCGACGCGCAGTCGGACTACCAGAGATTCGGCAGGCTGTACCGGGCCGACGCGGTGACGCGCCAGCAGTGGGACGGCATCCAGCTTCGCTACAAGGTGGCACAGCAGCAGGTCGCGGCGGCGCGCGCCGGCTACGACACCGCGGCGTCGCAGATGCGCTACGCGCGGGTGAGCTCGCCGATCGACGGCGTCGTGGTGCAGAAGATGGCCAGCGCCGGAGACCTCGCGGCGCCGGGACGCCCGTTGCTGGTGGTGGAGGGCGAGGGCCGCTTGCAGGTCCAGGTCCAGGTGCCGGCCGAGGTGTTCCAGCGCCTGCGCGTTGGCGAGCCGGTGCCGGTGTACGCCGGGGCGCGCGAGCTGACCGGCACGCTCGCCGAGGCCGTGCCGGTGGCCGATCCGCTGAGCCACACGCATGCGGTGAAGATCGATCTGCCGGCGGCCGCCGGACTGGCCAGTGGAAGTTTCGTGCGGGCCGGCTTCGCGCTGGGCAGCGCGCCGCAGCTGCGGGTGCCGGCCGCCGCGCTGGTCGAGCGCGCGGGAATGCACGGAGTGTTCGTCGTCGATTCCGAGGGGATCGCGCATTTCCGGCTGGTGCGCACCGGCGAGGCCGAGGGCGACATGGTCGACGTGCAGGCCGGCCTGGAGCCCGGCGATACCGTGGTCACCAGCGATCTCGATCAGATCAGCAACGGCGTGAAGGTCGGCGGAGACCATCGTGGCTGAACATGTTCCCATGAACAGCGCCGGGCGGCTGGCGCAGGCCTTCATCCGCTCCAAGATCACCGCGCTGGTGATGCTGGCGCTGACCCTGGCGGGGGTGCTGGCGCTGCTGGTGACGCCGCGCGAATACAACCCGCAGATCGTCGTCCCGGCCGCCAACATCATCGTGGCCAAGCCCGGCGCCGGACCGCGCGAGATCCACGACCTGGTCGTCAAGCCCCTCGAGGCCATCATGGCCTCGATGTCCGGGGTCGACCACACCTACGGCTACGCCACCAACGACTTCGGCGTGGTCACGGTGCAGTTCAAGGTCGGCGAGGATCAGCAGAAAAGCCTGGTCAAGATGTACAACCAGCTGATGCAGAACCTCGACCGCATCCCCCCGGGGGCGATGCAGCCGGTGGTCAAGCCGATCGACGTCGATGACGTCCCGATCCTGACCCTGACCCTGAGTTCGCGCAGCCTCGGCCAGGCCCAGCTGCGCGAGGTCGGCACGAAGATCCTGGCGCACCTGCGCGCCACTCCGGGGGTGTCGTTCAGCGAGGTCGTGGGCGGCGCGCCGCGCGCGGTCAATGTGTGGATCTCGCCGGCCAGGCTGGCCGCGGCCGGCATCCCGCTGCAGCAGGTCGACCAGATCCTGCGCGGCAGCAACGCGGCGGCTCCGCTGGGCAACGTGGTGGACGCCAACCGCGTGGTGCCGGTGCGTATCGACAGCTTCCTCGGTGGCGCGCGCCAGGTCGGCGACATCCTGATCGGCGCGCCCAACGGCAAGCCGGTCTACCTGAAGGACGTCGCGCGGGTCGAGGACGGCCCCGAGGAGACCGACTCGCTGTCGCATTTCGCGTGGGGCCTGGCGGCCAAGGGCCGGCCGCAGGGCCAGGAGATGAACGCGGTCACGCTGGCCATCGCGAAGAAGGCCGGCACCAACGCGGTGGTGGTGGTCGATTCGGTGCTGCGCAAGCTGCACTCCATCGAGTCGTGGGCGCTGCCGCAAGGCGTGCACGTGACCATCACCCGCAACGACGGGGCCAAGGCGGACGAGGCGGTGAACACGCTGGTCGAGCACCTCGGCGTGGCCATCGTCAGCGTGTCTGTG
>JAJYTY010000150.1 GCA_021792835.1 Pseudomonadota bacterium
GCGGTCACCTGCACCACAACCCGGCCAACCCGCACTGGGCCAACCGCGATCGTTTCGTGTTATCCAACGGCCACGGGTCGATGCTGCTGTACGCGCTGCTGCATCTCAGCGGCTACGCGCTGCCGCTGGAGGAGATCAAGCGCTTTCGCCAGCTGCACAGCAAGACCCCCGGGCACCCCGAGGTCGGCTACACCCCGGGCGTCGAGACCACCACCGGGCCGCTGGGCCAGGGCCTGGCCAACGCGGTGGGCATGGCGCTGGCCGAGAACCTGCTGGCGCGCGAGTTCAACCGTCCCGGGCATGACATCATCGACCACCACACCTATGTGTTCGTGGGCGACGGCTGCCTGATGGAAGGCATCAGCCACGAGGTGTGCTCGCTGGCCGGGACCCTGCGCCTGAACAAGCTCATCGCCTTCTACGACGACAATGGCATTTCCATCGACGGCCATGTCGAGCACTGGTTCGCCGACGACACCGCGCGGCGCTTCCAGGCCTACGGCTGGCAGGTCATCGGCCCCATCGACGGGCACGACGCGCAGGCCGTCGAGCGCGCTGTCGCCGAGGCCAAGACCAGCGAGCGCCCGAGCCTGATCGTGTGCAACACGACCATCGGCTGGGGCTCGCCGAACAAGGCCGGCAGCCACGACGTGCACGGTTCCGCGCTGGGCGCCGCCGAGGTCGAGGCCACGCGCAAGGCGCTGGACTGGACCTACGGACCCTTCGAGATTCCCAAGGACATCTACGACGCGTGGGATGCGCGCGCCCATGGCGCCCGGCTGGAGCAGGCGTGGGACCAGCGCTTCGAAGCCTATGCCAAGGCCCATCCGGAACTGGCCGCGGCGCTGGCGCGCCGCCTGCGCGGCGAGCTGCCGGGCGACTGGGCGGCCGCGGTGCAGCAGCTGTACGCGAAGGCGCGTGCCACCAGCGCCGCAACCGCCACGCGCAAGGCCTCGCAGATCGCGCTGGAAACCCTGGTGCCGGCACTGCCCGAGATGTTCGGGGGCTCGGCCGACCTCACCGGCTCCAACCTGACCGCGGTGAAGGCATCGCAGGCCTGGGCCACGGCGGCCGATGGCGCGCCGGTCAACTACCTGTCGTACGGCGTGCGCGAGTTCGGCATGGCGGCGATGATGAACGGATTGGCGCTGCACGGAGGCTTCCTGCCCTACGGCGGCACCTTCCTGGTGTTCTCCGACTACTCGCGCAACGCGGTGCGCATGAGCGCGTTGATGAAGCAGCGCGTGGTGCACGTGTTCTCGCACGATTCCATCGGCCTGGGCGAGGACGGCCCGACGCACCAGGCGGTCGAGCACGCGCCCAGCCTGCGCCTGATCCCGAATCTCGACGTGTGGCGCCCTGCCGACGTGCTGGAGACCGCGGTGGCGTGGAAGCACGCGGTGGAGCGCATCGACGGCCCCAGCGCGATGCTGCTGTCGCGCCAGAACCTGCCGGCGCTGGCGCACGCCGGCGACGCCGAGGCGGCGATCGAGCGCGGCGGCTACGTGCTGGCCGAGGCGGCCTCGGGCAAGCCGCAGGTGGTGCTGATCGCCACCGGGTCGGAAATCGAGATCGCGCTGAAGGCGCGCGAGCTGCTGGCCGGCGCCGGCGTCGACGCGCGCGTCGTGTCGATGCCCTGCACCAGCCTGTTCGACCGGCAGGACGCGGCCTGGCGCGACAGCGTGCTGCCGCGCGGCGTCGCGCGCGTGGCCGTGGAGGCCGCGCAGCCGGACCTGTGGCACAAGTACGTGGGGCTGGACGGCGCGGTGGTGGGGATCGCCAGTTTCGGCGAATCGGCGCCGGCCGGTGAGCTGTACCGCTATTTCGGAATCACCCCCGAGCGCACCGTGCAGCTGGCGCGCGAGGTGCTGGCGCGCGCAGGCGCCGCCGCGTCCTGAGGAGATCCGAGCATGTTCGACCTGGTCATGTTCGATCTCGACGGCACGCTGGTGGAGACCGCTCCCGAGATCGCCGATGCCGTCAACGACCTGCTGCGCGAGATCGGCCTGCCGACCGTCGGCGACGATCTGGTGAAGGACTGGATCGGCCACGGCACCCGCGAGCTGATGACCCATGCCTACGCGCACGCGGCACAGATCGACATCCTGACGGTGCGCCGCGCCGGCACCATGGACAAGCTGATGCCCCGCTTCGCGCCGTACTACGAGCGCCGCTGCGGAACCCGCAGCCGCCTGTACCCGGACGTGCTGGAGGCGCTGCGCACGCTGCGCGAGCGCCAGGTGCGACTGGCGGTGGTGACCAACAAGGAGGGGCGCTACACGATGCCCATCCTGATGGCGCAGAACATTCGGCATTTCTTTGACCTCGTCGTATCCGGGGACAGTTTGTCGGCCAAGAAGCCCGACCCGCTTCCGGTACAACACTGCCTGGACACCTTCCACGTCGAGCCCGAACGCGCGCTGTTCGTCGGCGACTCGCAGATCGACGTGCAGGCCGCGCGCGCCGCGGGGGTGCGGGTGTGGGCGGTACCCTATGGTTACAACATGGGACAGGCGGTCGCGGACAGCCACCCCGACCGTCTCATCCCGACCATGGCGGCGCTGGGCGACGCGGTGCGCCAGGCCTGCGCCGCGTAGCGCGCCGGCGCCGCCGAAGGCATTCGATTTCGAGCAAACAAGGAGCTTTTTCATGACCATCCGCGTCGGCATCAACGGTTTCGGCCGCATCGGCCGCATGGCGCTGCGTGCCATCACCCAGGAGGCCGAGTTCGGCGACATCGAAGTCGTCGGCATCAACGACCTGCTGGAGCCCGAATACCTCGCCTACATGCTGCAGTACGACTCGGTGCACGGCCGCTTTCGCGGCGACGTCGCGATCGACGGCGGCAACCTGGTGATCGGCGGGCGGCGCATCCGCCTGAGCGCCGAGCGCGATCCCTCCAACCTCAAGTGGGGCGATGTCGGTGCCGACGTGGTGGTCGAGTCCACCGGACTGTTCCTGACCGGCGACACCTGCCAGAAGCACCTCGACGCGGGTGCCGGCAAGGTCGTGCAGTCGGCGCCCAGCAAGGACGACACGCCGATGTTCGTGTACGGCGTCAACCACGCCAGGTACGCCGGCGAGCGCATCGTGTCGGCCGCGTCGTGCACCACCAACTGCCTGGCCCCGGTGGCCAAGGTGCTGCACGACCGCTTCGGGGTCAAGCGCGGGCTGATGAGCACGGTGCACGCGGCCACTGCCACGCAGAAGACCGTCGACGGTCCGTCGGCCAAGGACTGGCGCGGCGGGCGCGGCATCCTGGAGAACATCATCCCGTCGTCGACCGGCGCGGCGAAGGCGGTCGGACGCGTGATCCCGGAGCTCAACAAGAAGCTCACCGGAATGTCCTTCCGCGTTCCCACCTCGGATGTCTCGGTGGTCGACCTCACGGTCGAACTCGAGCGCGGCGCCAGCTACGAGGAGATCTGCGCGCAGATGAAGTCGGCCTCCGATGGCGCGCTCAAGGGCGTGCTCGGCTACACCGACAAGAAGGTGGTGTCGACGGATTTCCGCGGCTGCTCGTTGCCGTCGATCTTCGACGCCGAGGCCGGCATCGCGCTCGATCCGACCTTCGTCAAGCTGGTCGCGTGGTACGACAACGAATACGGCTATACCTGCAACATGATGCGCTTCGTGCGCCATGTGGCGTCGAACTGAGGACATCTCGCGCGGGAACCGGGCCCGGCCCGGGCCCCGCGTCGCCTCTCGCAGGCGCGAAGTCCCGCATCACCGCATACCGAGTCGCGGCCCCAGCATGGCGGGGCCCGCGGCCGCCGAGGAGCCACCACCATGCATATCCTGAGCTTTGAACAGGTCTGCCGCGACGGGCAGGCGCGCGGCAAGCGCGTGTTCATCCGCGCCGACCTCAACGTGCCGCTGGACGACTCCGGCCGCATCACCGAGGACACCCGCGTGCGCGCCTCCGTGCCCGCGTTGCGCATGGCGCTGGACGCCGGCGCGGCGGTCATGGTGACCTCGCACCTGGGGCGCCCGACCGAAGGCGAGTTCAAGTCCGCGGACAGCCTGGCCCCGGTGGCGCAGCGCATGGGCGAGCTGCTCGGCCGTCCGGTGCGCCTGGTGGCCGACTGGGTCGACGGCGGCTTCGAGCTGCACCCCGGCGAGGTGGTGCTGCTGGAGAACTGCCGCCTGAACAAGGGCGAGAAGAAGAACGACCCCGTGCTGGCGCGCAAGATGGCGGCGCTGTGCGACATCTACGTGAACGACGCTTTCGGCACCGCGCATCGCGCCGAGGCCACGACCTACGGCATCGCGCAGTACGCGCCGACCGCCTGCGCCGGTCCGCTGCTGGCCGCCGAGATCCAGGCCATCCACCGCGCGCTGGCGCAGCCGGCGCGCCCGCTGGTGGCCATCGTCGCCGGCTCGAAGGTTTCGACCAAGCTGACCATCCTGCAGAGCCTGGCCGACAAGGTCGATGGACTGATCGTCGGCGGCGGCATCGCCAACACCTTCATGCTGGCCGCCGGGCTGCCCATCGGCAAGAGCCTGGCCGAGCCCGAACTGCTCGACGACGCACGTCGCGTGATCGAGAAGATGAAGGCCCGCGGCGCCGAAGTGCCGATCCCCGAGGACGTGGTCGTGGCCAAGGAATTCCGCGCCGATGCCGAGGCGGTGGTGAAGCCGGCGGCTGAAGTCGCGGCCGACGACCTGATCCTGGACATCGGGCCGCGCACCGCGCAGCGCCTGGCCGAGCGCCTGAAGCAGGCCGGCACCATCGTCTGGAACGGCCCGCTGGGGGTGTTCGAGTTCGACGCCTTCTCGCACGGCACCGAGGCCGTGGCGCGCGCCATCGCCGACAGCAGCGGCTTTTCCATCGCCGGTGGCGGCGACACCCTGGCGGCCATCGCCAAGTACGGGATCGCCGAGCGCATCGGCTACATCTCCACCGGCGGCGGCGCCTTCCTCGAGGTGCTGGAGGGCAAGACCCTGCCGGCCTTCGAGATCCTGGAAAAGCGCTCCCGCGAGCAGCAGGCCGCGGCGGCCTGACGCGCATTCCCCCACCTTCGCACCCCAAACCACCGAACCGGAGTTGCCCCATGGCCCTGATTTCGCTGCGACAGCTGCTCGACCACGCGGCAGAGCATTCCTACGGCGTCCCCGCCTTCAACGTCAACAACCTGGAGCAGATGCGCTCCATCATGGAGGCCGCCGCCGAGACCGATTCGCCGGTCATCGTGCAGGCCTCCGCGGGTGCGCGCAAGTACGCCGGCGCGCCGTTCCTGCGCCACCTGATCCTGGCCGCGATCGAGGAGTTCCCGGACATCCCGGTGTGCATGCACCAGGACCACGGCACCAGCCCGGCGGTGTGCCAGCGCTCGATCCAGCTCGGCTTCTCGTCGGTCATGATGGACGGCTCGCTGGGCACCGACGGCAAGACCCCGACCAGCTATGAGTACAACGTCGACGTGACCCGCCGCACGGTGGAGATGGCCCACGCCTGCGGCGTGTCGGTGGAGGGCGAGCTCGGTTGCCTGGGCTCGCTGGAGACCGGCACCGCGGGTGAGGAGGACGGCATCGGCGCCGAGGGCAAGCTCGACCACAGCCAGCTGCTCACCGATCCGGAGGAGGCCGCCGACTTCGTCAAGAAGACCGGGGTCGACGCGCTGGCCATCGCCATCGGCACCAGCCACGGCGCCTACAAGTTCACCCGTCCGCCGACCGGGGACATCCTGGCCATCGACCGCATCAAGCAGATCCATGCCCGCATCCCGAACACCCACCTGGTGATGCACGGATCGTCGTCGGTGCCGCAGGAGTGGCTGAAGATCATCAACACCTTCGGCGGCGACATGGGCGAGACCTACGGCGTCCCGGTGGAGGAGATCGTCGAGGGCATCCGCCACGGCGTGCGCAAGGTCAACATCGACACCGACCTGCGCATGGCCTCGACCGGCGCGGTGCGCAAGTTCCTGGTGGAGAACCCGAAGGAATTCGACCCGCGCAAGTTCCTGGCCGCGTCGACCAAGGCGATGAAGCAGATCTGCAAGGCGCGCTACGAGGCCTTCGGGACCGCCGGCAAGGCATCGAAGATTCGCCCGCTCAGCCTGGAATCCATGTTCCAGCGCTATGAGAAGGGCGAGCTGGCGCCGAAGGTCAACTGATCCGCCGCGCACGATGCCCCTCGCCTCGCCGCTGCAGGCGCTGATCTTCGACGTCGACGGCACCCTGGCGGAAACCGAGCGCGACGGGCATCGCGTGGCCTTCAACCGCGCCTTCGCCGAGCTGGGGCTCGGCTGGGAGTGGGACGAGGCGCTGTACGGGCGCCTGCTTGCCGTCACCGGCGGCAAGGAGCGCATGCTGCACTACTGGCGCGGCATCGACCCGCAAGGCGCCGACGCTGCCGACGCCCCCGCGCTGGTGGCCGAGCTGCACCGGCGCAAGACCCGGCATTACGTCGAGCTGGTCGGCCGGGGGGCGCTCGCGCTGCGTCCCGGCGTGCGCCGGCTGCTCGAGCAGGCACGCGACAGCGGGCTGAGACTGGCCATCGCCACCACCACCACGCCCGACAACGTCGATGCGCTGCTGCGCTCGACCCTGGGAGACGCGGGCCCCGCGATGTTCGAGTGCGTCGGCGCCGGCGACATCGTGCCGCGCAAGAAGCCCGACCCCGGCATCTACCTGTGGGTGTTGCAGCGCCTGGGCCTGCCGCCCGGGCAGTGCCTGGCCTTCGAGGACTCGCTGGCCGGCCTGCGTTCAGCCAGCGCCGCCGGGCTGCGCAGCGTGGTCATCCCGGGGGCGTACACGCGAGACGAGGACTTCGACGGCGCATGGGCGGTCCTGGACGGACTCGGCGAGGCGACGCGGCCGGCGCGCGGCCGTGTCGCCGGGAGCGATTGGAGCGGGGTCGTCGAACCGGCGCGCCTGCGCGAGTGGGCGCAGGCGTAGGCACGGGCTACAGCAGCACCAGGCGCGCTCCGGCGCGCGCCGTGGCGCCCAGCGGTGCCACCGCCTGCGCCATCGCCAGCGCCAGCTGGCGCACCGCGTCCCAGGGTTCGTGCGGCAGCCCCATGGGGCGCAGCCCCTTGACGGCGCGGTCGCAGGCCGCGGCGCGCAGCAGCAGCCCCTCCAGCACGGCCTGCGCGAGTCCCGGCAGCACCCGCTGCAGCAGCTTTTCCTTCGGCCCCCAGACACGGTTGGCGCGTGCCAGGCTGGCGAAGCTGTCGCCGGCGTCGAGCCCCTGGCGCATGCGCAGCCAGGTGCGCAGCTCCTCGGCCAGGCTCCAATGCGCCAGCACCGGGGCAACGCCCTCGCCCTGCAGTCCATCGAGCATGCGCAGCAGGCGCGCGCCATCGCCGGCCAGCACGGTCTCGCCGAGCCGGAACACGTTGTAGCGCGCGGCGCCCTGCACCAGGGCCTCGACCTGCTCCGGGTCGAGTTCGCCGGGTTCGACCAGCAGCGCCAGTTTCTCCACCTCCTGGTGCGCCGCCAGCAGGTTGCCCTCGGTGCGCGCCACCAGCATGTCCAGGCAGGCCTGGCCGGCCGCGCCGGCCGGCAGCCGCAGCCCGCGCGCCTGCAGGCGCTGGCGCATCCAGGCGCCGAGCTGCGCCGGCTCGACGCTGTCGATGCGCACCGCGGTGCCGCGGCCGCTCAGGCGCGCGAACCAGTCGCTCTTCTGGGCGGCCGCGTCCAGGCGCGGCAGCAGCACCAGGACCAGCGTGTCGCCGGGCTCCTGCTGCGCCAGTTCGGCCAGCGCGGCGCCGCCGTCGCGGCCCGGCTTGCCGCCCGGAATGCGCAACTCGATCAGCTTGCGCTCGCCGAACAGGCTGCGCTCGCGGGTCTGCGCCAGCAGCACCTGCCAGTCGAAGTTGCGTTCCACCTGGTGCGGCTCGCGATTCGAGTAGCCGGCCTGCGACGCGGCGGCGCGGATCGCGTCCACCGTTTCCATCACCAGCAGCAGCTCGTCGCCGAACACCGTGTAGGGGCCGTGCAGCCCCGCGGCCAGCGAGGCTGCAAGCTGGTCGTGGCGGATCAGGGGCATCGCGTCGGGACCATGCGGTGGTGCGGACTCAGCGCGCGGGCGCCGCGGCCGCGGGGGGGCGGAAATTGCCCAGTTGGAACAGCATGCGATTGACCAGCGACTGGCGCATTCCCGCGTACAGCATGTCCGCCTCGCTGGCCTTGGCCAGCGTCGCCGCGGTGCTGTAGCTCATGCGGCTGCTGCGCGTGATGGTCGTCGGCCCGATCAGCACGGCGCCGTCGGGCGCGGTGAGCTCGAAGCGCGCGGTGTCGCGCAGTTCGTATTGCGCCACGGTGCCGTCGGCGTTGTATGCGGTGGGGGTCTGCGAGGTGGTCTCCTGCAGCAGCGTCAGCACCGCCTGCGCCTGCTTGGGGTCGCTGACGATGCGCGAGCCGGTGACCGCCACGACGTCGCGTCGCAGCAGGCTGAGCAGCGGTCCCTGCTGGCCCCGCACGACCAGCGTGTCATAGGCCAGGCGGGTCGACTCGCGCAGGTGGAATCCGCAGCCGCCCAGCAGCAGCGGCAGCAGCGCGGCCGCGCCGAGCCCGCGCAGCCAGCTGCGCCGCCGCGAGCCGGGGAGGGCATCAGACCACCACATTGACCAGCCTTTGCGGGACCACGATCACCTTCTTCGCGCTGCGCCCCTCGGCGTGGCGCGCGAATTCGGGGCTGGCCAGCGCCAGCGCCTCGATCTGCGTGCGCTCGGCCTGCGCCGGCACGCGCAGGCTGCCGCGCAGCTTGCCATTGATCTGCAGCACCAGCTCGATCTGCTCCTGGCGCAGCGCGTCCGGGTCGACCTGCGGCCACGGCGCGTCGAGCAGTTCGCCCAGGCGGGCGGCGAAGCCCAGCTGCTGCCACAGCACGTGGCAGATGTGCGGGGTGGCCGGGTACAGCGCGCGCAGCAGGATGCCCCAGGATTCGTCGAGCAGCCTGGCGCGCCACGG
>JAJYTY010000151.1 GCA_021792835.1 Pseudomonadota bacterium
ACGGCAAGGGCGCCGACATGGGGGCGTCATTCGGCTCCGGGGCCTCCGGAAGCCTGTTCGGCGCCACCGGCTCGGCGAACTTCCTCAGTCGCAGCACGGCGGCCGCGGCCACCGTGTTCTTCCTGTGCACGCTGGCGCTGGCGTATTTCGGCACGCGCTCGTCGAGCCATGGGGGCTTGATGAGTGAACTCGCCGGAAAGCCGCTGGTCACGCAAAGCGCGCCGGCGCCGTCCAGGCCCGCGCCGGCATCGTCCCAGGGCGGCGTGGCGCAGATTCCGGGAAGCGCGCAGGCGCCCGCGGCGCCCGCATCGCAACCGGCCGCGCCGAAGCCTTGAGCTTGCACGCCGGCTGCGTCGGGCGCGCTGCGGAACTGCGTTTGCTGCAACGCAATACACGTTCGTCCTGCCATGTCAAGGGGGGCGACAGACAGACATTGTCGCAGCGCAAGGCAGGCCCGATCGACGTTGCGCCGCAGCAGCGCAGGCCTTAAGATTGACGGGTTTCGTGCCTGTCGAGACAGGTGCGTGGAAGCTGTCGTGTCGTGAGGCATGAAGCCTGGCGAAAGCCTTGCGGAAAGTTGCCTGGCGGCATGGTGGTGGTCCGGGATCCGGGGTCCGGGGTCCGGGTTGGTCAGAAAATGAAAAAGTGGTGACCAGGGGGTCGTACGCAAGGCCAGTCCCATCCTCCGGGGCGCGTTGGCGGCGGGCGTGAACCTGATCCTGATCGTCGTTGCCGACGTGGTGAAATTGGTAGACACGCTATCTTGAGGGGGTAGTGGCGAAAGCTGTGCGAGTTCGAGTCTCGCCGTCGGCACCACAACACATGAGCGTCCGCGTGCTGCGCGCGGACGGGCAGCGCCGCAATGGGGGCGCTGCGTTGCGCGAACCAGCCAGGGGATGCCGGGCACGCTGCCGGCGCCCCGCGGCGCAGACATGACAAGGAGGGCGTGATGTTCGTCGAGCAGTACCTGCCGGTGTTGCTGTTCATCGTGATCGCGATCGTTGTCGGCATCGCTCCGATGGTGCTGGGACGGTTGCTCGGCCCCTCGCGCCCCGACAGCGCGAAGAACGCCCCCTACGAATGCGGTTTCGAGGCCTTCGAGGACGCGCGCATGAAGTTCGACGTGCGCTATTACCTGGTGGCGATCCTGTTCATCCTGTTCGACCTCGAGATCGCGTTCCTGTTTCCGTGGGCCGTGGCCCTGAAGAAGATCGGCCCCGCCGGTTTCTGGGCCATGATGCTCTTCTTGTCCATTCTGGTTGTAGGGTTCATCTACGAATGGAAGAAGGGCGCGCTGGACTGGGAGTAAGCCTGAGGCTGTGGTCCCGGGCGATCCCCGGGACCCGATGGAACACACAGGGTTTGGGGATCCGCGATGAGTATCGAAGGCGTTCTGAGCGAAGGTTTCATTACCACCACAGCTGACAAGCTGATCAACTGGACCCGTACCGGGTCCCTCTGGCCGATGACCTTCGGCCTTGCCTGTTGTGCGGTCGAGATGATGCACGCGGGCGCCGCGCGCTACGACCTCGATCGCTTCGGTATCGTGTTCCGTCCGAGCCCGCGACAATCCGACCTGATGATCGTCGCCGGCACGCTGTGCAACAAGATGGCACCGGCGTTGCGCCGCGTCTATGACCAGATGCCCGAGCCGCGCTGGGTGGTGTCGATGGGTTCATGCGCCAACGGCGGCGGCTACTACCACTATTCCTACTCGGTCGTGCGCGGTTGCGACCGCATCGTGCCGGTGGACGTGTACGTCCCCGGCTGCCCTCCGACCGCGGAGGCCTTGCTGTACGGACTCGTGCAGCTGCAGAACAAGATCCGGCGTACCAACACCATCGCCCGCTGAAGGCCGCGGCCGGCTGAAGGCTTTCCTTTTCAGGCCCGTTTCCCGATGTCCAGCAAACTCGAACGGCTTCAAGACGACCTCCGGCAGCAACTGGGCGAACGCCTGGTACGCATGCAGTCGGAACTGGGTGAGATCACCATCGATGTGCCGCCAGCCTCCTATGTCGAGGCCTGCACCGTGTTGCGCGACGCGCCGCAGCTGCGCTTCGAGCAGCTGATGGACCTGTGCGTGGTCGACTACCTTGGTTACGGCGAGGGGCTGCGCGAAGGGCCGCGTTTCGCCGTCGTGCTGCACCTGCTGTCGGTGAGCATGAACCAGCGCCTGCGGCTGCGCGTGTGGTGCTCCGATGACGACATGCCGGTGGTGGCGTCGATCAACGGGGTGTGGAACAGCGCCAACTGGTACGAGCGCGAAGCCTTCGACCTGTACGGCGTGGTGTTCGAGGGCCACGAGGACCTGCGCCGCATCCTCACCGACTATGGTTTCATCGGGCACCCGTTCCGCAAGGACTTCCCGGTCAGCGGCACGGTGGAGATGCGCTACGACCCCGAGGCCCGCCGGGTCATCTACCAGCCGGTGAGCATCGAGCCGCGCGAGATCGTGCCGCGCGTGGTGCGCGAGCCGGGCTACGGCGACCTGCCGCGCGAGCGCAACCAACCCGGTGCCTGACCCCCTGGACCCGACATGGCCGAGATCAAGAACTACACCCTGAACTTCGGGCCGCAGCATCCGTCCGCGCACGGCGTGCTGCGCCTGGTGCTGGAACTCGACGGCGAGGTGATCCAGCGCGCCGATCCGCACATCGGGCTGCTGCATCGCGCCACCGAGAAGCTGGCCGAGACGCGCACCTTCATCCAGGCGCTGCCGTACATGGACCGCCTGGACTACGTCTCGATGATGTGCAACGAGCACGCCTACGTGCTGGCCATCGAGAAGCTGCTGGGAGTCGACGTGCCGATCCGCGCGCAGTACCTGCGGGTCATGTTCTCGGAGATCACCCGGCTGCTCAACCACCTGCTGTGGCTGGGGGCGCACGCGCTGGACTGCGGCGCGATGACCGTGTTCCTGTACGCCTTCCGCGAGCGCGAGGATCTGTTCGACGTGTACGAGGCGGCCTCGGGCGCACGCATGCACGCCGCGTACTTCCGCCCGGGCGGCGTGTACCGCGACCTTCCCGATCGCATGCCGCAGTACCGCGCGTCCAGCGTGCGCGGGCCGCGCGAGGTGGAGGCGCTGAACGCGAACCGGCAGGGCTCGGTGCTCGACTTCATCGACGACTTCACCAAGCGGTTCCCGAAGTACGTCGACGAATACGAGACCTTGCTGACCGACAATCGCATCTGGAAGCAGCGCACCGTGGGAATCGGCGTGGTGTCGCCGGAGCGCGCGCTGCAGATGGGCTTCTCGGGTCCGATGCTGCGCGGCTCGGGCTTCGAGTGGGACCTGCGCAAGCAGCAGCCCTACGACGTCTACGACCGCATGGATTTCGACATCCCGGTGGGCAAGACCGGTGACTGCTACGACCGCTACCTGGTGCGCATCGAGGAGATGCGCCAGGCCAACCGCATCATCCAGCAGTGCGTGCAGTGGCTGCGCGCCAATCCCGGCCCGGTGATCACCGACAACCACAAGGTGGCACCGCCGTCGCGCACGCGCATGAAGACCAGCATGGAGGACCTGATCCACCACTTCAAGCTGTTCTCCGAAGGTTTCCACGTGCCCGAGGGCGAGGCCTACGCCGCCGTCGAGCATCCGAAGGGCGAGTTCGGCATCTACCTGGTGTCCGATGGCGCCAACAAGCCTTTCCGCCTGAAGATCCGCGCCCCCGGATTCCCGCACCTGGCCGCGATGGACGAGATGTCGCGCGGGCACATGATCGCCGACGCCGTGGCCATCATCGGCACGATGGACATCGTGTTCGGCGAAATCGACCGGTAACCCCCATGCTGTCAGAAACCACGCGCCAGCGCATCGACCGCGAGCTGGCCAAGTACCCGGCCGACCAGAAGCAGTCGGCGGTGATCGCGGCACTGTCCATCGTGCAGCAGGAGCGAGGCTGGATCTCGCCCGAGTCCGAGGTCGAGGTGGCCGAGTACCTCGGCATGCCGCCGATCGCGGTGCACGAGGTGGTGACCTTCTACAACATGTTCAACACGAAGCCCGTCGGTCGCTTCAAGCTGAACGTGTGCACCAACCTGCCGTGCCAGCTCGGTGGCGGCGCGCAGACCGCGAAGTACCTGAGCGACAAGCTCGGGATCGCGCTGGGCGAGACCACGCCGGACGGACTGTTCACGCTGCAGGAGAGCGAATGCCTGGGCGCCTGCGGCGACGCGCCGGTGGCGCTGGTCAATGACCGCCGCATGTGCAGTTTCCTCGACCGCGAGCGCATCGACGCGTTGATCGAGTCGCTGCGCGCGCAGGCCCGATCGGGAGGACAAGCGTGATGACCTTCGCTTCCAGCGGAGCCGAGACCTGTTTCCACGGGCGCCACCTGCGTCCGCAGATCCTCGCCGGACTCGACGGCGCCAACTGGCGCCTGCAGGGCTACCTGCAGCGCGACGGCTACAAGGCGCTGCGCCGCATCCTCGGCGCCGACGGCCAGCCGGGCATGACTCCGGAGCAGGTGATCGCCGAAGTCAAGGGCTCGGCGCTGCGCGGGCGCGGCGGCGCCGGTTTCCCGACCGGACTGAAGTGGAGCTTCATGCCGCGCCAGTTCCCGGGGCAGAAGTACCTGGTGTGCAACTCCGACGAGAGCGAGCCGGGCACCTTCAAGGACCGCGACATCCTGCGCTTCAACCCCCACATCGTGATCGAGGGCATGGCCATCGCCGCCTACGCGATGGGAATCAGCGTGGGCTACAACTACATCCACGGCGAGATCTTCGAGGACTACGATCGCTTCGAGCAGGCGCTCGACGAGGCGCGCGCCGCCGGGTTCCTGGGCGACAACATCCTGGGCAGCGGGTTCAGCTTCCAGTTGCACGCGTCGCACGGTTTCGGCGCCTACATCTGCGGCGAGGAGACCGCGCTGCTGGAGTCGCTGGAAGGCAAGAAGGGGCAGCCGCGCTTCAAGCCGCCGTTCCCCGCCAGTTTCGGCCTGTACGGCAAGCCCACGACCATCAACAACACCGAGACCTTCGCCGCGGTGCCGTGGATCATCCGCAACGGCGCTGCCGCCTACCTCGAGGTCGGCAAGCCCAACAACGGCGGCACGAAGATCTATTCGGTGTCCGGCGACGTGGCGCGGCCCGGCAACTACGAGATCCCGATGGGCACGCCGTTCTCGGAACTGCTGGCGCTGGCCGGCGGCGTGCGCGGCGGCCGCGGCCTGAAAGCGGTGATCCCCGGCGGCTCGTCGGCCCCGGTGCTGCCGGCCTCGGTGATCATGGACTGCACGATGGACTACGACTCGATCTCGAAGGCCGGCTCGATGCTGGGTTCGGGGGCGGTGATCGTGCTCGACGAATCCCGCTGCATGGTCAAGTCCTTGCTGCGCCTGTCCTACTTCTACCAGCACGAATCCTGCGGCCAGTGCACGCCGTGCCGCGAAGGCACCGGCTGGCTGTGGCGCGTGGTGCACCGCATCGAGCACGGGCAGGGACGTCCGGAGGATCTCGAACTGCTGAACTCGGTTTCCGACAACATCGCCGGGCGCACCATCTGCGCGCTCGGCGACGCCGCGGCGATGCCGGTGAAATCCTTCGTACGCCATTTCCACGCCGAGTTCGAGCACCACATCGAACACAAGACCTGCCTGGTTCCGGCCTACGTGTAAGCCGTCGCAGCGATCCAAGCAACGCACGCCCCGAAAGACTCTGACGTCATGGTTGAACTCGAAATCGACGGTCTCAAGGTCGAGGTGCCCGAAGGCTCCATGGTGATGGACGCCGCGCGCAAGCTCGATGTCTATGTGCCGCACTTCTGCTACCACCCCAAACTGTCGATCGCGGCGAACTGCCGCATGTGCCTGGTCGACGTCGAGAAGGCGCCCAAGCCGTTGCCGGCCTGCGCCACCCCGGTGGCCCAGGGCATGATCGTGCGCACGCGCTCCGAGCGCGCGCTGCAGGCGCAGAAGGGGGTGATGGAGTTCCTGCTGATCAACCACCCGCTGGACTGCCCGATCTGCGATCAGGGCGGCGAGTGCCAGCTGCAGGACCTCGCGGTGGGCTACGGTGCCTCCAGCTCGCGCTACCAGGAGGAAAAGCGCGTGGTGTTCCACAAGAACGCCGGGCCGCTGGTGGGCATGGAGGAGATGACACGCTGCATCCACTGCACGCGCTGCGTGCGTTTCGGGCAGGAAGTGGCCGGCCTGATGGAACTCGGCATGGCCAACCGTGGCGAGCATTCCGAGATCACCAGTTTCCTCGAGGGTTCGATCGAGTCCGAGCTGTCGGGCAACATGATCGACCTGTGCCCGGTGGGCGCGCTGACCAGCAAGCCCTTCCGCTTCGCCGCGCGTCCCTGGGAACTGGCGCGCCGCGCCTCGGTCAGTCCGCACGACAGCATCGGCGCCAACCTGGTCGTGCAGCTCAAGGCAGACCGCGTCGTGCGCGTGGTGCCGCAGACCAACGAGGCGGTCAATGAATGCTGGCTGTCCGACCGCGACCGCTTCAGCTACGAGGGCCTGGGCAGCGCCGATCGCCTGACGGTGCCGATGGTGCGCGACGACGGTCAGTGGCGCGAGGTCGACTGGGCCAGCGCGCTGAGCTTCGTCGCCGACGGGCTCAAGCGCGTGTGCGATGTCGACGGGCCGCAGGCGCTGGGCGGGCTGGCCTCGCCGATGGCGACCAACGAGGAGCTGTACCTGCTCGCACGCGTGCTGCGCGGCATGGGCAGCGAGAACATCGACACCCGGCTGCGCCGCAGCGATGCGCGCGACGGCGCCGGAGTGCCGTCGCTGGGCATGAGCCTGGCCGAGGTGGGACAGCTGCGGTCGGTGTTCGTCGTGGGTTCCTTCCTGCGCAAGGATCATCCGCTGCTGGCCGCCCGGCTGCGCCGCGCGGCGCGTGCCGGCACCCGTTTCAGCGTGCTGCACGCCAGCCGCGACGATGCGCTGATGCCGCTGCACGCGGCTGTCGTGGTGCCGCCCAGCGCGTGGGTGGCGGAGCTGGCCGGGGTGGCGGCGGCGGTGGCCGATGCCGCGCAGGTGGCGCGTCCGCAGGCGCTGGCCGCGCTGGCGCCGTCGGAGTCGGCGCGCGCGATCGCCGCCAGCCTGGTCGGGCAGCAGCGTGCCGCCGTGTGGCTGGGAAGCAGCGCGGCGCAGCATCCGCAGGCCTCGACCCTCGAGCTGCTGGCGCGCTGGATCGCCCAGACCGCCGGCGTGGGCTTCGGCCACACGGTGGAGGCGGGCAACACGGTGGGCGCGCACCTGGTCGGTGCGGTGCCGCGCGCCGGGGGCCGCAGCGCCGCGCAGATGCTGGACACGATGCCCAGCGCGATGCTGTTGCTGGGCCTGGAGCCCGAGCTGGACCTGTTCGACGGCGCCGCGGCGGCGGCCGCGCTGCGCGACAGTGCCTTCGTGGTCGCGCTCAGCGCCTTCCGCAATCCGCAGCTCGAGCAATGCGCGCGCGTGCTGCTGCCGGTGGCTCCGTTCACCGAGACCGCGGGCAGCCTGTTCAACTGCGAGGGGCGCTTGCAGGCCTTCCAGCAGGTGGCGCGGTCGCTGGGGCAGTCGCGTCCGGCGTGGAAGGTGCTGCGGGTGATCGCCAACCAGCTCGGTTTGCCGGGCTTCGAATACGACACCGCCGAGCAGGTGCGCGAGGCCGCGCTGCGCGGCGTCGACGTCGCTGCCGTGCTGGCGCCGGCACCGGTGCAGCTGCCGCAATCGCTGGAGCTGGAGCCGGGCGAGGCCGGCGCCCCGGCGCAGGACTTCGAGCGCATCGCCGACGTGCCGATCTACGGCAGCGACCCGATCGTGCGCCGCGCTCCGTCGCTGCAGCGCACCGTCGACGGCCAGCGCGCCGCGCAGGTCGGGTTGCCGTCCGATGCCTGGGAGCGCCTGGGCCTGCAGCCGGGCGCGCGCGTGCGCGTGCAGCAGGGACAGGCCAGCGCGGAACTGGAGGCGCGCCTGGATCCGGCGCTGGCCAGCGGCGTGGTGCGAATCGCCGCGGCCCATCCCGCGACCCAGGCCCTGGGCCCGATGTTCGGTCGCGTTTCCGTGCACAAGGTCTGAACCATGCTCGACGCCTTCACATCCAGCGGACTCAAGCTGCTCGGCCCGGTGGCCTGGCCGGTGATCTGGGACATCATCCGCATCGTCGTGATCGTGCTGCCGCTGTTCATCGGCGTGGCCTACCTGACGCTGTGGGAGCGCAAGCTCATCGGCTGGATCCAGGTGCGCATCGGTCCCAACCGCGTGGGGCCCTTCGGGCTGCTGCAGCCGATCGCCGACGGCCTGAAGTTCATCTTCAAGGAAATCGTCGTCCCGACCCGCTCCAGCCACTTCCTGTTCGTGCTGGGCCCGATCATGACCCTGACCCCGGCGCTGGTCGCGTGGTCGGTGATGCCCTTCGGGCCCGGGGTCGCGCTGGTCAACGTCAACGCCGGGCTGCTGCTGCTGCTGGCGGTGACCTCGATCGAGGTGTACGGGATCATCATCGCGGGCTGGGCCTCGAACTCGAAGTACGCCTTCCTCGGCGCGCTGCGCGCGTCGGCGCAGATGGTCAGCTACGAGATCGCCATGGGCTTTTGCATGGTGGTCGTGCTGATGGTCTCGGGCAGCCTGAACCTGACCCAGATCGTCGTCGGCCAGCAGCACGGGCGCTTCGCCGCGATGGGCCTGAACCTGCTGTCGTGGAACTGGCTGCCGCTGCTGCCGATCTTCGTCGTCTACATGATCTCGGGAATCGCCGAGACCAACCGCCACCCCTTCGACGTCGTCGAAGGCGAGTCGGAGATCGTCGCCGGCCACATGGTCGAGTACTCGGGGATGTCGTTCGCGCTGTTCTTCCTCGCCGAATACGCGAACATGATCCTGGTCTCGTTCCTGGCTGCCGTGATGTTCTTCGGCGGC
>JAJYTY010000152.1 GCA_021792835.1 Pseudomonadota bacterium
TTCAGCCGATCCTGCGCAATCGGCGCCGGCGCCCAGGAGTCCATCACCTATGCCTTCGACTACAAGCGCTGGACCTACGTGATCTCCGAGCATTACCGGATCGACGAGGCTGGAGCGCGGCACCATCTGCACAACGCCACGACGCCGACGGACGGGCCGAAGGGTCTGGGGTGGCACTTCGGCCGGCGCGGCCGTGCCGGCCATTTCGGGGAGTTCTGGTACGGACACGTGACCGGGCATCATTGGGGCATGAAGCAGCACACTGGCGAGAAATACGTGATGTGGAACTCGGACGCGATCGATTGCAACCTCGGTGAGTGGTGACCATGCAGACGCGAACCTTGCGCAACTTCATGCGGCTCGGCTGTTTCGCGTCCATTGCTTTGGCGCTGCGTGCCGCGGCCGCGGGGGGCGTCGCGCCGGTCCCGCTGCCTGGGGCCTCGGGTCCGCCATGGGTGGAGACGGGCAGGGTTCACGTGTTCGGCATCGACGAGCTTCCCTGGGCGATGCGGCAGCAGGCGCGCCGCGCACTGCAGCGCGAGTCCGCGCGCGCGCACGAGGGGCTCGCCTACGACGAGGTCGACGAGGACGACTGGCAATGGCCCGACCCGGCCGCGCCGCTGTATCCGAGCTTCGCCGCGATGAACGACGGCCGCGTATTGATCCGCCCGCGCGACATCGCCGGCACCGAACTGGCGAGGTACCGGTTCCTGGGCCTCGTCGACAACACGGCGCGCCCCGGCGAACCGGTGCTGACCATCGCTCGCGTGTTCGAGCGCCCCGACGGGATCCGCATGAAGTTGACCGAGAATGCCCTCGCAGGCAACGGCGCCGTGGTGATGGTCCGCGAACTCGTGCGCCACCAAGTCGAGACCTGGCCGGCGGTGTTCAGCGTGCAGCGCGCGCCCTCGGGGCGCGTGCGCTCGGTGATCGACTGGGCCGACGACGCCACCGACTTCACGTTGATGGTGCTCGACGACGTGCGCCGGCCCCGCGGCGGGGCGGCCTACGACGAGGAGTGGATGTTCAGGCTGGCGCGAAGCATCGAGCTGGCGCCGCGCCTGCGCAGCGCCGAGCAGCTGTAGCGGCCGGTTGCCGCGCGGAGGTCCGCCGGGCTCGGCAGGTCGCCGCCGTGCCGGTGAGCGTGGTGGTTCAGGCGGCGCCCGACAACAGCGCCTTCGCGCGTGCCGAGGCCTGCGCCATGTCGGCGCGGCCGGCCAGCCGGGCCTTGAGCACCGGCATCAGCTTGCCCAGGTCCTGCGGGGCGCCCAGCCCGAGTTCGGCGATGGCCGCGCGGATCTCGGCATCGAGCTGCGCCGCGTCGAGGCGGGCGGGCATGTAGGGCTCCAGCGCCGCGATCTCGGCCGCTTCGTTCGCGGCCAGGTCGGCGCGCCCGCCGGACTCGAACTGCGCGATGGAGTCGCGCCGCTGCTTGATCATGCGTTCGATGACCGCGACCACGGCGGCGTCGTCGAGTTGCACGCGCTCGTCGACCTCGCGCTGCTTGATCGCCGCCAGCAGCAGGCGGATGGTTCCCAGGCGGGCGGAGTCCCGGGCGCGCATCGCCGCCTTCATGTCTTCCTGGATGCGATTCTTGAGTTCGGACATTTCGCGGGGGCGGCCGCTGCGGGCGGTCGCGTGCAGGGGTGCACGCTCACGCGTGCAAGACGAAAAACCGGCGCAGCCTCGCGGCGCGCCGGTCGCTTCGCGTATTGCGTCCGGACGGGGCTCAGTACAGGCGCTTGGGCAGCATGTGGCTGCGGATGCGCTTGTAGTGACGCTTGACCGCGGCGGCCTTCTTGCGCTTGCGCTCGGCGGTGGGCTTCTCGTAGAACTGGCGCGCACGCAGGTCGGTCAGCAGGCCGAGCTTTTCAATGGTGCGCTTGAAGCGGCGCAGGGCAACGTCGAAGGGTTCGTTTTCTTTTACGCGAATCGTGGTCATTGCAAACGGGTACCTCTTGGAATCGGGAAGTGCGTCCCGGGAATCGCCTCCCGGGGCTTCGCGCCGCCTGCTGCCGCCAGCCGCGTCCGGCCGGGCCATGCAATGCGACGAAAAAACCTTTAAAGTATAACCAATCTCCAGAAACCTGCCCAGGCAGTTCTATTCCGGGGCCTGTCAGGGCCTAGCGCGGGGCCGTCCGGGGCGCTGCGCACACGTGTTCCTGGGGCCTGCCTTCTTCTCGCGCGCCGCGGCGCGCGAGTGCCTTGACCCTCACCTTGACCCTGCATCATCCGTCCTCCGCCGCCGCGGCGCGCCTGCGCGTGCTCGGAATCGAGACCTCCTGCGACGAATCCGGAGTGGCCGTCTACGACAGCCGCGACGGCCTGTTGGGGCACGCGCTGCATTCGCAGATCGCGCTGCACCAGGCTTACGGCGGCGTGGTGCCGGAGCTGGCCTCGCGCGACCACATCGCGCGCGTGCTGCCGCTGGTCGATGCGGTGCTGGGCGACAGCGGGCTGCGGCTGGCCGACATCGACGTCGTCGCCTACACCCGCGGCCCGGGGCTTGCGGGGGCGTTGCTGGTCGGGGCAGGGGTCGCGGCGGCGCTGGCGATGTCCGCCGGCAAGCCGCTGCTGGGCGTTCACCACCTCGAAGGACACCTGCTGTCGCCGCTGCTCAGCGAACCCGCGCTGGAGTTTCCCTTCATCGCGCTGCTGGTATCCGGCGGGCACACGATGCTGTTGCGGGCCAGGTCGCTGGGTCGCTACGACCTGCTCGGCGAGACCGTCGACGACGCCGCCGGCGAGGCCTTCGACAAATCGGCCAAGCTGCTCGGGCTGGGGTATCCAGGTGGCCCTGAGCTGGCGCGCCTGGCCGTGCACGGCCGCGCCGACGCCTTCGATCTGCCGCGCCCGAAAATCCACTCCGACGACCTGGATTTCTCGTTCGCCGGACTGAAGACGGCGGTACTGACGCGCGTGCGTCAGTTGGGGGATGCGCTCGATGAGCAGCGCCGTGCCGATCTGGCGGCCGCCACGCAGGAGGCCATCACCGACGTGCTGGCGGCGAAGGCCGCCGCGGCGCTGCGGCGCAGCGGTCTGCGCACGCTGGTGGTGGCCGGCGGGGTCGGCGCCAACCTGCGGCTGCGCGACAAGCTCGACGCCGCCTGCGCGCGGCTGGGTGCGCGGGTGCACTATCCGGCATTGCAGTGGTGCACCGACAACGGCCCGATGATCGCCTATGCGGCGTGCCGGCGCCTGCAGTCCGGGCTGGCGAGGCCCGCGCAGGGCTATGCCTTCGACATCCAGCCGCGCTGGGATCTGTCCGAACTGGCGCCGGCCGGCTAGCGCTTCTGGTCGGCAGGCGTCGCGGCTGGCAGCGGAAGCTCCCAGACTCCGAGCGGCTGGAAGTCCCCGTCCTCGTTCTTGCTGGCGTGGCCGCGCGAATTGCACACGACCCGCGAATCCCCGGCGCGGTAGTCGTGGCGGCAGTGCAGGTGGCCGTGCAGCCACAGGTCGCAGTGGCCGATCAGCTCGTCGTAGGCGTTGCAGAAGCTCGCGGTGGCGCCGTTGACCGGGTAGCGCGGGTCGGTGCTGCGCAGGCTGGGGGCGAAATGGGTCACCACCACGGTGGCGTCCCACTGCCCGGCCAGTTGCCTGGGCTTGCGCAGCTCCTCGCGCAGCCAGTCGCGGCAGCGCAGGCCTTCCTGGCGCAGGTCCTGGGCGACCATCGGCTGGCCGTTGCGCACCGAGCGCTGGATCTGCTCGACGAAATAGCGGGCGGCGCGCAGGCACTGCTCGCGCTTGCTCGGGCCGAACAGGTCGAAGTCGTTCCACAACGTGGTGCCGACGAAGCGCACGCGGCTTGCGCCCACCTCCAGCACCACGCTCTCGCGCTCGAGCATGCGGATTCCCAGGCGCTCGCAGCGCAGTCGCATGGCGGCTGCTGCGGCGTCGAAGTCCCTTTCGTCGTACTCGTGGTTTCCGGCGACGAACAGCACCGGCACCGGCCAGTCCGCGAAGCGGTCCAGCCCCTCGTGGTGGGAGTCGATGTCCCCGGCCAGCACCAGCACGTCGGCCTCGGGGGCGGGCTGGGGATGGAAGATCTCGTTCTCGAGGTGCAGGTCGGAGAGCAGTTGCAGGCGCATTTCGGAAGACGTCGGACTGTCCGCGCCCGGCGCGGCAGATGGCAATGTAGCGGCAAAGCCGGCGCGAGGGGTGGCGCGCGCGGCGGATGATTCCCATTGCAACAGGCGGCGGCGCCATGTCCATGCCCGGGTGGGCATCCAGATGCGCTAAACTCTGCAGTTTTTCACGGCGCGGAATGGTTTCTTTCGCGTTCGCGGGTTCTTCACAGGAAACTTTCGACATGAGTCTGGATCAAGCCAACACGGCGAAAATCGTCGCCGACAACGCGCGCGCGCCCAAGGACACCGGGTCGCCCGAAGTGCAGGTCGCGCTGCTGACCGCGCGCATCAACGAACTCACCGGTCACTTCAAGACCCACGCCAAGGACCACCACGGTCGCCGCGGCCTGCTGCGCATGGTCAGCCGCCGCCGCAAGCTGCTGGACTACCTCAAGGGCAAGGATGCGGACCGCTACCGCGCGCTGATCGCCAAGCTCAGCCTGCGCAAGTAGGACCCGATGAACCACGGGGCGCCTGTTTCGCGTTGTCGATGCAGGCGCCCTGTTGTCATGCGCGGCGCGCGAGGCCATGAGGTGCGCGCGCACGCGTCGAGTCGGGAAGTGCTGCTGTGTCATTCCTGGGCTGTTTTGCCCGCCCCGCGCGAGCAGCGCGGCGCCGCAGAGCCGCACAGGAATGGCATTGTGCTTCCCGAGATGCCCGTGATGGCGGGCGCAGGTGCCGGGCGGCCGACCACGGGTCGCGCCCCGGCTCAACCGGAGTGATCAATGTTCAACAAAGTCACGAAGACCTTTCAATGGGGTTCGCACAGCGTCACGCTGGAGACCGGCGAGATCGCGCGCCAGGCCGGCGGCGCGGTGCTGATCAACATCGACGACACGGTGGTGCTGGCCAGCGTGGTCGGCGCGAAGACGGCCAAGCCGGGGCAGGACTTCTTCCCGCTGACCGTCGACTACATCGAGAAGACCTATGCCGCGGGCAGGATTCCGGGCGGCTTCTTCAAGCGCGAGGGCCGGCTCAGCGAGCACGAGACCCTGACCTCGCGCCTCATCGACCGCCCGATCCGCCCGCTGTTCCCCGAGGGCTTCTACAACGAGGTCCAGGTGGTGGCGCAGGTGCTGTCGCTGAACCCGGAGGTGGAGTCGGACATCGCCGCGATGATCGGCGTGAGCGCCGCGCTGGCGGTGTCGGGCATCCCCTTCGACGGCCCGATCGGCGCCGCCCGCGTGGGCTACGTGAATGGCGAGTACGTGCTCAACCCGAGCCGCGCGCAACTCGCCGACTCGCGCCTGAACCTGGTGGTCGCGGGTACCGAGTCGGCCGTGCTGATGGTCGAGTCCGAAGCCGACCAGCTGTCCGAGGACGTGATGCTGGAGGCCGTGATGTTCGGCCACCGGCAGATGCAGACGGCCATCGACGCCATCCACGAGCTGGTGCGCGACGGCGGCAAGCCGGCGTGGGACTGGCAGCCGGCGCCGCGTGACGATGCGCTGATCGCGCGCATCGACGCGCTGGCCGGCGACGCGCTGCGCGCGGCCTACAAGATCACCAGCAAGCAGTTGCGCACCGACGCGCTGCGCAAGGCCTACGCGGCGGCGCACGAAGCGCTGGGCGCCGATGGTGCCGAGGTCGATTCGACCAAGGTCGAGCAGATCCTGTTCGACATGGAGTCGCGCATCGTGCGCAGCCAGATCCTGGCCGGCGATCCGCGCATCGACGGGCGCGATACGCGTACCGTGCGCCCGATCGAGATCCGTACCGGCGTGCTGCCGCGCGCGCACGGCAGCGCGCTGTTCACGCGTGGCGAGACGCAGGCGCTGGTCGCGGCCACGCTGGGCACCGACCAGGACTCGCAGATCATCGACGCGCTCGGCGGCGAGTACCGGGACCGCTTCCTGCTGCACTACAACATGCCCCCGTACGCCACGGGCGAGACCGGGCGCATGGGCACGCCCAAGCGCCGCGAGATCGGCCATGGCCGCCTGGCGCGGCGCGCGCTGCAGGCCGTGCTGCCGAGCAAGGACGACTTCGCCTACACGATGCGCGTGGTCTCGGAGATCACCGAATCGAACGGGTCGTCGTCCATGGCCTCGGTGTGCGGCGGCTGCCTGAGCCTGCTCGACGCCGGCGTGCCGCTGAAGGCGCACGTGGCCGGCATCGCGATGGGCCTGATCAAGGACGGCAACCGCTTCGCCGTGCTGACCGACATCCTCGGCGACGAGGACCATCTGGGCGACATGGACTTCAAGGTCGCGGGCAGCTCCACCGGGGTCACCGCGCTGCAGATGGACATCAAGATCCAGGGCATCACGCGCGAGATCATGCAGGTCGCGCTGGCGCAGGCGCGCGAGGCGCGGTTGCACATCCTGGGCCTGATGCAGCAGGCGATGGGCGGCGCGCGCGCGGAGGTGTCGCAATACGCGCCGCGTCTGTACACGATGAAGATCAACCCCGAGCGGATCCGCGACGTCATCGGCAAGGGCGGCGCGGTGATCCGCGCGCTGACCGAGGAAACCGGCACGCAGATCGACATCGCCGACGACGGCAGCATCACGGTGGCGTCCACCGACGCCGACCGCGCGAAGGAAGCGATGCGCCGCATCGGCGAGCTCACGGCGGAAGTCGAGATCGGCCAGATCTACGACGGCACGGTGGTCAAGCTGCTCGACTTCGGCGCGCTGGTCAACGTGCTGCCGGGACGCGACGGCCTGCTGCACATCTCGCAGATCGCCAATGAGCGCATCAACAAGGTTTCCGACCACCTGCAGGAAGGCCAGAAGGTGCGCGTGAAGGTCATCGAGACCGACGACAAGGGGCGCTTCCGCCTGTCGATCAAGGCCCTGCTGGGCGAGGGCGACGCCGCGGCGCAGCCGCAGCAACCCTGAGCCCACGGCCGACCGACGCCCGACATCCGAGTCCGATGCGAGGAGTGATCCGATGAGCCAGACCATGCGAGTGGTGGAGATCACGCGCCCCGGCGGCCCCGAGGTGCTGCAGTGGACCGAGCGCCCGATGCCGACGCCTGGTCCCGGCGAGGTGCTGCTGCGGGTTCGCGCCTTCGGCATCAACCGGCCCGACCTGCTGCAGCGCAAGGGGGTGTACCCCCCGCCTCCCGGGGCCTCGGACATTCCCGGACTCGAGGTCTGCGGCGACGTGGTCGAGGGCGACTACTCCGGCACCTCGCTGCGCACCGGGCAGCGCGTGGTCGCGCTGCTCGGCGGCGGAGGCTACGCGGATTACTGCGTGGTTCCCGCCGGGCAGTGCATCGAGGCGCCGGCGGGCTTGAGCGACGCCGAGGCCGCGGCCGTTCCGGAGACCTTCTTCACGGTCTGGCACAACCTGTTCCAGCGCGGCGCGCTCAAGGCCGGCGAGCATGTGCTGGTACAGGGTGGCGCCAGCGGCATCGGCAGCACCGCGCTGCAGCTGGCGCATGCGCTGGGCGCGCGTGCCTGGGCCACCGCGGGTACCGATGCCAAGTGCAAGGCCTGCATCGAGCTCGGCGCCGAGCGTGCGATCAATTACCGCACCGAGGACTTCGCGCAGGTGGTGCGCGAGGCCACCGGCGGGCGCGGCGTGGACGTGATCCTCGACATGGTCGCCGGCGACTACGTGGCACGCGAGGTGGGCTGCCTGGCCGAGGAGGGCCGGTTGGTGATCGTCGCGGTGCAGGGCGGCGTCGCGGCGGCTTTCGACGCCTCGCTGCTGATGCGGCGCAGGCTCAGCATCACCGGCTCGACCATGCGCCCGCGCAGCGTGGAGTTCAAGACCGCGCTGGCGCAGTCGCTGCGCCGCAAGGTGTGGCCGTTGATCGAGGCGGGGCAGGTGCGCCCGCGCATGCACGCGGTGTTGCCGGCGGCCGAGATCGTGCGCGCGCACCAGTTGCTCGAGGCGGGCGATCATGTGGGCAAGATCGCGCTGACCTGGTGAGATGGGTCGCGCGCCGGAAGGGCCGGCGCGCTGGCCGAACCAAGACTGACAACGAGGGGACGAACAGCATGCGTCGACGACTGGTCGCGGGAAACTGGAAAATGCACGGCAGCCTGGAAGCCAATCGCGGTTTGTTGCAGGCGCTGGTCGCCGCCGCACCCGCCGCCTGCGACGTGGCCGTGTGCGTGCCTTTCCCGTACCTGGCGCAGGCGCAGCAGTTGCTGGCCGGCTCGCAGATCGCGCTGGGCGCGCAGGATTGCTCGATGCACGAGCAGGGCGCGTTCACCGGCGAGGTCTCGGCCGGCATGCTGCGCGAGTTCGGCTGTGCCTACGTGATCGTGGGCCACTCGGAGCGACGCAGCCTGCACGGCGAAGGCGATGCAGCCGTGGCGGCGAAGGCCGAGCGCGCGCTGGCCAGCGGCCTGACGCCCATCGTGTGCCTGGGCGAGACCCTGCAGCAGCGCGAGCAGGGCCAGACCGAGGCGGTCATCGGCCTGCAGATGGACGCCGTCGCGCATCTGCTGGGTGCGCACGCGGCGCGCATCGTCGTCGCCTATGAACCGGTGTGGGCCATCGGCACCGGACGCAGTGCCAGCGCCGGGCAGGCCCAGCAGGTGCACGCATTCATGCGCCAGCGCCTGGGTCATCACGGCGTCGATGCCGCGGTCGTGCCGATGCTCTATGGCGGCAGCGTCAAGCCGGAGAACGCGCGCGAGCTGTTCGCGCAACCCGACATCGACGGCGGCCTGATCGGCGGCGCGTCGCTGAAGG
>JAJYTY010000153.1 GCA_021792835.1 Pseudomonadota bacterium
CCGCAAGACCCCCAACGAGATCGCGCTGACCATCCTGCTGATCGCGCTCACAGTGATCCTTTTGATGGCCACGGTGACGCTGCTGCCGTATTCGATCTACTCGGTCAAGGCGGTAGGCGCTGGCCGTCCGGTGAGCATCACGGTGCTGGTGGCGCTGCTGGTGTGCCTGATCCCGACCACCATCGGCGCGCTGCTGTCGGCCATCGGTGTGGCCGGCATGAGCCGCATGCTCGGCGCCAACGTGGTCGCGACCTCGGGCCGCGCGGTCGAGGCCGCCGGTGACATCGACGTGCTGCTGCTGGACAAGACCGGCACCATCACGCTGGGCAACCGCCAGGCCAGCGCCTTCTTGCCGGTGGCCGGGGTCTCCGAGCGCGAACTGGTCGACGCCGCGCAACTGGCGTCGCTGGCCGACGAGACTCCCGAGGGGCGCAGCATCGTCGTGCTGGCCAAGCAGCGTTTCAATCTGCGCGAGCGCGACCTGGAATCGCTGCACGCCAGCTTCGTCCCCTTCTCGGCGCAGACCCGAATGAGCGGCGTGGACATCGCGGGCCGGCCCATCCGCAAGGGTGCGGCCGACGAGGTGTCGCGCCACGTGCGCGAGCGCGGCGGGGAACTGCCGGCAGGCCTGAAGGATCTGGTCGACGCGGTCGCCCGCCGGGGCAGCACGCCACTGGTGGTGGCCGACGATCGGCGCGTGCTCGGCGTGGTCGAACTCAAGGACGTCGTGAAGGACGGCATCAAGGAGCGCTTCGCCCAGCTGCGTCGGATGGGCATCCAGACCGTGATGATCACCGGCGACAACCGGCTCACCGCAGCGGCGATCGCCGCGGAGGCCGGAGTGGACGAGTACCAGGCCGAGGCCACGCCCGAGACCAAGCTGGCGCTGATCCGCAAGTACCAGTCCGACGGGCGCCTGGTGGCGATGACCGGCGACGGCACCAACGACGCGCCGGCGCTGGCCCAGGCCGACGTCGCGGTGGCGATGAACAGCGGCACCCAGGCCGCGCGCGAGGCCGGCAACATGGTCGATCTCGACTCCAACCCGACCAAGCTGATCGAGGTGGTGGAGATCGGCAAGCAGATGCTGATGACCCGCGGCGCGCTGACCACCTTCAGCATCGCCAATGACCTGGCGAAGTATTTCGCGATCATCCCTGCGATCTTCGTCGGAACCTATCCGCAGCTCGGCGCGCTGAACATCATGCGGCTGGGGACTCCCGATTCGGCGATCCTTTCGGCGGTGATATTCAACGCCCTGATCATCGTGTTTCTCATCCCGCTGGCCTTGAAGGGGGTGAAGTTCCGCCCGCTTCCGGCGGCCACGCTGCTGCGCAACAACCTGCTGCTGTACGGGCTGGGAGGCATCGCGTTGCCCTTCGTCGGCATCAAGGCGATCGACCTCGTGCTCAATGCACTGCACCTGCTGTGAAACGGAGACCTTCATGTCGCGACTCCTGCGCCCCGCGTTGACCCTGTTCGTCGGTTTCACGCTTGTGCTGGGCTTGGTCTATCCGCTGCTGGTCACCGCACTGGCGCAGGCCGTGTTCCCGTGGCAGGCCAACGGCTCGGTGCTCGCCGTGGCCGGAAGGCCGGTCGGCTCGGCGTTGATCGGGCAGTCGTTCTCGGCGCCGAAGTACTTCTGGGGCCGGCCGTCGGCGACCTCGCCGCAGCCCTACAACGGCCTGGCCTCGGGCGGCTCCAACCTCGGGCCCACGAACCCTGCGGAGTTGGCGGCGGTGAAGGCCAACGTCGAGGCGCTGCGCCGTGGCGACCCAGCCGAGGCCGGCAAGCCGGTCCCGGTCGACCTCGTGACCGCCTCGGGCTCCGGGCTGGACCCGGACATCAGCCTGGCGGCGGCGCAGTACCAGCTCGCGCGCGTCGCGCAGGCGCGCGGCCTGCCGCCGCGAGAGGTGCAGCAACTGGTCGACCGCTTCGCCCACCGTCCCTGGCTGGGGCTGTTCGGCGAGCCACGGGTCAACGTGCTGGCCCTGAACCTCGCGCTCGACAGGCTGCACCCGGTACGCATGCGCTGACCCCGGCGCCCGCGCTACAGTGCTCGGCATCGCAATCTCCGCGTGCTCCATCCCGCGATGAGCGACGAACAGCGCCCCGACCCCGACGCCCTGTTGCGCGAGGTCGAAGACCAGGAACGGCAGGCCCGCCAAGGCAGGCTGCGGATCTTCTTCGGCGCATCGCCCGGAGTCGGCAAGACCTACGCGATGCTCGGCGCCGCGCAACAGTTGCGGGCCAAGGGGGTCGACGTGGTCTGCGGTGTCGTCGAGACCCACGGCCGCGCCGAGACCGAGCGCCTTCTCCAGGGCCTGGAGGTCTTGCCGCGCCTGCAGCCGACGGCAAACGCGCGCGGCACGGGCGAGCTCGACCTGGCCGGCGCGCTGCAGCGCCGGCCCGCGGTACTGCTGGTCGACGAACTGGCGCACAGCAACGCCCCGGGCAGCCGGCACCCCAAGCGCTGGCAGGACGTCGAGGAACTGCTGGCCGCCGGAATCGACGTCTACACGACGCTCAACGTGCAGCACCTCGACAGCGTCAGCCACATCGTGGCCAGCATCGCCGAGGTCCCGGTGCGCGAGACGGTCCCGGACAGTCTGTTCCAGCAGGCGGCCGAGGTCGTGCTGGTCGACCTCACCCCCGACGAACTGCTGCAGCGTCTGCGCGAAGGCAAGGTCTATGTCGCCGCGCAGGCGGCGCGCGCGCTGCGCAACTTCTTCCGCAAGGGCAACCTGCTGGCGCTGCGCCAGCTCGCACTGCGCCTGACGGCCGAGCGCGTCGACAGCCAGATGCGCAGCTACCGCAGCACCCAGGTCGGCGGCGAGGTCTGGAGCGCGTCGGAAGCGCTGCTGGTGTGCGTGGGCCCCGACAACGGACCCGGCCTGGTACGCGCCGCGGCGCGCCTGGCCGAGGCGCTGCACGCGCGCTGGCACGTGGTCTATGCCGAGACCCCGCCGTTGCAGCAGCTTGCCGAGGCCCGGCGTTCGGCGATCCTGAAGCTGCTGCAACTCGGGCGCGATCTCGGTGCCCACACGGCGGTGCTGGCAGGCCAGCAGGCACCGGCCGAGGTGCTCGCCTACGCCCGCAGCCACAACCTGAACCGCGTGGTGATGGCGCGCCACCGCACGCGGGCATGGTGGCGCGAGGCCTGGCGCGGGTCCTTCGCGCGTTCGCTGGGCGCGCTGGCACCCGACATCGACCTGGTGCTGCTGGCGCCCGAGGTCGATGCGCAGCCCGCATCCTCCGCTGCGCCGGGATCCGGCGCCGAGACCCGCGCGCTGCCGTGGCGCGACTACGCGTGGGCCCTGGCGGGCAGCGCCGCGCTGACCGGGGTGGCGCTGCCGCTGAGCTGGTACTTCCACCTGTCGAACATCGTCATGCTGTTCCTGGTCGGGGTCGTGCTGGTGGCCTGGCGCCTGGGGCGCGGCCCGGCGGTGCTGGCGGCCTTCGTCAATGTGCTGGCCTTCGACTTCTTCTACGTTCCGCCGAAGTATTCCTTCGCCGTCAGCGACGTGCAGTACCTGTTCACCTTCGGCGTGATGCTCGGCGTCGGGCTGCTCATCGGGCGCCTCACCGCCGGCTTGCGCTACCAGGTGCGGGTGGCCAACCAGCGCGAGCGCCGAACCCGGGATCTGTATGCGCTGTCGCGCGACCTCTCCGGCGCGCTGACCGTCGAGCAGGTGGTCGATTTCGGGCTGCGCTACGTGCGCCACGGATTCCGGGCGCGCGCCGCGCTGCTCGTGCTGGGCAACGACGAGCGGCTGCACGAGGCCGAGTCCCCCGATCCCGGCGGCGCCATCCAGGACATCGACGGCGACCTCGCGCGCTGGTGCGTCGAGCATTCGGAAGTCGCCGGGATCGGTACCAACACGCTGCCGGCCCTGCCGCTGCTGTACCTGCCGCTGAAAGCGCCGATGCGCGTGCGCGGCGTGCTCGTCGTGGCCCCGGGGGCGCCGCGCAGCGTGCTCGTGCCGGAACAGCGCAGGCTGCTCGACACCATCGCCACGCAGATCGCGATCGCGCTGGAGCGGGTGCATTTCGTCGAGGTCGCGCAGGACACGCTGGTGGCGATGGAGGCCGAACGGCTGCGCAATTCGGTGCTGTCGGCGCTGTCGCACGACCTGCGCACGCCGCTGACCGCGCTGATCGGTGCAACCGACGTGCTGCGCATGCGCGCGCACGACGGCTCGCCGCAGCTGCGCGAGCAGCTGGAGTCGGTCGCCAGGCAGGCGAGGCGGCTGGCGAAGATGGTCGAGGACATGCTGGAGATGGCGCGCCTGCAATCGGGCAAGGTGCGGCTGCGCAAGCACTGGCAATCGCTGGAGGAGATCATCGGCAAC
This sequence comes from Pseudomonadota bacterium, assembly GCA_021792835.1. Classification (GTDB taxonomy): domain Bacteria; phylum Pseudomonadota; class Gammaproteobacteria; order Burkholderiales; family Burkholderiaceae_C; genus Thiomonas_A. Next base: position 4,353 of record JAJYTY010000153.1, read on the forward strand.
GCACTGCGCGCACTCGACGACGAACAGCTCGCGCTGCATCCGCTGCGTCTGGAGCTGCCGGCGGAGCTGCCGCTGGTGTACGCTGATGCGCAACTGCTCGAGCGCGTGTTCGTCAACCTGTTCGACAACGCGCTGAAGTACACCGGGCCGGGGGCGGCGATCGGGGTCGATGCGCGTGTGCAGGGCGCCCGGCTGCACGTCACCGTGTGGGACGAGGGACCTGGCCTGGCACGCGGTGGTGAGGCCGGGCTGTTCGACAAGTTCGCGCGCGGAAACGTCGAATCCAGCATCCCCGGAGTCGGGCTGGGCCTGGCGATCTGCCGTTCGGTGATCGAGGCGCACGGTGGCAGCATCCACGCCTCCAACCGCCCGGCCGGCGGCGCCAGCTTCGAGTTCGAACTGCCGCTGCAGACGCCGCCGGAGCTGGCAGCCGCCGAGGAAGCCGGGGATGAAGACCCAACACCTGATCCTGCTGCTTGAAGACGAGGCCGAGATCCGCCGCTTCGTGCGCAGCGCACTGGAGGCCGAAGGCTACCGCGTGCACGAGTCGCCCGACTGCGCCCGCGGGCTGATCGACGCGGCGTCGCGCCGGCCCGATCTGGTGCTGCTCGACCTGGGACTTCCCGATGCCGACGGCATGGAGTTCCTGCGGCGCTTTCGCGCCTGGAGCCAGGCCCCGGTGATCGTGCTGTCGGCGCGCAGCGACGAGACGGCGAAGGTCGCCGCGCTGGACCTTGGCGCCGACGACTACCTGAGCAAGCCCTTCGGAGTCGCCGAACTGCTGGCGCGGGTGCGCGCCGCGCTGCGTCGCCGCGTGACCGGCGAGCAGGGAAGTTCGCTGAGCTTCGGCGACGTGGTGATCGACATGGGCCGGCAGTCGGTGCACAGGGCCGGATCGCCGGTGCACCTGACGCCGATGGAGTACCGCCTGCTCGAACTCCTGGCGCGCAATGCGGGCGCGCTGCTCACGCACCGCCAGCTGCTGCGCGAAGTATGGGGTCCGAACGCGCTGGGCAACGAGCACTACCTCCGGGTCTACATGGGCCGCCTGCGCCACAAGCTGGAACAGCAGCCGGCCCGGCCGCGCCATCTGCTGACCGAAAGCGGCGCCGGCTACCGGCTGGTGACCTGAGGCGCGGCGCCGCGCCGGCTCAGCTGCTCGCGCCGACCCGTGCGTACAGCGCCGCGGCGGTGCCGTCCATGAACGGCAGGTGCCCGTACTCGACCAGTTCCCACTGGTTGCCGAAGGGATCGAGGAAGTAGTTCACCCGCAGCCCGGCGCAGGGGCCGTCGTCGATGACGATCGGCCCGTCCATCACGGCGACGCCCCGCTCGCGCAGAAAGGCCAGCGCCGCATCGAGGTCGCGCACCTTCAGCGCGATGTGGCTCGCGCCGATGTCGCAGTTGCGCCGCGGCCCGGTGCGCGCGTCGGCCGGAAGCTCGTAGCGGAACAGCTCGAGCATCAGGTTCGGCCCCAGCGCCATCATCACCAGGGTCAGGCGCGCACCGGCGACGTTCAGGTGCGCCAGGGTCCAGTCGCGCCCGTCGGCGGTGCGGGGGAAGTCCCGCGCATCGAAGGGCCCGAGCCGATACAGCTCGATCGCGCCGAGCACGTCGCGGTAGAAGGCCACGCCCTGCTCGAGATCGGGCAGGGTCAGCGCCACATGGTCGACGTGCATCAGGCCGGGAAGACTGGCTTGCATGGAAGGGGCTCCGTCTACTCGAGGGCTTCGGGCTGGTTCGGATTCTCAGGACACGCCACGCGCCCCGCCCAGCACCGGCAGCGGCCGGAACACCGTCAGGCGCAGCGCCGGGTACAGCACCAGGCACAGGATCAGCGTGGAGAAGAATTCCACCGGGATATAGCGGTTGAGCACGTAGTGCGACAGCAGCACCGCCAGCACCACGGTCAGAACGCCGGCCCAGTTGACCGACTCCAGGCGCTCGGCGGCATCGGCGTCGGCCGCGTCGAGCAGGCGGCGAACCAGGAAGTAGTCGACCACGATGACCCCGGCGAACGCGGTGGTCAGCACGCCGAGCATCGTGATCCACGAATTGACCAGCGCCAGGATCTGCCCGTAGAGCATCAGCAGGCCGATCACGTTGGCCAGGACGACGAAGCTCAGGCGGCCGGGCCGGAAGTTGAAGGCGTCGAACAGGTTCGACAGCGACAGCGACGCGCTATAGGTGTTGAGCACCTGGGCCTTGCTTTGCGCCAGCACCATCAGCAATGCGCCGAATGCGCCTCCGAACACGATGAAGGCCGCGGTGATGCTGTCGGGACTCTGCAGCGCGGCGTGCTCGGCGGCCTGGCGGGTCATCGAGTCGGTGTGCATGTAGAACTGGATCAGCGCCGGAATCCCCGCGTACATGATGATGCCGCCGAGCGAAAGCATCACGATGTCCATCATCACATTGCCGATCAATGCGGCGATGCCGATGTCGCGCGAGCTGCGCGCGTAACGTCCGAGGTCTGCGTCGACCAGGGCCAGCGCCCCGGCCGATCCGATCAGCACGTTGACACCGAACACGAACTTGCCGGTGTCGGTGGCCGCGCCCATCGCGGCGAGGGCGCCGGCGGGAAATTGCGATCCGAATGCGAACAGTCCCGACGCGGCATGCGTGGTCGTCGACACGACGACGAAGGTGATGTAGGCCAGCACCGCCAGGAACAGCACCAGGGTCGTCGACGACACCCGCACCACCAGCGCGAAGCCGTAGGCGGTGAGCAGGATCCACGCCAGCGACAGCAGGCCGTAGACCACGACCCGCGTGGCCAGCGTGTCCGACAGGTGGAAATAGAACAGGAAGCCGCGATACAGCAGCGCGTTCTCCAGCGCCAGGAAGCCGATGATCATGAACGCGAAAATCAGCGACGAGATCACCGAGCCCTTGCGGCCGAAGCCGAAATGGCGCGACATGACCGTGCTGGACAGGCCCGAGCGGTGCGCGACGTGACCGCAGGCCCAGCCGAGCAGCGCGCCGACCACGGTCACGCACACGCCCGCGGCCAGCGCGATGCGGTAGCCGGCCACGAAGGTCACCAGAGCTCCGAGGAACAGCTGCACCAGGGTCGTGACGATCCCGGCCGTGTTCCACGACAAGGCCAGCCAGCCCTGGCGCGCATGGTCCGGCACCCTCTCGAGTGCATGGTCTTCGATCGTGGAACTCAACGGACGCTCGCTCATCCCCATCTCCCTGCCAGGATTCGTTGTTGGTGCGTGATCGCCTTGCCGTCGCGGCGGCGCGATCGGGTCATTGTGGGAGGGGTGCGGGGGCCGGTCTAGCCGGATCGCGCAGCGCGCAAGCCGAATTGCGCAGACCCTGCGGGCCGTGCGGGCGCCCCCGGCCGCGCCGCCTGCGCGATCAGGGTCGTCCCGGAGCTTTGCCAGAACTGGACAAGCCCCGCGGCGCGCGCGCCGAAGCTGGATAGCAATTTCGCGAGGTCGACCCAAGAATGGCCGCCACCGTCCCGACTCCCGGGACGCCCGCGCGGTCGAGCCCATGCGCCGGCCGCCGTCCCGCGCAACGCCACCGAACGAGAGGTCCCCCGCATGAACACCCTCGATCCAACCGCCATCGTCCCGCCACGCGTGCGGACCTGGCAGTCCTTCGCGCTGTTGCTGGCGATCCTCGGCGAGATATTCCTCGCGGGAGACTGGTACGGCTTCGCTGCGGTGATGCCGCTGGTGTCGAAGACCCTTTCGCTGACCCCGGCGCAGGCCGGGTTCGCGCAGGGCGCCTTCGCCATCACCTATGCCATCGGCATGGTGGTCTGGTCGCCGCTGGGCCGGCGCATGTCGGCGCGCATGCTGTTCGCGATCGGACTCGTCGGCTCCGGCCTGGGCATGGTGCTGCAAGGCCAGGTGCATGCCTACGACTCGCTGCTTGCGCTGCGCTTCATGATCGGCTTCTTCGACGCCGCGGTGTGGGTCGGGACGATGAAGCTGATCGTCGGCTGGTATCCGAAGAAGCACCACGGTGCGACGATGGGCGCGCTGCTGGCAGCGTTCAGCCTGGCCATCACGCTGGACTTCGCGATCGGCGTACCGATGTCGACCCACCACGGCTGGCAGGCCTTCTTCCGCCTGCTGGGTTTCGCCACCATCGCCGTGGGCCTGTTCGGCGCCGCCACGCTCAAGGGAGGCCCGCGCGACCTCGGGCACGCGGATTTCCGCTGGGATGACGCAGCGAGCCACGATCACGAGCACGGCTCGACGTGGTCGGTGCTGCGCCGGAAATGGGTGTGGGTCGGCGCGGCCGCCATCTTCGGCGACCTGTTCGCGATCTCCGCGGTCTCGACCTGGGTCGTGCCCATGTACATCGAGGTGCAGAAGATGGCCGTCGCCGACGCC
>JAJYTY010000154.1 GCA_021792835.1 Pseudomonadota bacterium
GTGGCCGTCAACGCCACCCGCGGGATCTGCGGCCAGCGCTCGCGAAGCACTTCGAGCTGCCCGTACTCGGGCCGGAAGTCGTGCCCCCACTGCGACACGCAGTGCGCCTCGTCGATGGCGAACAGCGCCAGCCGGCATTGCTCGAGCAGGCGCAGCCCGGATTCGCTCAGCAGGCGCTCCGGCGCCATGTAGAGCAGGTCGAGATCGCCCGCGCGGGCGCGCGCCTGCACCTCGCGCGCCTTCGCCGGCTCCAGCGAGGAGTTGAGGAAGGCCGCGCGCAGCCCGAGTTCGTGCAGCGCGGCGACCTGGTCCTGCATCAGCGCGATCAGCGGCGACACGACGATGCCCACGCCGTCTCGCAGCAGCGCCGGGATCTGGAAGCACAGCGACTTGCCGCCGCCGGTGGGCATCAGCACCAGCGCGTCGCCGCCGCCGGCGACGTGCTCGATGATGGGATGCTGCATTCCGCGGAAACTGGAGTAACCCCAGATGTCGCGAAGAAGTTGCTGGGGACTCGCGCGGTCTGATTCGGGCATGGACGGCACTGTAGCGCGACGCGCGAGGTAGCAGCGGCGGGCGGTGATCAGGACTGCAGGCGACCCATCCCCGCGGCCTGCGCCGGCTCGATCAGCGAACGCGCATCGTCGGCCACGCGCATGCGCGAAGCCACCACCTGCTGGCGCTGCGCCCCCAGCCCCTGCACCTCCAGTTCGACGATGTCGCCCGGTCGCAGGAACTGCTGCGGATCCATGCCCAGGCCGACTCCGGCCGGCGTGCCCGTTGCGATCAGGTCGCCGGGCAGCAGGGTCATGAAGTGGCTCAGGTAGCTGATGATCTGCGCGACGCCGAAGATCATGTCGCGGGTGTTGCCGTCCTGCATGCGCCGACCGTTCACCGACAGACTCAGCGCCAGGGCCTGCGGGTCGGCGACCTCGTCGGCGGTGACCAGCCACGGGCCCACCGGGCCGAAGCTGTCGCAGCCCTTGCCCTTGTCCCACTGGCTGCCGCGGGCGATCTGGAACTGGCGCTCGGAGACGTCGTTGATCGTGCAGTAGCCGGCGACGTGGCGCAACGCTTCGCCGACGCCGACATAACGCGCCGTGCGCCCGATCACCACCCCCAGTTCCACCTCCCAGTCCAGCCGGGTCGAGTGCGGCGGCTGCTCGATGGCGTCGAAGGGTCCGCTGAGACTGGTCGTCCACTTGTTGAACACGATCGGCTCGGTCGGAACCTTGGCGCCGGTCTCGCGGGCATGGTCGTGGTAGTTCAGGCCGATGCCGATGAACTTGCCGATGCCCACGAACGGGACCCCCAGGCGCGGTTTGCCGCGCACCAGTGGCAGCGATTGCACGTCCACGCGGGCGAGGGCGCGCTGGCCCGCCGGGCCGTAGACCTCGGGGCCGATGTCGGCGACCACGTCCTGCAGGCTGCGAAGCCGCCCCTGGTCGTCGATCAGGCCCGGGCGTTCGCGCCCGTTGCTTCCATAACGCACGAGTTTCATGGTTTCTCCTTGTGGGCGGCGCGGCGGTGCCGCGCGGCGTGGCAGCCTGCTATTGTTGCTCGACCCTCGCCGGCATGCTGGCGCCTGCGCGCAGGCAGCGTGCGCGTTCATCCGCCAGCGCCTGCGCCAGGCTTTGCGCGGCGCCCTGCGCCAGCTGCTGCTTGACGGCCGCCAGCAGCGGCCCCGGTGTGCGCGCGATGCGCGACGCGAGTTCGACGGCACGTTCGCGTGCCAGCCCCGGCTCGGCGAGTTCGGCCAGCACGCCGACGGCGTGCGCGCGCGGCGCATCCAGCTCGCAGCCCAGCGCCAGCGCCGCAGCCTGGGCCGGCGGCAATCGGCGCGCGGCCAGCCAGGTGGCCGCGGCGGCCCGGCCCGCCGCCTGCAGGCCCGGCGACAAATGCAGGCGCACGTCGCGCGAAGCCACCACCAGGTCGCAGGCCAGGGCCAGCGCAAGCCCCGCGCCCCCGATGTCGGAGTCCAGCGCCGCCAGCGTGGGCTTGTCGCTGTCCCACAGCGCGAGCAGCCAGTCGTGCAGCGCATCGATCTGCTGCGCCGGCGGCGCCTGAGCCGTGCCGGCGGGTTGAGGCTGGGGCGGCGCGCGCAGCACCAGCACGAGCACCCGGATGTCGGGGTCGCGCAGCGCCGTCGACAGCGCCTCGATGGCCGCGGCCAGCGCTGGTGCGGGGTTCTGCGCCGCGTCGGCGGCCACCGGCAGTTCGAGCACGCTGATCGGGTCCTCGACGGGATGTTCGTCGCGCAGGGCGCCGGCGGACTCGGGAGTGGGGTTCATGGCACGGAATTCGACGTTTGGAGGAGGGGCGCCGCGCTGGCGCGTTGCAGATTTTCCGGATTTTTGCGAACAAACTCACGCGAAACCCGGAAATTGTCGCCTGCTCCCCCTTGAGGGTGATTTTCCGTGATGTAAATTGCCGTCATCGATTCGTCGTTCACGCCTGCCAAGTGCCCCATCCGTTCACTCTTCGCAGCCTCGCGCGGCGGCATGCGCGAAGCCTGGCATGCGGGCTTGCGTGGCTGTCGTGCCTGTTCGCGCCTGTCGCGCATGCCGTTGTGCTCGGCTCCGCACAGGGCGAGCTGTGGCTCGGGCACCGGCTCGAGTTGCGCATTCCCGTACGCATGGATCCGGGCCTGCCGCTGGTCGCGCAGTGTCTCGACGCCACGGTCGTCGACGGCGACGCCGAGGTGCCCGCGCACGAGATGCGCCTGAGCGTGCACGGCCGAGGTACCGACTGGTTCGTCGATTTGCGCTCGACCCGGCCGCTGCGCGCCGCCTTCGTGCGGCTGACGCTGCGCATGGGTTGCCAGTTCCGGATGCAACGGCGCTATACCTTGCTGGTCGATCCCCCGCCACTGCCCGACGTGGCGCGTCATCCGCCGCGGGCCGCCCATCCGGGGCTTGCGCCGCATGCCACGCGCGCGCTCACCCCGCGCGCCCACGCCGCCGCGCCGGGCAGCCGCCTGCGCCTGGACTGGCTCGCGCGCAGCATCGCGCCGCCGCAGGCGGCAGCGCTCGGCACCGTCGGCGCAGCCGCTGCGGTCCCGGCCGCGACGTCGCCGACGCCGACCCGACCGCCGGGACGCCTGGAACCATCGCAGCAACCGCAGCAACCGCAGCAACCGCAGCAACTGCGCGAGATCGAGACGCGCCTCGATTCCCTGCATGCGCAGCTGCGTGCGCTGCAGTCGCGCGAGGCAGCGTTGCAGGCGCGGCTGCATGAGCTGCATGGGCGCGATCTCGCACGCCAGCAGGAGCTCGTCGAGCTGCGTGACCGGCAGGCCCACGCGCGCCGCGATCCGGCGCCCTGGAGGAGTGCCGCGTGGCTGCTGCTCGCCGCGATGTGCGCCTTGCTCGCGACGGTCCTGTGGCGGAGTCGGCACGGGCCGCTCCGGGCCCCATGGCGGATCGACCTGCCGGCACCGTTCGCGCCAGGTACCGCCGAGCCGCTGGCGATCGCGGCCGCATCACTGGAGCCGGGCACGCAGCCGGCGACGCCTGCCCGCGCGGACTCGTCGCGGCAGGCGCCCGCTTCGGCGCGCCCGGCCGACTCGGCAGCCACGACCGAACTCGTCGCGGTGGACAGGGAGTTGTTCCAGCGTCCGCTGACACCCCCCGAGCAGTTGCAGATCGATGAAATGGTCGACCATGGTCACCTGGCCGACTTCTTCGTCGGAATCGGCGAACCCGACAAGGCGATCGACGTCATGCGGCGCGCGCTCGACGAGGCCGCGGGCGGCTTCAGCGCCATGCCGTACCTGGTTCTGTTCGATCTGTACCGGCGCACCGGACGCCGCCCCGACTACGAGCAGCTCGAGCGCGACTGCGGATCCCGCCTGAACCTGCGGATTCCCCACTGGGACGAAGGCGGGAAACGGGCGTCGCGCGATCTGCTGGAGTATCCGCGCGCGCTGCGACTGCTGGGCGAGTCCTGGGGGACCCCTGCCTGCCTGACCGTGATCGAGCGCATGATCGCCGACGACCCGCGCAGTCCGCGCGCCGGCTTCGAACTGGCCGCCTATCGCGACCTGCTCGACCTGTATGCGCTGGTGCGCGAGATGCAGCGCCCGGAACCGGCAGCGGCCACCGTGCCCGGCCCCGGCGTGCCGGGTTCCGGCTCGGAATCAGGGGTGGACCCGGAGCTGCGGCTGGACCTGAGGCTGGACCTGGAAACGGCGGCTAGAGCCGACGCAGCCTCGAGGCCGATCGTGCCGCGGGCCGGATTCCCGCCCGTGCGTTCCGGCTGGAGCGGCAACCTGCCGAAGGTCCCGGATGACGAGGTGTCGACCCTGCCGCCCCTGGATTTCGCGTGGAGCACGCTGCCGCCGCCACCGTCACCGTCACCGCCGCCGGCCGGCCGCTGAGCGGGCCTTACGCGCGCTGGATCGGCGCGGGACCGATCAGATGGAGAAGTCTCCATGGCCTTCTCCGCGCAGCACCTGTTCCACCAGTTTGCGCGAGAGCCGGGGCGACAGCAGCTCGGCGAGCACATACACGAAACCGCGCTGGTACACGCCCTGCTTGAAGGCGACGCGGGTCAGGTTGGGACCGAAGAGCTGGCCCGCCGGCCGCGCGTGCAGCAGCGAGTCCCGTTCGGGCTGCAGGGCCATCTCGGCGATCAGTCCGACCCCCATGTCGAGCTCGACGTAGGTCTTCAGCACGTCGGAGTCGATGGCCTCCAGCACGATGTCGGGATGCAGGCCGTGTTGCGTGAAGGCCTGGTCGATTCGGCGACGTCCAGCGACCCCCTGGCCGTAGGTGACGATGGGATGGCGCGCCAGGTCCTCCAGCGACAGTTCGGCGATGTCGTTCAACGGATGGTTGCGCGGGGTCACGACCATGTGCTGCCACTCGTAGCAGGGCAGGCTGATCAGCCCGGCATGGTCGAGCAGGCTTTCGGTGGCCAGTCCGAGGTCGGCACGCTCCTCCATCACCGCCGCCGCCACCTGTTCGGGGCTGCCCTGCAGCAGGTGCACGCTGACGCGCGGGAAGCGCCTGCGGAACTCGGCGACCACGTGCGGCAGGCGGTAGCGCGCCTGTGTGTGGGTGGCCGCGATGCTCAGCTGGCCGCTGTCCTGCGCTGCGTAGTTCTGGCCGATGCGCTTGAGGTTGCCGACCTCGCGCATGATGATCTCGACGCTGCGCAGCACCTCTTCGCCGGGTGCGGTGAGCTTGCGGATGCGCTTGCCATGGCGGCTGAAGATCTCCACCCCGAGTTCGTCCTCGAGTTCGATGATGGCCTTGGAGACTCCGGGCTGCGAGGTGAACAGCGCGCGCGCGGCTTCGGTGAGGTTGAAGTTGCGTCGAACGGCTTCCTGCAGGAAGCGGAACTGGTGCAGGTTCATCGCGGTCGAATGGCGAAACGGAACGGCCTGGCGGGCGGGGTGGCGGCCAGGCTCAGTGGCGCTGCACGCGCCACAGGAAGAAACCCAGCGCGGCTCCGCCGTACATCAGGTACGGCAACGCGGCCGCGAGCCAAACCGGCCAGCTGGCGACCAGGCCGAGGCGCGAAGCCAGCGTGTTCATGAGGATGAAGCTGACCCCCAGCATGATGCCCGCGAACACCTTCCAGCTCAGTTGCCCCGAGCGCGCGTGCAGGTACGCGAACGGCAGCGCCAGCATCATCATGATCACCCCGCTGAGCGGGTACAGCAGCTTGCGCCAGAGCTCGAGCTGGTCGCGTTTGACCGACTGGCCGTTGGCGCGCAGGTGGTCGATATAGCGCCACAGGTCGAACACCGACATGTCTTGCGGACTCAGCACCAGGGCGTCGAGCACCGCCGGCGACATCGACGTGGGCCAGTCCAGTCGTGCCAGCCGGGTGCGTTGCACGTCGCCGCCCGGCCCGGACGGCAGGAGCACCGACTCCACGTCGCGCAGGCGCCATTCATCGTGGCCCAGGTAGCTCGCGCTGCGCGCGTCGATGGTGCGCAGCAGACGGGCCGAGTCGTCGAGCACGTAGATGTGCACGTTGCGCAACTCGCCGCCCGCCGAGATGGAGCCGATGTTGATCATCTGGTCGTCGGCCGACCCTTCGCGGTTGCGTACCCACAGCCCCGCGTCGGGCGCCGTGCCGAAGCGCCCGCCGGCTTCGCGCGCCTGCAGCGTTGCCTGCAGGCGCTGCGCCGTCGGCGCGGCAAAGTCCCCCAGCGCGAACACCACCGCGGCGCACAGCAGCCCGAAGCCGGCAAGCTGGACCAGCGCCACGCGCGGACTCAGTCCGGCCATGCGCATCACCGTGAACTCCGACGACGCGGCCAGTCCGGCCAGCACGTACACCGCCGCGGTGAGCACGGCGATCGGCAGCACCTCGTAGGCGCGTGACGGCAACTGCAGTGCCACCATCAGCAGGGTCAGCGCGAAGCCGTGGCCGTTGTCGCTGAGCTGGTTGAGCACGTCGAGAAAGAACAGCAGTCCGAGGAATACCAGCAGCACCAGCGCGGTGGCGCCGATGAGCTGGCGGAACAGGTAGCGACGCAAGGTACGCATGGCGGATCGCGCGGTTCAGGCCGGGGCCGCGCGCGCCGTCAGCGGGCGCGGCAGCAGGCCCTTGGCGTAGGACAGCAGCAGCAGCACCAGCAGCGCGCTGCCGTGCAGCAGCAGCAGGCCGCTGCCCAGGTGCAGCGTTCCGGCCTCGATCCAGTGCTGCGTGGCGTTGAGGAAGTTCAGGTACACCATGTAGACGAGCACCGCGACCACCAGTTGCAGCGCGCGTCCGGCGCGCGGGTTGGTGGCCGCCAGCGGCACCGCCATCAGCACCAGCAGCAGCGACGACACCGGCACGCCGATGCGCCACGACAGCTCGCCCAGCCAGACCGGGTTGCGCGACAGCGCCAGCGTCAGCGTGTCGATCTCGCGGCTCGGCGTGTTGGCCAGCCGCGCCGCGCCGGGAAGCACCTGCGCGGCCGGGCTGCTCAACGCCGCGATGCGCACGCCCATTTCACGAAAATCCGTGATCTGGTAGTCGGACTTGCCCGGCGTGTGGGAGTAGCGGTGGCCGTCCGACATCAGCAGGTAGCGCGATCCGTCGCGATCGCCCAGGGTCGCGGCACGCGCCAGCGTGATGGTCTCGTGGCCGTCGCTGAGGTCGCGGATGAAGATGTCGTGCGCGAGCCCCTTCGCGTCGGCACCTTTGCCGATGAAGAACACCCGCGAGCCGGACGCCGAGCGCCGGAACTGGCCGGGCGCCGCGCGCGACAGGTCGGAGCGCTGCTCGAAGCGCTGGCGCAGCGCGCCGTCCTGGCGATTGGCCCACGGCCACGCCACCAGGGTCAGCAGCGCGATCACCGTCAGCACCGGAGCGCTGAAACGCAGCGCGGAGCGGAAGAACTGCCCGGGCGTGGCTCCGGCGCCCGACCAGATGACCATCTCCGAATCGCGGTGCATGCGCGAGAAGCTCATCAGCACCGCGATGAACAGCGACAGGCCGAGGATGAACTGCATATAGCTCAGGCAGGCCAGCCCGATCAGCAGGAACAGGTCGCGCGGGTTGGCCAGTCCCTCGGTGGCCTGGCCCAGGATGCGGATCAGCAGCAGGGTCAGCACGACCGAGAACAGGACCGTGAAGCTGGCGCCGAACTGGCGGGCCATCTCGCGGCGCAACGAACTGTCCAGCAGCATCGGTGTCGGGGGTGGCGGAAGCGGTACGGAGGTGCACCGACTGCCGGCGCGCGGTGCCCGGCGCGGCGGCGCGCGCCGGTGGCGAGACACGGGCCTGCGGCCGGTGGAATAATGGGCCAAGCCACCTATGGAGCCCTCATGGAATTTAGCATAGCCCCCCTCAAATCCCTGTCCGCACTGCGTACCGACTGCCTGGTCGTGTTCCTGCAGCAATCGGCCGAAGGGTGCGGCCTCGCCGACGCGGAGGCCATCGATTCCATCGTCGCCGAGGCACGCCAGGACGGCGACTTCAGCGCTGCCCTGGGCAACGTCCACCTGCGCAGCCGCCCGCAGGGCCTGGCGGCGCGCCGGCTGCTGCTGGTCGGCCTCGGCGCGGCGCCGACCGACGCGCGCGCCTGGGGCAAGGCCGCGGCGGCCGCTTGCGCGGCGCTCAAAGGCCGTGCCGCGTCGCGCGTGCACGTGGCCTGCGCGGAGTCGCAACTGGCGCTGGTGGATGCGACGGTGCGCGCCTTCGGCGATTTCGCCTACGTCTACACGGCAACGCGCAAGCCCGACGCGGAACCGGCCTGCCGCGTGCAATCGGTGCAGGTGCTGGTGCCGTCGCGCCAGGCCGCCGCGGCGAAGGTCCGGCTGGAGCGCGCCGGCGCGGTGCAGGCCGGAATCGATCTGTGCCGCAACCTGGCCAACCTGCCGGGCAACCACTGCACGCCGACCCATCTCGGCAAGGTGGCGCAGGACCTGGCGCGGCGCCACGGGCTGAAGGTCGACGTGCTCGGACGCGCCGACATCGAGCGCGAGCGCATGGGCGCGCTGCTCGCGGTGGCGCAGGGGTCGCAGCAGGCGCCGCGCTTCATCGTGCTGCGCTACGAGGGCGGGCCCAAGCGCCAGGCCCCCCACGTGCTGGTGGGCAAGGGCGTGACCTTCGACAGCGGCGGCATCTCGCTGAAGCCCGGCGCCGAGATGGACGAGATGAAATTCGACATGTCGGGGGCGG
>JAJYTY010000155.1 GCA_021792835.1 Pseudomonadota bacterium
CTTGGCCTGCAGGATGATGTGCAGCGCCTGATCCCACGGCACGTCCTTCAGGCGCAGCGTCAGGTTGCCATGCACCGAATCGCTGACCACGACGTTCAGGCCGGTGAAATCGGCGAACACCTGCAGCAGCGAACGAACGTCGATGTTCTGGAAGTTCAGCGACAGCTTCTGGCCGTGGTAGCCCGGGCCGTTGCCGGGGACCAGCTGGTTGGGGTTCGGGTGCTCGGGATGTACCTCCAGCACGAACTTGTCGTCGGCCTGGTAGGCGCTCTGCTGGTACGAGCCGGTGGGCTGTACGACCATGCGCACGTCGTTGCCCATCTGGAAGGTGGTGATCGACTTGACCGGCGTGGCGAAGTCCTCCACCTGCATGCGGCGGCGCAGGTCGGCCGGCAGCGTGGTGTTGAGGAAGTCCACGACGATGTTCTGCCCCTGCTGGTGGATGTCGACCCCCACCTGGTTGTTCGGCAGATCCACGACGATGCGCCCGGATCCGTCGCTGCTGCGATGGAAGTTCACGCTGCGCAGCGCCAGCTGCTGCGTGTTCAACGGCTTCGCGAAATGCACGGTCTCGCCGACCGGGGTCGGGCTGGCGCTGGAATTGGCCAACGCGGTCGCCGGCGCGTGCAGGGTCACAAGCAGATCATGGCCCTGGATGCGCGTGCTGTAAGTGGTGTTCTCGCGCAGGTTCAGCACCACGCGGGAGCGCCCCTGCGCCTGCACCACGTCGGCCGAGCGCAGGTTGCCCTCGGTGGTCTGCAGCGCGTGCATGCCCAGGTCCGAGCTGACGCCCGGGAAGTCGAGCACCACGGTGGCCGGGCGGTCGATGGTGAATCCGGCAGGCGGCGCGCTCAGCGGTTGCGCGAAGTTCAGGTCCACGACCACCTGGCCGCCCTGGGAGGTCGCACTGACCTTCTGCAGGACGTTGGCGGCATGCGCGACGCCAGCGCCGGCCAGCCCCCACAGCAGCGCCGCGCCGGCCAGGCAACGGGCCACGCTCGCACGTTCAGGCCGAAGGGACATCATTGGCTGCTCTCCTGCAATTGAAGGGTTGCGGTGCGTTGCACCCAGTCGCCGGTCGCGTCCTGCACGAGTTCCTGCAGGACCACCTGGTTCTCGTCGATCTGTGTGATGCGGCCGTAGTGCTGGCCGGCGTATTCACCCACGTGGGCGCGATACAGCAGCTTGCCGGCCTTCAGCAAGGCGTAGCGCTGGCCGTGGATGGTCAGGCTGCCGACCATCTGGATCTGGTCGAGGGAATAAGCCTCCAGCGGCTGCTTCGGCCGGTTCATCTGCGCCAGCACCGCGGGACTCAGGCGATTCATCTCCTGGCGCACGCCCGTGGCCATCTTGGAGTTCGAGAATGGATCCACGTCAGCCGACAGGCTGTAGCTGGCCGGGACATAGGGCTTGGGCGGCTCGATCGGCTTGACCTGCGGATGCAGCTCCGAACGCTGCCTGGCCATCCATGCGCGCAGGTCCTCGTGCTGATTGTTGCCGCAGCCGGCGAGCAGCGCGCCCAGGCAGAGCGCGCAGGCCAGCCACGCAGCCGACCAGGCGCGCGGGCGCCGCGTTTGCAACCCCGTCATTTGCGTCCCCCCGGCTTGGCCTTGCCCTGCTGGGCGGCGATCTCGTCGGCGTCCAGGTAGCGATAGGTCATCGCGGTGGCGTCCATGCGCAGCCGCCCCTGCGTGCCCTTGCCGATGCTGATGTTGTTGATGGTCACGATGCGCGACAGCTTGGCGATGTCGGACGTGAAGGACGCGAGGTCGTTGTAGCTGCCCTGCACCTCGATGGAGATCGGCAGGTCGGCGTAGTAGTTGCGCACGTCGACCTGCCCCGGCCGGAACAGGTCGAACTGCAGGCCGCGCCCGATGCCGGCCTGGTTGATGTCCGACAGCAGCGCGTCCATCTCCGCCCTGCCGGGAAGCTGCTTCTCCAGCACCAGCACGTACTGCTCGACCTGCGCCTTCTGCGCCTTCAGCAGGTCCAGGCTGACCGCCTGCGCGAGCTTGGACTTGTAGGTCTGGCGCAGCTGGGTTTCCTGCTGTCGCGCGCTGTTGAGCTGCTGCTTGACGCCGGACAGCCAGAAATACCAGCCCAGGCCCAGCGCCAGCACGAGCACGCCGGCGTACACCGTGTAGCGCGGCAGCGGCGGCCAGGTTCCGGGATCGTTCTGGTTCAGGCCGCGGAATTGCGACGAGACCCGCTCCCGCAGGGTCGCGAAATCGATGCGCATCGACAAGGGGTTGGCCATGCTGGACTCGTCTCGGTCAGTGCGCCGCCGGCTTGGGCGCGGCGGCGGCCCCCGGCTTCCTGAGGTAGGCGCGCAACTGGAACGCCGACAGGGTCTGCGGCCCGCCAGGCTGGCCCACGGCGCGGATCTCGATCAGCTCGGGCTTTTCCAGCCAGCCCTGGCCGTCCGACAGGTTGCGCAGCAGGTCGGCCACGCGCTCCTGGCTCAGCGCAGTGCCCTCGATCAGCACGGTGCGGCCCTGCTGGCGCACGCTGGTCAGTTGCACACCCGACGGGGTCTTGCTGGTCAGGTCGTCGAACAGGTAGATGGGCAGGTTGCGGTCCGACTGCAGGTCCTCGACCGCCTTCTGCCGCGCGCGCAGGCTCTCGATCTGCTGGCGCAGGGTCGCGATGTCGCGGATCTGGTGGTCCAGGATCGCGATCTGCGACTGCAGGAAGTCGTTGCGCGATTGCTGCGCGTCGATCATCGCGCCCAGCACGCCGTCGCCCAGCGCCAGCAGGATGCCGCCGAGCACCAGCGTCACGACGGCGCCGACGTAGAAGGCCTCGCGCCGCTTCTTGCGCCGCGCCTCGCGGTGCGGCAACAGATTGATCAGGACGATGTTCATTGCAGGAACCTGCGCATGGCCAGACCGCAACTCGTCAGATAGCTCGGCGCCTGCAGGCGCAGCTTCTTCTCGCGCACCTCGGAGCCGATCGCCATGCCTTCGAAGGGATTGAGCACCAGGCAGGCGGTGGAGGTCAGCTCGGTGATGCGCTCGACCAGGCCGGCCAGCGCTGCGGTGCCGCCGGCCAGCAGGATGTAGTCGACCTTGCTGTTGGGGGTGGCGCGGAAGAAGAATTGCAGTGCCCGCGCAACCTCCTGCGCCATGCCGGCGACGAAGGGCTCCAGCACCTGGTTGTTGTAGTCGTCGGGCAGGTCGGCGCTGCGCTTCTTCGCTTCCGCCTCCTCCTGCGAGAAGCCGTAGTGGCGGGCGATGGCCTGGGTCAGCTGCTGGCCGCCGAAGGCCTGGTCGCGGTCGTACAGGGTCTCGCCGTTGCGCAGCACCTGCATCGAGGTGCTCGAGGCGCCGATCTCGAACATCGCCACGAGCAGGTCATGGCCGCCGCGCGGCAGGCGCTCGATCAGGCGCCCGGCGGCCAGGCGCGAGGCGAAGGCGTCGATGTCGAGGATCTTCGGGCGCAGCCCCGCCGCCTCGGCGATGGCCTGGCGCTCGAGCACCTTGTCGCGGCGCGACGCGGCGATCAGCACCTCCTGGTCGCCGGGCGATCCCATGCTCGGACCCAGCACGCAGAAGTCCAGTGCCACGTCCTCGATCGCGAAGGGGATGTACTGATTGGCCTCGCTCTCGACCTGCACCTCGATCTCTTCGTCGCGCAGGTCCCCGGGAAGGATGATCTTCTTGCTGATCACCGCCGACGACGGCAGCGCCAGCGCGACGTCACGCGTGCGCGTTCCGCTGCGCTTGATGAGTCGGCGCACGGCATCGGCGACCTCCTCGGGCTTCTCGAGGTTGCCGTCGGCGACCGCGCCCTTCTCCAGCGGCTCGATGGCAGCGCGCACCAGCGTGTAGCGCCCCTGCAGGTCGAGGTCCAGCTCCACCAACTTCACGCTGGAGCTGCTGATGTCCAAACCCATCAGCGGCGCATAGCGCTTGCGTAATAAGCTGCTGAAGATGGACAACTTGTCCCCCTGTTGATCCAGAACTTGCGGTTTGGCCGATAAGTGCGCGCCGCGACCCGGGAATGCGCCTCGTCGGCAAACGGACGTTTGGTTCAGATCCTAGCAACAACCATTTTCCCGGCCGTGAATTTTTCCGGGATGGATGCAAGTTTCGTTGCAAATCACCCACGCATTGAGGGGGGGTGCAGGGTATCCACCTGCCCAAAATCCGCACAAAATCGTGGACTTCCGCTGTTGCGCCGCAATAAATCGGGCATGCGCACCGACCCGGCAAAACCCGCCGCCCGCCTGGGCGACGCCGGCGCGTCAGTCCAGCGCGGGGTCGAGCTGCAGGCGCGGCCCCCCCTGCTCGGAAACCGCGCAGCGCAGCAGCTCGCCGAAGCCGCGGCCCTCGCGCGTGTCCAGCCAGCGACCGCCTTCGCAACGGAAGTGATAGGCCCCGGACTTGCTTGCCAGCCAGAGCTCCTGCAGCGGCGACTGCAGGTTGATGATCACCTGTTCGCCGTTGTCGAGTTCCAGGTTCAGCACGGAGCCGTCGCGGCGCGAGTCGATTTCGGCGGCGTCGGCCGCGTTCTCGACGGCGCGCAAGGCCTGCTCGGCCAGATCCAGGTACTGCGATTGCGACAGGTGGTTCATGGGCCCGCTGATACACTGAAACGATGCGTGAGGATTCCATTTTAGGAGCTTCGGCGCGCGACGCCCTGCGCCGTGCGGCAAGGTGTTGCGCGTTGCCGGGAATCGCCGGGCTGCTCGGCGGGTGCGGACAGCCGGGCCCGCTGTACCTGCCGCCTCCGGCTTCCGCCGCGGCGCGCGCCAGCGCACCCGCCAGCGCGCCCACCGCGCCGCCGGCGACGACCGTGCCGGCGCCGAAGCCACGCTGAAGCCATCGAGGCGCGCTGCCGCCGCGAGCTGCCCGCGGCATGGCTAGGCGCTCCCGCCCGATTCCCGCCACCCGCTCCCGACATGTCCCGACCCTCCCACCTCCCCGATACGCTGCCGGGGCACCCGATGATCACGCGCCAGGGCGCGACCCTGATGATCGAGTCGCTGCCGGCCAGCGAGCTGGCCAGTCGCTTCGGCACGCCGCTGTACGTGTACTCGCGGGGCGCCATCGAGCTGGCGGCGCGCGCCTACGCCGATGCGGTGCGCGATCGGCCGGTGGCGCTGCGCTACGCGTTGAAGGCGAACTCGAACCTGGCCGTGCTGCAACTGCTGGCGCGCCACGGCTGGGGCTTCGACGTCGTCTCCGGCGGCGAACTCGCGCGTGTGCTGGAGGCCGGCGCGGATGCCGGCGGCGTGGTGTTCTCCGGGGTGGGCAAGACCGACGCCGAGATCGCCGCGGCGCTGCGCGCCGGCGTGCAGTGCCTCAACGTCGAATCGACCAGCGAACTGCAGCGCATCGACCGCGTGGCCGGCGAACTGGGAATCCCGGCGCCGGTGAGCCTGCGCATCAACCCCGACGTCGACCCGCGCACCCATCCCTACATCTCCACCGGCCTGCGCAGCAGCAAGTTCGGCATCGCGCAGGCGCAGGCCCGCCAGGCCTACGCACAGTGCGCGCGGCTGTCGAACCTGCGCGTGGCGGGAATCGACGTGCACATCGGCTCGCAGATCACCGAGCTGGAGCCCTACCTGGACGCGCTGGACCGCGTGCTGGACCTGGTGCACGACATCGAAAGCGATGGCATCCGCCTGCACCACCTCGACCTCGGCGGCGGACTCGGCATCCGCTACGCCGACGAGAATCCGCCGACCCCGGCGCAGTGGGTCGACGCGCTGTGCGAGCGCCTGCAGGCCCGCGGTCAGGGGCACCGCCAGATACTGCTCGAACCGGGACGTTCGGTGGTCGGCAACGCCGGTGTGCTGCTGTGCGAGGTGATCACGCTCAAGAGCACGCTGGACCGTCATTTCGCGGTGGTGGACGCGGCCATGAACGACCTCATGCGCCCGGCGCTGTACGAGGCCTGGCAGCGCATCGAACCGGCGCAGTCGCGCGACGGCTCGCACGCCCTGACCTACGACGTCGTCGGCCCGGTGTGCGAGTCGGGCGACTGGCTGGGACGCGAGCGCCAGCTCGACCTGCGCGAAGGCGACGTGCTGGCCATCCTGTCGGCGGGCGCCTACGGCATGGCGATGGCCTCCAACTACAACACGCGGCCGCGTGCGGCCGAGGTGCTGGTCGACGGCGAGCGCGCGCAACTGATCGGCGAGCGCGAGACCCTGCAGGACCTGCTGCGCCGCGAGCACAAGCTGCAGCTGTAGCCCGCGCCCCGGCCCGCTGCCGGGCCTCGCCCGCCCTCACAAGGTCATGCGATCAGGCGTTCACGCGGTCGCCGCGCGGCGCAACCGCGCGCGCAGCGCGCGAACGACCCGCCAGCCCAGCAGCAGCACCAGCAGCAGCGCGTAGATCTTCGGATCGGCGGTGTTGTTCTTCGCCAGCTTGGCCCACCAGTAATGGAACACCGCGATCGGCGCGATCAGGTAGACCAGACGGTGCAGGGCACGCCAGCGTGGCGCTCCCAGGCGCCGGATCATGCCATTGGTCGAGGTCGCGGCCAGCGGCGCCAGGAGCAGCAGCGCGCTCATGCCGGCCAGCACAAAGGGGTGCTTGACCACGTCCTGGGCCACCTGCGCCACACTGAAATCGTTGAGCAGCCCGAAATAGCTCAGGAAGTGCAGTAACGCATAGGCGAAGGTGAACAGGCCCAGCATGCGGCGAAGCCGCGCCAGCTCGCTCCAGCCGGTGATCACGCGCAGCGGGGTCACCGCCAGCGTGATCAGCAGCAGGCGCAGCGCCCACAGGCCGGTGGTCCAGATGACCGCCTGCGCCGGGTTCGCGCCCAGGCGCATGGTCAGTGCCCGCCACACCAGCAGCAACAGCGGTGACAGCGCCAGCAGGAACACCACCGGCTTGGTCGCGCGCGACATCAGCAGCGCACGGCGCAGGCGCAGGCCCGCGCCGACACGCACAGCGGCAGGAACGGACACCGGCTTGGGCGCGCCGGCAAGCGCATCGCGTACCGAGGCGTCCATGTTCAGAAGTCCTTCGTCAGGTTCATGCCCTTGTACAGATACGCGACCTGCTTGGCGTAACCGTTGAACATGCGGGTCGGGATGCTCGGCGTGAACAGGCCTCCGAAGGCCCCGTCGCCGATGCGCCGCTCATGCGCCTGGCTCCAGTTCTGCGGGCTGACGTTCGGGTTGACGTTGGAATAGAAGCCGTACCAGTTCGGGACGGCGCGCATCCACGAGGTCAGCGGCTGCTTGCGCACCAGCCGGATCTTGACGATCGACTTGGCGCCCTTGAAGCCGTACTTCCACGGAATGATCATGCGCATCGGTGCGCCGTCCTGGTTCGGCAGCAGCTCCCCGTACAGCCCGAAGGTCAGCAGGGTCAACGGGTGCATCGCCTCGTCGATGCGCAGGCCCTCGACGTACGGCCATTGCAGCACCGGACTGTTCTGTCCCGGCATCTCGGCCGGGTCGAGCAGCGTGACGAACTCGACGAAATGCGCGTCGGAGGTCGGCTCCACCGCATCGAGCAGGCGCGCCAGCGGGTAGCCGATCCACGGCACCACCATCGACCACGCCTCGACGCAGCGGTGGCGGTAGATGCGTTCCTCCATCGGCGCCAGGCGCAGCAGGTCCTCGATCGCGAAGCTTCGCGGCTTGCGCACCTCACCCTCCACGGTGACGGTCCACGGGCGCGTGCGAAGGCTGCCGGAGTAGCGCGACGGGTCGCTCTTGCTGGTGCCGAATTCGTAAAAGTTGTTGTAGGTGGTGACGTCGCCGTAGGGCGTGAGCTTTTCGTGGGTCGAATACTCGACGTTGCGCTGCGCCGGCAGCCTGGGCAGCGGGCCCTGCGGCGCCACCTCGGTGGCGCCGGCGGCGGCCGGGAGCAACCCGGCCAGCGCGGTCGCCGCGGCGGCTCCCAGCCATTCGCGCCGCCCACGATAGACCGCCTCGGGAGTGATTTCCGACGCAACCGGATGCTCGAATCCGAGCTCTTGCCGCTTGTTCATGACGCTGCGCTCCAGATGGTTGAACAGGGAAGCGGCAGGCTGCCGCGCCTACCCATGCTCTTGAGTCGGACTTCGCGCCGAAACCTTACAGTGGGGTATTCAACCCTACGCACGTCATGACTATTCGCCCCGCACAGCCCGGGCGCGCACGTAAAAAAGCCCGCGCGGGGCGCGGGCTCTTGCCTGGATCACGCGGAGGCCGGCACGGCCCCCGCAGTGCTTCACAGCTTGCCGTAGGAGTGCAGCCCGGACAGGAACATGTTGACGCCGAGGAAGGCGAAGGTCGTCACCAGCAGGCCGGCCAGCGACCACCACGCGGCGACCTGCCCGCGCAGTCCCTTGATCAGGCGCATGTGCAGCCACGCGGCGTAGTTCAGCCAGACGATCAGCGCCCAGGTCTCCTTCGGGTCCCAGCTCCAGTAGCCGCCCCAGGCCTGCGCCGCCCACAGCGCGCCCAGGATGGTGGCGATGGTGAAGAAGGTGAAGCCGATGGCGATGGCCTTGTACATCACATCGTCCATCACCTCCAGCGCCGGCAGGTGCGACGC
>JAJYTY010000006.1:0-21322 GCA_021792835.1 Pseudomonadota bacterium
GCCCACCGTGCCCAGAATGCGCAGCGAGTCCAGCTTGTAGTTGCGCGGGTGCGCCACCGGGTTGGCCTCGGCCGCCTTGATCAGCGAGCGGATCGCCGTCGGCGCCGTGTAGAAGATCGTCACCTTGTGGTCCTGGATCATCTTCCAGAAGCGCCCCGCGTCCGGGAAGGTGGGCACCCCCTCGAACACGATCTCGGTGGCCCCGCAGGCCAGCGGCCCGTAGGTGATGTAGGTATGCCCGGTGACCCAGCCGATGTCGGCCGTGCACCAGAACAGGTCGTCGGGGCGGATGTCGAAGGTCCACTGCATCGTCAGCTGCGCCCACAGCAGGTAGCCCGCCGTGGAGTGCTGCACCCCCTTGGGCTTGCCCGTCGACCCCGACGTGTACAGCAGGAACAGCGGGTGCTCCGCCTCCACCCACTCCGGCGCGCATTGCGCGCTCTGCGCTTCCACCAGCTCGTGCAGCCACAGGTCGCCGCGTGCATTGAATTCCACCGCTCCGCCGGTGCGCCGGTACACCACCACGTTGCGCACGCTGTCGCAGCCGCCCAGCCCCAGCGCCTCGTCCACGATGGCCTTCAGCGGCAGCGACTTGCCCCCGCGGCGCTGCTCGTCGGCGGTGATCACCAGCACCGCCCCCGCATCCACGATGCGGTCGCGCAGCGACTGCGCCGAGAAACCCCCGAACACCACCGAGTGCGTCGCGCCGATGCGCGCGCAGGCTTGCATCGCCACCACCCCTTCGATCGACATGGGCATGTAGATCACCACCCGATCGCCCTTCTTCACCCCCAGGCTCTTGAGCCCGTTGGCCATCTTGCACGTGCGCTCCAGCAGCTCGCGGTAGCTCACCCGCGTCACCTTGCCGTCGTCCGCCTCGAACACGATCGCCGTGCGATCACCACGCCCAGCCTCCACGTGCCGGTCCAGGCAGTTGTACGAAACGTTGAGCTGCCCGTCGGTGAACCACTTGTAGAACGGCGCCCCGCTGGCGTCCAGCGTGTGCGTGAAGGGCTTGTGCCAGCTCAGGTTCTCCCGCGCCAGGCGCGCCCAGAACCCCTCGAAGTCCCGCTCGGCCTCCTCGACCAGCGCTCGGTACGCGTCCATCCCCGAAATGCGCGCACCCTGCACGGCCTGCGCCGACGGGTAGTACGTCTTCAGGGTATGGGGCTCGGTGGCTTGTTGTTCGCTCATGACTGTCTCCAGGGTATTTGGCCGCTGCAGGAATCGACGCAGGCGTGCCGGGCCGGCGAGGCCCGTTGTCGGCCCGACTTTAGATGGTCGAGTCCCGATTGTGTACTGCGGGCTCTTACAGCGCCCTGACGTCGCAGGGCACGACAGGCCGGCGACGCCCGGCCCGCGATGCGTAGCGCGGTTTACACTTTGAATCATCCTCCACCCGAAATCCCCTCCACCATGATGGGCATCGCGGCGCCGCCGCGGCCTCGACGATCCTGCCAGCCCTTGCCGACGCGCCCATGAGCCAGCCCCCCCTCCCTTCGAAGCCGCCCGGATCGATCCCGGTGATCGCACGCCTGCTGTTCCTCAGCCGCTGGCTGCAGTTGCCGCTGTACGTGGGGCTGATCGTCGCATTGGGCGTGTACGTGGTTCACTTCTGGGCCGAGCTGATCGACCTCGTGCTGGCCGCCGCCGGCAACGCCGAGGCACTGCAGCATCTGTTGCAGGGAACCGCGATGCACGGCGCGGCGGCCGTGGGGGCGGCCGCGCCGCGGCTCAACGAGACCACGATCATGCTGGTCGCGCTGAGCCTGATCGACGTGGTCATGATCGCCAACCTGCTGATCATGGTGATCGTCGGCGGCTACGAGACCTTCGTGTCGCGAACCTACCTGGAGGAGCATCCCGACCACCCGGAATGGCTGTCGCACGTCAACGCCTCGGTGCTGAAGGTCAAGCTGGCGATGGCCATCATCGGCATCTCGTCGATCCACCTGCTGCGCACCTTCATCAACGCCGACGCCTACAGCGTGAAGGCGCTGGTGGCGCAGACCGCCATCCACATCACCTTCCTGCTGTCGGCGCTGGCGGTGGCGTGGACCGACCGCGTGATGACCCGCACCATCCACCTCAGCCAGCAGGCGCACGCCGCGCAGGACGCTTGAAACCGCGCGCCGGGGCCTGGCGGACGACTTAAGATTGGGGGATACCCTGAAGAATTCCCCCGCACTGGAGACCGCCCCCATGGCAAGCACCGTGATCCGCCAGGAAGACCTGGTCGAGTCCATCGCCGCCGCGTTGCAGTTCATCAGCTACTACCACCCGGCCGACTTCATCCGCCACCTGGCGATGGCCTACGAGCGCGAGCAGAGCCCCGCCGCGCGCGACGCGATCGCGCAGATCCTCACCAACAGCCGCATGTGTGCCGAGGGTCATCGCCCGATCTGCCAGGACACCGGAATCGTCAACGTGTTCCTGCGCGTGGGCATGGACGTGCGCTTCGAGGGCCTGAGCGGCTCGCTGCAGGACGCCGTCGACGAAGGCGTGCGTCGCGGCTACAACAACGCCGACAACAAGCTGCGCGCCTCGGTGCTGGCCGACCCGCTGTTCGAGCGCAGGAACACCCGCGACAACACGCCGGCGGTGCTGCAGGTCGAGCTGGTTCCCGGCAATACCGTCGACGTGCAGGTCGCCGCGAAGGGCGGCGGCTCGGAGGCGAAATCCAAGTTCGCCATGCTCAACCCCTCGGACAGCCTGGTCGACTGGGTGCTCAAGACCGTGCCGACGATGGGCGCCGGCTGGTGCCCTCCCGGCATGCTGGGAATCGGCATCGGCGGCACCGCGGAAAAGGCCATGCTGATGGCCAAGCAGGCGCTGATGGACGACATCGACATGAGCGAGCTGCTCACGCGCGGCCCGCGCGACCGCTTCGAGGAGCTGCGCATCGAGCTGTACGAGAAGGTCAACGCGCTGGGAATCGGCGCGCAGGGCCTGGGCGGCCTGACCACCGTGCTGGACGTGAAGATCCGTCACTGGCCCTGCCACGCCGCGAACCTTCCGGTAGCGATGATCCCGAACTGCGCGGCGACCCGCCACGCCCATTTCGTGCTCGACGGCCAGGGTCCCGTGTACCTGGAGCCGCCCAGCCTCGACCTGTGGCCGCAGGTGCACTGGACCCCCGATACGCAGCGCAGCCGCCGCGTCGACCTCGACACGCTGACCGCGGAGCAGGTCGCCGCGTTCAAGCCGGGCGAGACCCTGCTGCTGTCGGGCAAGCTGCTGACCGGGCGCGACGCCGCGCATGCGCGCATCAGCGCCATGCTGGCCAAGGGCGAGAAGCTGCCGGTGGACTTCACCAACCGCGTGATCTACTACGTCGGCCCGGTCGACCCGGTGCGCGACGAGGCGGTCGGCCCCGCCGGCCCGACCACCTCGACGCGCATGGACAAGTTCACCGAGACCATGCTGGGCCAGACGGGCCTGCTGGCGATGGTCGGCAAGGCCGAACGCGGCCCGGCGGCCATCGAGTCCATCCGCAAGCACAGGAGCGCCTACCTGATCGCGGTGGGCGGCGCCGCCTACCTGGTGTCGAAGGCGATCAAGAGCTCGCGCCTGCTGGCCTTCCCCGAGCTGGGAATGGAGGCGATCTACGAGTTCGAGGTGCGCGACATGCCGGTGACCGTGGCGGTCGACTCGCAGGGCGAGTCGGTGCACAAGAGCGGTCCCGCGCAGTGGCAGGCGCACATCGGCAAGATCCCGGTGGCCACGGCCTGAGCGACCGGCCGCGCACACCCGTCACGACGTGAAACCCGCCGCCATCCCCGACCACGAACCGCCGGCGCCGTGCATCGGCGTGTTCGACTCGGGGCTGGGCGGCCTCACCGTGCTGGCCGCGCTGCGCCGGCGCCTGCCGCGGGCGCGCCTGCTGTATGCCGCCGATTCCGCCTACGCGCCATACGGCGAGCGCGACGCCGCGTACGTGATCGAGCGCTCCCGCGTGCTCACGCGCTTTCTCATCGCCGAAGGCGCGCAGCTGCTGGTGGTGGCGTGCAACACCGCCACCGCGCTGGCCATCGCCGAGCTGCGCCGCGAATGGCCCGGCGTGCCCTTCGTCGGAATCGAGCCGGCGATCAAGCCGGCGCTGGCCGCGCGCGGCCAGGCCGACGGTCCGGTCGGGGTGCTGGCCACCCCGGCCACGCTGGGCAGCGACAAGTTCCGCACCCTGCTGGCGCGCCACGGCGCCGACTCCCCGCTGCTGCTGCTGCAACCCTGTCCGGGGCTGGCCGAGGCCATCGAGACCCGCGGCCCGCAGGACCCCGCGACCCTGGAGCTGCTGCGCGAGCTGTGCGCACCGCTGAAGGCCGCGGGTTGCACCCGCGTGGTGCTGGGCTGCACCCACTACCCGCTGCTCGCCGCAGCCATCGCGCAGGTCTTCGGCGAGCCGGCGCCGCAACTGCTGGACCCGGCCGATGCGGTGGCCGCGCAGGCGGCTCGCCTGGCACGCGATCTTCCACCCTGCCCGTCGCAGGAGCCGTTGCGCGCGTGGAGCAACGGCGACACGCAGCTGCTGCGCCGCGTCGCTGCGGCCTGCGCGATCGCCATCGACACCGTGCTGCCGCTTGCCGAGCCCGCGCCGATCTCGGCGTAGCTGCCTTCCCCGGAGTCCGTCATGCGCCTGTTCATCGCCATCATCCTGCCCTGGCTGGCCTTCTTCACGATCGGCAGGCCCATTGCCGGCCTCGTCTGCCTGATCCTGCAACTGACCATCCTCGGCTGGATCCCGGCGGCCATCTGGGCGGTCTACGCACTGGGCCAGTACAAGACCGACAAGAAGATCGAAGCCGCGCTGGGCAGGCGCTGAGGAGAGGACGCCGGCATGAAGATCGCCACCTGGAACGTCAATTCGCTGTCCGTGCGCCTGCCGCAGCTGCTCGACTGGCTGCGCGAGCAGCAGCCCGAGATCGTCGTGCTGCAGGAGACCAAGCTGGTCGACGCGCGCTTTCCCCATGCCGAGCTGCTGGCCGCCGGCTGGCACGCGCAATGCTTCGGGCAGCCCACCTACAACGGTGTCGCGCTGCTGTCGCGCACCCCGGCGCAGGACGTGCAGCGCAACCTGCCGCAGCTGCAGGACCCGCAGGCCCGGCTGATCGCCGCCACCGTCGACGGGCTGCGGGTGGTCGGCGCCTACTTCCCGAACGGGCAGGAGCCGGGCAGCGACAAGTTCGCCTACAAGATGGACTGGCTGCAGGCGCTGGAGTCCTGGCTCGAACAGGAGCTGGCCACGCATGCGCAACTCGTGCTGCTGGGCGACTTCAACGTCGCGCCCGAGGACCGCGACGTCTACGATCCCGAGGCCTGGCGCGGCAAGATCCATTGCACCGACGAGGAGCGCGGACATTTCCGCAAGCTGCTGCAGCTCGGTCTGGTCGACGCCTTCCGGCTGTTCGAGCAGCCGGAAAAGAGCTGGAGCTGGTGGGACTACCGCAACATGGCGTTCCGCCGCAACCAGGGCCTGCGCATCGACCACATCCTGGTCTGCGAGGCCTTGCGCGCCCGCGTGCGGGCCTGCGCGATCGACCGCGCGCCGCGCAGGAACGAACGCCCCAGCGACCACGCGCCGGTGTACGCCGAGCTCGACTGGCCGCCCGCCTGAGCGGCGCGGCCCACCAGGACTCACTCGTCGAGCCCCAGCTCCTGGATCTTGCGCGTGATGGTGTTGCGCCCGATGCCCAGGCGCTGCGCGGCCTCGATGCGGCGTCCATGCGTGGACTCCAGCGCGGCCAGGATGACGACGCGCTCGAAGCGCTGGGTCAGGCGCTCCATCACGTCGCCTCCCGAACCCTGCAGCATGTCGCGCGCCAGCGCCGCCAGCTGCGCCTCCCAGGCGGCGACCGGCGCCGGCGCCGCGGCGGCTGTCCCCGCTGCCGTCATGGCCGGTCCCGGCACCGGCTCGGCGCCGGCTGCGGCGGCCGATGCGGGCACGGGCTGCATCGTGGGCGGGCCGACGAGCTCGGGCGGCAGGTCCTTCACGTCGATCACCAGCCCGGGCGCCATCACGGTCAGCCAGTGGCACAGGTTCTGCAGTTCGCGCACGTTGCCCGGGAAGGCATAGGACTGCAGCACGGCCAGCGCCGGCTCCGACACGCGCTTGGTCTCGACACCCAGCTCGGCGGCGCTCTTGTGCAGGAAATGCCGCACCAGCAGATCGATGTCCTCGCGCCGCTCGCGCAGCGCCGGCAGGCGCAGGCGGATCACGTTGAGCCGGTGGTAGAGGTCCTCGCGGAACAGTCCGTCGCGCACCCGCTGCTCGAGGTTCTGATGGGTCGCGGCGATCACACGCACGTTGGCACGGATCGGCGCGTGCCCGCCGACGCGGTAGAACTGCCCGTCCGACAGCACGCGCAGCAGGCGCGTCTGCAGCTCGTAGGGCATGTCGCCGATCTCGTCGAGGAACAGCGTGCCACCCTCGGCCTGCTCGAAACGCCCGCGGCGCGCGGTCTGCGCGCCGGTGAAGGCGCCGCGCTCGTGACCGAACAGTTCGCTTTCCAGCAGGTCGCGCGGGATCGCCGCGGTGTTGATGGCCACGAAGGGCCCCTGCGCGCGCGGGCTGTGGCGGTGCAGTGCCTGCGCCACCAGCTCCTTGCCGGTGCCCGACTCGCCGGTGATCAGCACCGTCACCAGCGACGGCGACAGGCGCCCTATGGCGCGGAACACATCCTGCATCGCCGGCGCCTGGCCGAGCAGCTCGGGCGTGTCCAGCCCGCCGCTGGCCACCCCCTGCTCGCGCAGGCTTTCGTCGACGGCGCGCCGGATCAGATCCACCGCCTTGTCGACGTCGAAGGGCTTGCTCAGGTACTCGAAGGCTCCGCTCTGGAACGCCGAAACCGCGCTGTCCAGGTCCGAGTACGCGGTCATGATGATCACCGGCAACTGCGGCTGGCTGCGCTTGAGCTCCTGCAGCAGCGTGATGCCGCTGCCGCCGGGCATGCGGATGTCCGACACCAGCACCTGCGGCTGCTCGGTGGCCAGCGCCTGCTGCACGTCGCGCGCGCTGGCGAAACTGCGCACCGGCAGCCCGGCGCGTTCCAGCGCCTTCTGCAGCACGAAACGGATCGACTGGTCGTCGTCCACGATCCAGATCGGCTTCATCGCAGGCCCCGCGATCCGCCGCGGCGCGGCACTCGGCTCAGGCCAGTGGAAGCACGATGCGGAAGTCGGTGTGACCGGGCTGGCTGTCGCATTCGATGGTCCCCTGATGCTGTTGGATGAAGGTCTGGGCCAGGCTCAGCCCGAGGCCAGACCCCCCGTCCCGCCCCGAGACCAGCGGAAAGAACATCCGATCCTGGATGTGTTCCGGCACGCCGGGGCCGTTGTCCATCACATGCAAGACCAGTGCCAGCCGATGGCGCTGCTTGGCCACCGTCACCTGTCGCGCGATGCGCGTCTTGAACACGATGCGCGCGTCGCCCGCGGCGCGGCGCTCGGCCAGCGCCAGCGCCGCGTTGTGCGCGATGTTCAGCACGGCCTGGATCAGCTGCTCGCGGTCGCCGCGCAGCTCGGGCAGGCTGGCGTCGTAGTCGCGCACCACCTCGAGCCCGCGCGGGAACTCGGCCAGGACCACCGAGCGCACGCGCTCGAGGACCTCGTGGATGTTCAGCTCGGCCACTACGTGCGGGCGCCGGTGCGGCGCCAGCAAGCGGTCGACCAGCCCCTGCAGGCGGTCCGCCTCGTGGATGATCACGCGCGTGTACTCACGCAGTTCGCGGCTGTCGAGCTCGTCCTGCAGCAGCTGCGCGGCCCCGCGTATGCCGCCCAGCGGGTTCTTGATCTCGTGCGCGAGATTGCGGATCAGGTCCTTGCTCGCCTGCGCCTGGCGATGCCACTGCTCCTCGCGTTCCTGGCGACTTTGCTGGCCAAGCTCGACCAGCTCCACGAGCAACCTGGAACTCGTGTCGGTGCGCGAGACGATCACCTGCACGGGCATCGCATCGGCGCCCGGGCGCGGCACCATCGCATCGTCGAAGCGCTTGCTGGAGAACTCCTCCTCCAGCACCTGGCGCAGCGCCTCGCGCAGCGGGCCGTGGCGGCTCAGCCAGTGCTCCAGCACCTGCCCCAGCAGTTGCCGGCGTGAGAGCCCCAGGCCCGCCTCGAGCGCGGCGTTCGCGTGCACCACCCGCCCGTCGCCATCGACCACGGCGGCCATCGTCGCCAGCCAGTCCAGCGCCGCCGCGGGCGACGCGTCGCCAGGCGCGGGCTCAGGCCCGAGCGACGGATCGTCGAGAGCTTGCACGGGCGGTTTCTGCGGCGCGGGACGACGCGAATGCGGTGCGCGGCGCGTCACGCAAGGCGCGCCGCGTTCACTGCGAATAACGCTGCAGCTCGCGCTGCAGCGCGGCGATGTTGGCCTGCGTGAGGTCGATCTGCTGCTTCATCGACTGCACGCGGTCGAGGTACTTCTGGTAGTTGCGCTCGTTGCCCAGGCGCTCCGGATGGCCGCCGTTGTAGGCCTGCATCTGCTCGGCCAGCTTGGCCTGCTGCGTCTGCAGTTCGCCGAGCAGCAGCTGGCGGGCCTCGGCGTCGCGATCGCTTTGCGTGCCGGAGGCGGCGTGCCGCGGGGCCGATGCGCGGTGCGTCGCTCCTCCGGCGGACGCCCCATTCGGCGTCACCGGAGACAGCACACTGATGTTGGCGTTGTCCACCGGCTTGCAGTTCTTCTCCCGCACGACGCTGAGCATGTTGGTATAGGAGTTGTCCGGGCATCGGTACACCCGGCTCATGTCGACGTCCTGCGCCGACGCGGGCGCCGCGATGCCTGCCGCCAGGCAACACAGGACGAGCAGGCGGCCAACGAAGACTGTGCGCATCGGATTCCCTGGAAATCGAGCCGGTCACCGGCGGGAAGCGCGGCCGCGCACGCGGCGGGCGCGCTCCCGAAGTGTAAATGTAAACCGGCGCCGCAATCTCGCGACTGCGGCGCCGGCAATGCTGCATGCGATGCGCCGCGTGCGGCGGGCGCCCCGGGGCGCCCGCCGCGGCACGCATCACAGCGAGTAGTACATGTCGAATTCGACCGGATGCGTGGTCATGCGAAAGCGCGTGACCTCCTCCATCTTCAGCGCGATGTAGGCATCGATGAAATCGTTGCCGAACACGCCGCCACGGGTCAGGAAGGCGCGGTCCTTGTCCAGGTACTCCAGCGCCTGGTCGAGGCTGGAGCACACGGTCGGGATCTTCGCGTCTTCTTCCGGCGGCAGGTCGTACAGGTTCTTGCTCGCCGCTTCGCCCGGATGGATCTTGTTCTCGACGCCGTCGAGACCGGCCATCAGCATCGCGGCGAAGGCCAGGTAGGGGTTGCAGGTCGGATCGGGGAAGCGCACCTCGATGCGCCGCGCCTTGTCGCTCGGCACGTAGGGCACGCGGATCGACGCCGAGCGGTTGCGCGCCGAGTAGGCCAGCTTCACCGGGGCCTCGAAGCCCGGCACCAGGCGCTTGTAGCTGTTGGTGCCCGGGTTGGTGATGGCGTTGAGCGCGCGCGCATGCTTGATGATGCCGCCGATGTAGTACAGCGCGAACTCGGACAGGCCGGCGTAGCCGTTGCCGGCGAACAGGTTCTTGCCGTCCTTCCACACCGACTGGTGCACGTGCATGCCCGAACCGTTGTCGCCGACCACCGGCTTGGGCATGAAGGTCGCGGTCTTGCCGTAGCTGTGCGCGACGTTGTGCACCACGTACTTGAGCACCTGGGTCCAGTCGGCGCGCTGCACCAGCGTGGAGAACCTGGTGCCGATCTCGCACTGTCCGGCGCCCGCCACCTCGTGGTGGTGCACCTCGACGGGCACGCCCATCTGTTCCAGGATCAGGCACATCTCCGAGCGGATGTCCTGCAGGCTGTCGACCGGCGGGACCGGGAAGTAGCCGCCCTTGACCGACGGCCGGTGGCCCATGTTGCCGCCCTCGAGCTTGTCGCCGCTGGCCCACGAGGCCTCGTCGGAGTCGATCTTCACGAAGCAGCCGGACATGTCGACGTTCCAGCGCACCTGGTCGAAGATGAAGAATTCGGGCTCCGGGCCGAAATAGGCGGTGTCGCCGATCCCCGAGGCCTTCAGGAAGGCCTCGGCCTTCTTCGCGATCGAACGCGGATCACGGTCGTAGGGCTTGCCGTCGCCGGGTTCCAGCACGTCGCACTGCAGCAGCAGCGTCGTCTCTTCCATGAACGGGTCGACGTTGGCCGTCGTCGGGTCCGGCATCAGCAGCATGTCGGAGGCCTCGATGCCCTTCCAACCGGCGATCGACGAACCGTCGAAGGCATGACCCTGGGTGAACTTGCTCTCGTCGAAGGCCGACACCGGCACCGTCACGTGCTGCTCCTTGCCGCGCGTGTCGGTGAAACGGAAATCGACGAACTTGACGTCGTTTTCCTTCACCATGTTCAGTACGTCAGCAACCTGTTTGCTCATGCAAGTTCTCCAAGGGGTGGTATGCGGGTTGTGTGGAGGCTGTCGTGGAGGCAGCGGCCCGTGGCGCATGCCCGGCCGAAGGCCGTGGGTGCGTTGTCGCACGCATGCATGCCGGAGTCCGGTGCGAGCCTGGTCGCAAATCTAGCAGAAACCATGCCATGCCCGACCGTTTTCACGGCATTGAGCAGGCCCGCGGCGCACGCTCGCGGCGTGACGCGGATCCTGCCTGCATGCGGCGCGCGGGAACGGACCCGAATGCACCACGCGAGTGCTTGATGCACTATTATGGTGCTTTTCAGATGGAGCGCACTGTTTCCGTGCGGACCTGGGCGCCGAGTTCGCCGATCCCCTGGCGCAGCGCCTCGAAAGCCGGCTCGACCCGCGCCGGCTCGCCCTTGACGCCGATCTCGATGTGGCGCCCCCAGCTCGGATCGTCGACGCTGGGCAGGCTGTACACCTTGACCTCAGCATGCTCGGCCTCGATGCGCTGCATCAGCGGGGTCAGCTCGGATTCCATGATGCCCTGCACGACCAGCCCGCGCTCGAGGTAGCCCGACGGGCGCTGCAGGTGCCGCAGGCACGTGTCGAGCACCCATTCGATCATCGGCCAGGCCATGACCGGGAAGCCGGGCACGAAATAGTGCTGGCGGATCGAGAAGCCCGGGATCTGGTTGTAGGGATTGGGGATGATCTCGCTTCCCGCCGGAAACACTCCCATCTGCAGGCGCTGCAGGTTGGCCGGCGAATCGGGATCCCCCATCGACGCACTGGCGATGCGCCGGCGGATCAGCTCGGCCGCCTGCGGATGCAATTGCAGCTCCACCCCCAGGGCCTGCGCGCACGCGGCGCGCGTGTGGTCGTCGGGGGTGGCGCCGATGCCGCCGCAACTCAGCACCACGTCGTCGTTGTCGAAGCTGGCGCGCAGCGCCCGCTGCAGCACCTGCGGGTCGTCCCCGAGATACTGGACCCACTGCAGCTGCATGCCGCGCGCCGCGAGCAGCTGCTGGACCTGCGAGAAATGCTTGTCCTGCCGCTTGCCGGACAGGATTTCGTCACCGATGATGTACAGACCGAGTGCCATGGCGCGGGAGAGAGCGGGATGGACGAGATGGCGGCTCGCCGCCGGCAATCCGGCGTGGCCGCAATGGACAATGCAATGCCTTACATTGTTTCGCATTCCTGGGAAATCGCCATGAACCAACGCGACACGACTCCGAGCCCTGCCGAGCCGGACACCACGGCAGCTTCGATGCAGGCGCTGTGGATGCCGTTCACCGCCAACCGGTCCTTCAAGAAAGCCCCGCGCCTGCTGGTCGCGGCCCAGGGCATGCATTACCGCAGCTCCGACGGCCGCGAGGTGCTCGATGGCGCCGCCGGGCTGTGGTGCGTCAACGCCGGCCACGGGCGCGAGCCCATCGTGCGCGCCATCCAGCAACAGGCCGCGCGCATGGACTACGCACCGTCGTTCCAGTTCGGCCACCCACTCGAATTCGAGGCCGCCGAAGCCCTCTCGGCGATCGCGCCGGGGCGTCTCAAGCGCGTGTTCTTCACCAACTCCGGATCCGAGAGCGTCGACACCGCCCTGAAAATCGCCCTGGCCTATCACCGCGCCCGCGGCCAGGGGCAGCGCAGCGTGTTCATCGGGCGCGAGCGCGGCTACCACGGCGTCGGTTTCGGCGGCATCTCGGTCGGCGGCATCCCCGGCAACCGAAAGATGTTCCACGGCGCGCTGCTGCCGCATGTCGACCATCTTCCGCACACCCACGACCTCGAGCACCAGGGCTTCTCGCGCGGGCAGCCCGAGTGGGGCGCCCATCTGGCCGACGAACTCGAACGCCTGGTGCAGCTGCACGACGCGTCCAACATCGCCGCGGTGATCGTGGAGCCGGTGGCCGGCTCGGCCGGCGTGCTGGTGCCGCCGCGCGGCTACCTGCAGCGCCTGCGCACGCTGTGCGACCGCCATGGCCTGCTGCTGATCTTCGACGAGGTGATCACCGGCTACGGGCGCCTGGGCGCGCCCTTCGCCGCGCAGGCCCTGGGCGTGCTGCCCGACATCATGGTCACCGCGAAGGCGGTGAACAACGGCAGCGTGCCGCTGGGCGCCGTATTCGTGCGCGAGGACCTGGCCGACACCGTGCTCGACGCCGCCGCGGAGGGCTCCATCGAACTGCCGCACGGCTACACCTACTCCGGGCACCCGCTGGCCACCGCCGCGACCCTGGCAGCGCAGCGCCTGTACGCCGACGAGGGTCTGCTGGAGCGGGTCCGCCGCGACGGCCTCGACCTGCACTTCGAGCAGGCGCTGCACGGCCTGCGCGACTGCCCGAACGTGCGCGACATCCGCAACCTCGGGCTGATGGGCGCGGTGGAATTGCACCCGCGCGGCGACGGCGCCGGGCAGCGCGGCCACGAAGTCTTCCTGCGCTGCTTTGAACTCGGGGCGCTGGTGCGCTATACAGGGGATACGATCGCGCTGTCGCCGCCGCTGATCATCGAGCGGTCACAGATCGACCGGCTGGCCGACACCCTGCGCCAGGCCCTGCGCGAAACACGCTGAGCCGCGGCGCCCGCGCGGCCGATTCCCAGTCCACCAGGAGCCCGCGATGCGACGACTCTATTTCCTGGTCCCGGATCACGCCACGGCGTCGGCGATCGTCGACGAACTGCTGGTGGCGAGGATTCCGGAAAAGAGCATCCACGTGGTGGCTCGCGAGGGCACGCCGCTGGGCAACCTTCCGGAGGCGGGGCTGGCGCAGAAGAGCGACCTGATCCCGGCCATCGAGCGCGGCCTGGGCCTGGGCGGCGTGACCGGAACGCTGGCCGGGCTGGTGGTCATCGCGGTGCCCGGCGGCGCGGTGGTCTCCGCGGGCGCGCTGGTGCTGACCCTGGCGCTGGCCGGCTCGGCGGTCGGTGCGTGGATCAGCAGCATGATCGGCGTCAGCGTCGGCAGCCCGCGGCTTCGCCCCTACGAGCAGGCCATCGACCAGGGGCAGCTGCTGATGATGGTCGACGTCCTCGCGCATCGCGTCGGCGAGATCGAGGCGATGGTCGAGCGCCTGCACCCCGAGGCCAGCCCCGCGGGAGTCGACCCGCATATCCCCGCGTTTCCCTGAGTCGCGCCCGCC
Organism: Pseudomonadota bacterium; assembly: GCA_021792835.1. GTDB lineage: Bacteria > Pseudomonadota > Gammaproteobacteria > Burkholderiales > Burkholderiaceae_C > Thiomonas_A. The sequence continues at coordinate 13,541 of JAJYTY010000006.1, forward strand.
CCCGGCGGCGGAGCGGTTCAGCCGAAGCGGAAGGTATAGAACACGTCCACGGCGTTGTCGCTGCCCGACTGCAGGCGCAGCGACAGCCTCGGGGTGAATTCGTAGCGCACGTTGAACAGATTGCCGGTGGCAGCCAGGCCGCGTTCGACGCTCACTGACAGCCGCGAGCTGATCTGCTTGCCGACCGTGAGCACGCTGTTCTGCAAGCCGCCCTGGCCGCCGAGGGACAGCTTGTCCAGGCCCAGCGCGCCCGCCACGCGGGAGGTCAGCGAGGCACCCTGCCCGCCCGCCAGCAAGGCGGCGGCGGCCGACTGCAGCAACGCGGTCTGGTCGCTGCCGACGGTGCTCGGGTCCTGGCCGAGCACCAGCCACGAAAGGATCGCCCCGTCGGGCATCGGCGGCGTCGAGCTGAGCGCGACCTGCGGCTCGCGCAAGGTGCCGGTGATGTGCACTCCGACCTGCACCGGGAGGTTCTCGCGCTGCGCCGACAGGTTCAGTCCGGGATTGTCGATCGGGCCGGAGAAGTTCACGCTGCTGCCTTCGACCAGGCTCAGTTGCTGCCCGTAGGCGGAATAGCTGCCGCTTCGCACCAGGACGCTGCCTTCAGCCTGCAGCGCCTGGCCGGCGTCGGCGCGCAGCAGCAGCGCACCGCCCAGCCTGGCGTCCACGCCGCGCCCGCTGACGTGGAAGTCATGCCCGAGGTCGACGCGCACGCGGGCATGCACGGGCATCGCCTGCGTGCGCGTTCGCGCCTGCTGCGCAGCACCGCGGCCCTCGACCACGACGTCGTCGGCCAGTTGCGGCGCATCGCCGCCGCTGAGTTCGATGTCGGCCTTGTCGACATGCAGGGTCGAGTCGATGGCCAGCCCATCCGCGCCCGCGCGCAGCGCGGCCTGGCCGCTGATCTGCACCTGCTGGCCCGGGCGGTCGAGGGCGCGAAGGTGCTGCAGTTGCACCTCGATGCTGCCGCTGGGGCGTGCCCCCGCCAGCACGAGACTGCCGCTGGCGTGCAGCACGCCGTCTCCGACGGCATCGTGCATGCGCAGCGAGTGAAGCTGCAGCGTGTCGCCGTCGAGCCCCAGGTCCAGGCTGCCCCCGCGCAGGTCCAGTCCGTAGCGCGGCAGGGCCAGCGCCAGGGCGCTGCCGTCGAGGCTGCCGCGCAGGCTCGGGGCACCGGCACTGCCGCCAAGCTCGAGCCGTCCTTGCAGCGAGCCGGCCACGCGCGCTGCCTGCGGCAGCAGCGCGGACACCCACGCCAGGTCGGGCAGACGCAAGCGGGCGCTGCCTTTCAGCGGTGCGTCGGGCATCACGCCCCAGCCGCGGGCATCACGCCGCAGCGCGACTTGCGCATGCGCCTGCAGTTCCCCCAGGTGCGTGCCCACGGCATCGATCACGGTGTTGCACGATCCAGCGGCAAGGTCCACCGTCCATTGCAGGCGCGACAGCCCGAGCCGCAGCGCAGGCTGGGTCGGCAAGGTGATGTCCCCGGAGCTGCGCGCCACCCGCAGGCGCGCCATCGGCTCGGGTCCGGTGCGCAGCTCCCAGCGAGCGTCCAGACGCAGGTCGGAGTGCACGCCGTGCAGTCCGATGCCGGCCGCCCGCGCCCAGTAGGCGGGATCCAGGGCGCTTGCCGAACCGCGACTCGACCAGCCTGCGGAGTCGCGCCGCAGGCTTTGCAGCTCGATGTTGCCGCCGCCGCTGCGCAGCTCGGCTCCTTGCAGGTCCATGCTGCCGTCGGCCCCGATACGCAGCTGCGCTGGCGCGACCAGCTCGAAGGCGTAGGGTCCGGCGTTGCGCAAGGAATCGATGCGCCCGCTCCAGCCACGCTGCGCCTGCCAACCGCCCTGCGCCGCCGCCTGCAGTCGCAGACGTCCGGCGTCGTCCAGCCGCAGCTGCACGACATGGCTGCGCAGGGTTCCGTGCACCCCCAGTTCGAGCGCACGCAGGCGCTGGCTGCCCAAGCGCAGATCCTGCGCCTGCAATTGCCCGCGCAGGGGCCCCTGCAGGCCGCGCTGCAGCGAGACCTCGGCCGACAATCCGGCCACCTGCAACCCGCCCGGAGCGTGCAGTTCGTGCAGCCGCAGCGAAACGTCGCCGGCCGGCGCCGCAAGGCTGCCGTGCAGCCTTGCGTCGACCTGCGCGCTGCCCTGCCAGGGCGCGCCGAGCTGGCGCAGCGCGCCCGCCTGCAGGCGCAATCGAAGCTGCTGGCCCGGAGCTCCGAAACCTCCTTGCGCCTGCAGGCTGTTGTCTCCCAGGCGCAACCGCGCCTGCAGGTCCCGCACCGCGCCCGGGGCGATCCATCCGCTGGCGTGACCGCCGAATACCTGCGAGCGCCACCGGCTCGGGAGCACCTGCAGCGCGAAGTGCGCCTTGCGCGACGCGACCTCTCCCTGGGCCTGCAGGTCCAGGTTCAGGCTCGCCGTGGGCCAGTCGCCGAAGCGCTGCGGGCGCAAGCCGCGCACCCGCAGCGAGGCCTCGAAGGCCTGCCCGCCCGAGGTGTCGAGATTGCCGTGCGCGCTGAGCCTGGCGCCTTGCGCCTGCAGCTCGGCGCGCTGCAGTTCGATGCGCGTGCCCTCGCGCCTGGCCTGCAATTCGACCTGCCAGCCCGGTTGCGCCAGTGTGGCCTGCAAGGCTTGCGTCGCAGCGTCCGCCTGCACCCGCAGCGGACCGCTCAGTCGGGTTGGCAACAGGCGGCCGTACAGCGCATGCAGGTTCAGCGCGTGCGCCTGCAGCCGCAATCGTGCGCTGCCTGCGCCATCCCAGCTCGCGCTGCCATCCAGCGTGGCGCCGCCGTCCAGCGCCGCGTGCAGCGAATCCGCGCGCAGCACGCCGTCGCGCAGCGACAGCTGCGCGTGCGCGCGAAGCAGCGGCAGGCGCTTCGCGTCCAGGCTCCCCGGCAGCTCGTTGCGCAGCTCGATGGTGCCGTGCAGTCCGTCGTCGCCGGTGGATCGCAGTTGCGCGAGCAGGCTCAGGCGCGCCCGCGGCAGCACGGCATCGATTCGTCGCGGATCGAGCCCGTCGACCTCGACGTGCAGCGGCCCCAGCCAGACGGCGTCGAAGGGCAGCAGCTCCGCCTGCGCCGTGGCATGCGCATCCAGCGCGGTCGCCCGCACGCCCAGTTGCACGCGCGCCAGGGTGCCGCTTGCCTGCCCTCGAAGCTGCAACTGCCGTCCCTGCAGGCGCAAGCCCCCGCCGAGTTCGCCGCGCAAGGCGAAGGGGGGCTGCGCGCCGACGCGCGCGCTCAGCCGGAGCTGCCCCCAGGATCCGCTGCCTTGCAGCGCGGCATCCCACTGGCGCGCATCGGCGCGCAGCGAGCCTTGCAGGGATCCGAGATCCAGCCAGCCGGCATGTCCCGCGCGCAACAGGCGCAGCCGCCCGACGCGCAACTGGTCCAGGCGCAGCGGCAGGGGCGGCAGCAGCGAGGCCGGTGGCCGCGGCGGCGCGGTCGCGCCTTGCGGCGCCGCCGCGGCCAGCCGCACATCGAGCTCGTCGACGTCGAGCTGGAGCAGATGCAGCGACGGGCTCGCCGACCACAGCGCACCCGGGCTCCAGCGCAGCAGCACGCGCCGCGCCTGCACGCTGTCGCGCGAGCCGCTCCACGCCAGGCGGCGCACGCGCAGCTCGCCCCATACGCTGCCCTGCACGCCCTGCAGCCGCAGCCCGCTGCGCGACTCGAACCATGGCTGGCGCGCCAGCCATGCGATGCCGGCCGAGCTGCCCAGCCACGCGAGCGCGGCGCCCAGCAGCAACAGGCCTGCCAGCAGCCCCAGCAGCCCCAGCAGCGCGGCCGCGAGTCCACGCGGCAAGCGGCGCGCCGGCCTCGGCGCGGCGCGCGCAGCTGCCTTGTCCGGATCCGGGGTCGGGAACGGTGGAGGCGTCGGGGGCATGGTTCAGAAGCTGATCCCGGCGTTGAACTCCAGGCGCGTCGCGCCGGTGGCTCGACCGTGCGCGATGTCCACGCTGATCAGCCCGGCAGGGCTGCGCCAGCGCACGCCTACGCCGTAGCCCACCACCGGGTGCAGGGTCCGGAAGCCGTCGGCGGCGTTGCCGGCGTCCACGAACACCGCGGCGCCCCAGCGCGGCGCCACCCAGTGCACCCCCTCGATGCTGGCGGTCAGCAAGGCGCGCCCGCCCACCACCGCGCCGTCCTGCACCACGCCCAGGCTCTGGTAGGCATAGCCGCGCACCGAACCGACACCGCCGGCGCGGAACAGCTCCTGCTGCGGGATGCCATCGGCGGAGCGACTCAGCACGTCACCGAGTTCGCCCCGCAGCAGCAACTGGTTGCGGCGGTCGAATTCGACGTACTGCAACCCGTGCAGGTACAGGCGTACGAAGTCCTGGTCCGACAGCAGGGCGCGCGCGCCGCCGGCGATCTCCACGCTCAGCAGATTGCCGCGCCGCGGATCCAGCGCACTGTCCAGGCGCCGGCGGGTCCACGTGTAGCCGGGCATCAAGGCCATGCTCGAGCTGACGCCGCCGCCGCTGATCTGCTGCTGCTCGTTGATGAACTGCAGGGATTCGACGCTCTCGACCGCGCCGTCGATGCGATGGCGCTGCAGGCCCAGGGTCTGGCTGCGCGTGGTCAGGCCCTGGATGTCCGAGTGCTGCACCTGCGCATCGATGCTGTAGTCGCCACCGTCGGCGCGCCGCGGCAGGCGCAGCGTGGCGTCGAGCGACTGCTGCAGGGTATCCAGGCGCAGCTTCGTATCCAGGCGCAACGCGCGGCCGAACAGGTTCAGGTCGGCATAGTCGAACTGGGTGCGCGCGCCGGTGTTGCTGCTGTAGCCGATGCCGACCGCGATCTGCTGCGCACGCTGCTCGACCACGTCCACCGTCACCGGAAGTGCATCGCCCCGGGCCTGCGCCACGGGTGCCGCCACGGTGGCGTTGGCGAAATAGCCGCTGTTCTGCAGCCGCGCCTGCAATTGCAGCAGTTGCGCCTGCGAATACGCATCACCCGGGCTCCAGGGCACGAGGCTGCGCACCACCGAGGCGGGGTAGCGATGCAATCCGTGGATGCTCATCGCCCCGAAGCGGTAGTCGGGACCGGTGTCGAAACGTACCGTGAGGCGCGCCTGGCGCGTTGCAGGGTCGACCAGCGCCTGGCTGGCGGCGATGCGCGCGCCGGCATAGCGCCGCGTGTTCAGGCGCAGCAGCGCGTCGCCCTTCGCGGCCTGCCACTGCGCGCTGACGAACACGCCGCCGGCGCGTAGCCCCCAATGCCGAAGCAGTTCGGCGGCAAGCCCCGGCATCTCGCGTCCGTCGGGTCCGCGCACGACCAGCTGCACCGAGGCCACGTGCGTGGGCTCGCCCGGGCTGACCTTCAGCAGCACGAGTTGGGGGTGCCGCGACGCGTCCAGCTCGGCCTGCACCCGCGGCGAGAAATAGCCCAGCGCTTCCAGCACGCTACGCGCCTGCCGCGGCACGGCGTCGACCAGTTCGCGCAACTGCTGTTCGTGCAAGGAGCCGAAGTCCCGCCAGTGTTCGATGTCCAGCCCGCGCTGCAGGGCCTCGCGCAGCGGCGCGGGCGCATCGATCCGCACCGTGTAGCGAGGCGCCGCTGCCGCGGGGCCGACCGCCTTCGCGGAAGCCTGGGGCGCGCTGCCCGCGCGCACCGGCTGCGCAGCGGCACGCGCCGCCCACGGCAGGCCCAGCAACAGCATGAGCAGACACGGCAGCACCCGCCCCGGGCGCGCGACAGCGCCGCGCCGCGCGATGCAGGCCCGGCGCGAGGCGGAGTCGATGGGCGGTTGCTGCAGGGAATCGATCGGCATGGGCAGGCGAAGTCCGTGCCGGCATCGGCGCACACCGACACGAACGCTGGCCGTCATTATGGCGGCTGCGCACAGGCCCCTGCAGGCTCGGGGCCGCCCCGAGCGGGGTCTGCACGGGCCTTGCCGGGCGGCTCGCAGGCACAATACACGCAGTTCACGCAGCCTCTTGCCGCGTCGCACGATTGCCATGTACCTGCCGAGCCATTTTGCCGTCAACGATCCCGTCGAGGTGCTGGATCTGCTGCGAGCCCACCCGCTGGCCACCCTGGTCACGCACGACGCGACCGGGCTCGACGCAAATCCGGTCGTGCTGCTCGCCGATGCGGGTCCGCAGGGCCGGCTGCAGCGCCTGCGCGGACATGTCGCGCGCGCCAACGATCTGTGGCGGCGTGCCGGCGCGCAGGGCTGCGAGGTGCTGGCGCTGTTCCACGGAGCGCAGGCCTATGTCAGCCCCTCCGCGCACCCGCGCAAGGCGGTCGACGGCAAGGTGGTGCCGACCTGGAACTACGTGGTCGTCCAGGTCGCCGGCACGTTGCGCGCGGTGGACGATGCGGACTGGGTGCGCGGCCTGGTCGGTGAACTGACCGAGCGTCACGAGTCCGGTCGCGACGCGCCGTGGGCCTTGGGCGACGCGCCGGAGGACTACCTGCAGTCGATGGTGCGCGGGGTGGTCGGAATCGACATCGAGGTCACGCGCGTGCAAGCCAAGTTCAAGCTCAGCCAGAATCACCCGCGGGAGGCGCAGCTCGCGCTGGCGCAGGCGCTGCAACGCGGCGACGAGGCCGCGCGCGACATCGCCGCGCGCATGCTGCGCGAGGGCTGAGTCCTCAGGCCAGCATCTGCCGGTGCTGGCGCAATGCCTCCAGCACCACCGGGTCGATGCCCTTGCCGCTGTTTTCGTCCAGGTAGCTCAGCAGCTCGCGCCGCATGCGCGGATCCCAGAAGCGCTTGACGTGCAGCGCGATGCCCTCCAGCGCCTCGGTGCGGTCGGGCATCGCCTCGAAGAACTGGCCGATGCGGTTGACCATCGAGATCAGATGTTCGGTGTTCATGTAGGAATCAGGCTCCTGGATGGATTCGGGGAAGCTTCGAGGACGATGCGCTGCGCACCGCTGTAGATGACCAGGTCGTCGCCGCGCGCCAGTCCGACCAGGCTCATGCCGGCGTCGCGCGCGGTGCGCACGGCCAGCGCGGTGGGCGCCGAGACCGCCACGAACAGGGGCACCCCGGCCTGTGCGGCTTTCTGCACCATCTCCACGCTGGCGCGGCTGGTCACCACCACGAAGCCGCTGCCGGCATCGGCACCCGCGCGCGCCAGCGCACCAACCAGCTTGTCCAGCGCATTGTGGCGACCGACGTCCTCGCGCAGCAGCAGCAGCCGCCCCTCGGCATCGCACCACCCCGCCGCGTGCACCGAACCGCTAAGCTCGTTGAGGGGCTGGCCCGCACGCAGCGCGCGCAAGGCGCGCGCGATCGCGCGCGATGCGACGGGCCGCACTCCGGCCTCCCTCGGCAGCGGCGGCACCGGACGCAAGGCCTGGTCGAGGCTGTCGGTGCCGCACAGGCCGCATCCGGTGCGCCCGGCCAGGCTGCGCCGGCGCTCGCGCAGGCCCTCGAAGCAGCGCGTGGCCACCTCCAGCTGCAGCGTGATGCCGCGCGGCTCGCGCAGCACCTCGCAGTCGTAGAGCTCGCCCGGTTCGTCGATGATGCCTTCGCTCAGGCTGAATCCCAGCGCGAAATCCTCCAGGTCCAGCGGCGTGGCCAGCATCACCGCGTGCGACACGCCGTTGTACTGCAGCGCCACCGGCACCTCCTCGGCCAGCCAGTCGTCGACCTGGCGCGAACGCGCGTCGCGCCAGCGCAGCACGCGCAGCCGGACCGCACCCGGACCCTCCGCGGAGGGGTCCGGTTGCGCGGGCGCGGCCGTGTCGGTGCGCAAGGCGGCCATGGCGGGATCAGCTGCTCGTGGCCGTCACGCGGGCCTCGGCCGCCTTCGCCTCGCCCA